>NZ_CP118615.1:6635000-6935000 GCF_028993575.1 Micromonospora cathayae | reverse complement strand
CTGAAGTTCGGTGCGATGAGCGGTGAGCTGTGGGAACCTGCGGCCCTCGGTGTTGACGTGCACGCGGACGCGCTGCAGGGCCGAACCCGGATGCCGGACCGCCTGCCGGCGATCACCGGGCTGGAGCGGGCACAGCGGCTGCGACAGGTGCTGACGGCCGAGGCGAGCCTGCCGGAGACCATGTCCGACCTGGATCGGACTACTCTCGCCGGCTGCGTCCTGCTCGGCGTGGCTCGGGCCGGGATGTACGGCGCGGGACCGCTGACTGGACCAGGGCTGCGCGATCATCTCGACATGGCTCGGGCCGACCTGGGGGTGGGTTCGCGGGAATCCACCGGCGACGGTGAGGTGGAGGACTGGGAGGGCTGGCTTCGTGACCTGGGACTGCTGGCCGCCGTCGAGGCAGCCATCAACGAGGTCACCGCCAGGGACCGGTCGCCCGCGTGGATCGCGTGGTGGCGGCATCGGTACACCCTGTCGTCGGCCCAGTTGACGCTTGCCGCGCTTGGGGCGATGTGCCCCGGCCTGGACATCGAGGAGCTCATGGTCGATCTGGATCCGTCCGAGGACGATGTCTTCTGGCTATCAGAACGCTCCCCCGGGGGCACCGGACAGGTGGAAGCCTTCCACCTCGCGGCGACCACCGACCCGGACTCCTTCGGGCGGGCTCTGGAGGACGCGCTGCGGCCCAGTGAGACCGAGACCATGGACGCTGAACTCGTGACGTTGCTGCGTTTCGGATCCGGCGAGCTTGACGCCGCGCTCCACGAGCTGCGCGGCGCGTGGCGGCTGGGCCACAGCGCGGTGGCCGGTGCCAGCCACGCCGTGGACGGCGTCGTCTCCCGGATCGGGTTGCGCCTCGGCGGCCCGGCCCGGTCGGTGCTGAGCACCCGGCTGGCCGGTCCGGGTGCTCATCCTGACCTACTGGAGACCGTGCGGTCCTGGGTTGACCTGCGTGACCGGGCGGATCAGGCGTCGGGGTTGGCGGTGGACGGCCGTACCCTGGGCGGCCTGCTCGCCCATGAAATTGCGATAGACCCGGTGCTGCGCCTGGACGGGCAGGTCGACAGCCGCCGGCGGGCCAGGGCCGTGGCGAACCTGTTGTGGCCGTGGGCCGACACTGCTCAGGCGGACATCACCTACAACCCGTATGCGCCGTCGTTGCGGGTCGACTTCGACGACATCCGGCGACTTGCCCACCTGGGGCCGGTCCGGGTAGAGGCCGCGCCGTGGAACGACGACCGGCGGGCGGAAATCCATCAGGCGCTACTCGACGAGGCCGAGATCGTGCTCCGCTGCGTCGTCACCGATCGTCGGGAGTTGCGTGCCGCACTCCTGGATCTGCAGACCACACCGGTCGAGGTCGGCACCCTGTTGTGCCATCCCGTCGTGGTGGGGGTCACTGCAGGGCCGGACGAGGTTAGCGCACGCCTTCTGCTGAGGGAGGCGCAGTGAGTCGGGTCATCCACAGGTCGCAGGCGCAGAACGAAATCGAGACGAAGAAGCTGCTAGGTGCCGTCCTTGCCGCCGAGTTGGTAGTGCCCAGCACACATCTTTGGCTGGTGGCGCCGTCGGTGGCGGACATGGAGATGCTGGACAACAGTGCCGGGATGTACACCGAGTTGTCGCGATTCGGGCGCCGCGCGATCCGGCTCGCCGAGGTCCTTGGCGCTCTCGCCGATAGGGGTGCGTCGATCGTGGTCGTGACGAGCTTCGACCAGCGAAATCGGGCATTTCGGCACCGGTTGGAGTTCCTCGCTCAAGATTTGCGCGTTAGTGACCGAGTGCGGTTCGTCGTCGACGACATCGAGCAGTCCGGGGCGAAGACGCTGGTCGGCGATGACTTCGTGCTGACCGGTGGCATGGATCTCACCTACGGTGGCATTGAACTTCGGGAGTGCCAGGTGGAGTTGCGGGCCGACCTACCGTACGTTACCGAGGCCCGGATGGAGATGTGGGACCGGTTCGGAGACGCGCCGCGATGAGCAACGCGACGGCCCTGCGGGCGGCGGCCGGAGACCTCAGCCGATTTCGGGAGCTCGCCGAGCGGGTCGACATCCTGCTGGACAAACAGCTCACCCGCTGGACCCCCGGCGTCGGTCACTGGCTGATCCTTCCGCTTGTCCGCAAGCCTCAGGGCTTCTATCTGGTGTCCGCGGGCAATGAGGGGCAGCGACAGGGACGTGAGGTGCTAGAGGCATTCCTCGGCCCGGCGGTAGCGACCCTCGAATCGGTGGAACCGGACCCTGGCGGGTGCCCAGTCGACGCCGCGCTACGGGACGCCGGTCTTGAGCGGTTGTCGCTGATCCGACGACTCGGCGTCGAACCCGGCCAGATGCTCCAGCGGATCGAAACGCTCGTCTCGGTACGGATGGACCGGGGAGAGATTCACACCCGGCCGCTTCTGCACTCGTTCGTGGATCTCCTGCGAGACTTCCGCCTTGCGCTGTTACGGCGGGACGGGACACAAGCCGAGAACCTACTGACCGCGCTTCGCGGTACTGGGCGGCTGAGCCGGGAGAATCTGCGGTTCCTTGAGATCGAGAAACTGGGGAAGCTGGAACGCTGGCGAGAGTTGGCCGAGTTGGCCAATCTGCCGGAAGTTTTGCAGGCACGACGACCACGCGCCGTCAACGAGATCCTCCTTGACATGGTCTGGCACACCGAGTTCGGTGATCGGGGCAAGACCGGGCCGGGAAATGCCGAGTCCCGGTTTGCGGCGTTGCTCGGATCCGTCGATGTGCCGAGCACCCCACATGGTCGTGCGGCCGTCCTGGTGTCCGGCGTTGCCCAGGCCGACCACGGCAGGGTCGAGCGAGTTCTGGCCGCCGCAGCCGATGAGACCGAGCGGGTCTGGCTGCAGAGCCTGCTGCCCACCCGCGAGGCCCCGATCCACATTTCCGATGAGTCGGTGGCGCACCTGTACCAGCAGGGCCGATACCCGGCCGCAGTGGCGGCTTTTCTCCGCTCGCCCAGTGCCGAGGCCGTGGACGCGGCCGTCGAATCGGTGCTGAACAGCGAGGACAGCGCACGTGCCAGGCAGGTTCTGGCGCACGCCCACGCGTTCCTCGCCTCGGGGAAGGTGAAACGGCACCGCCGTCTCAACCGGGATTTGGAGGAACTGGAGAGCCTGGCCGGCAATACCGTCGACGGCTGGCTGGACTGGGCCCGGCGGCTCGCCCGGGCTGAGCGCTGGCCGGAGGCGGAGAAGACCCTTCGGTCGTCGTTCGGCGACTGGCCGGACGCCGGCCGGCTGTCGGCAAACGAAGCGGACGCGTTCAGTGTTGCCCTCTTCGAGGGATGTACCGGCGTGAACCAGGACCAGACGAGGCTCGCGCTCGACCTGCTGTGCCGGGCGGCCACGACGACGGTCGGAACCGTGGCCGGCACGATTGCCGACGCCGTACTGACCGTCCTGAGCGAACAGGACAACCTCAGTGGCCCAGTCCGGGACGCCTACCTGGACCTGCTGGAGAGGCTGGTCGGTACCGGCCCGACGGCCAAGGACTATCGGGAGTGGGTGGAGGGCGCCGGCGCCCTATGGCACAAGATCGCTGCGCCTTCCGCAGCCGATTGGGGAATCGCCCTGGTCGACATGTTGCAGGAGGCTCCGGCTCCGGACGACGGTATCCGCCGTACCGTGGCAACTCAGGTAGTCATCAGGAGTCAAGAGTTTCGGCACCGGCTGAGCAGCCGGCAGGACACCGAGATTGCCCTGCTGGCGACCGAGCTCGGCCTGTCGGTCAAGGCCAGGCCAGCTGACGCGCCCGCCGAGGACGACGTATGGTCGCGCCTCGACGGCAAACTGGTCGGCGTCTACTCGCTGCTGCCACTAGCCGCGGAACGCCTCAAGGAACGCCTCAACAGGCTCGCAACTCCCGCCGACGTGGTGGGCAACGCCGACCACGTGGCCACAGCGACGCTGCGCTCGTTCGCCACCCGGGCCGACTACCTGGTGGTGGACACCTGGCATGCCACACACGCGGCTACCGGCGCGATTGACGATGCACGACCACGTTCCCGGCAGGTCCTTCCGAGAGGCCGGGGCATCACGGGGTTCGTCCAGGCGATTGAGGAAGCGCTGCGTTCGGACAGTAGGCGCCCTTAGGCCGGTCACGCCGGCCCTCGCTGAGCGGCAGGCGGATGCGCGTGGCGGCACCGGTGGGAGGCGTTCGATGGTCAGGGTGCCGCCGTGGTGGGCGGTGATGATCTCGCGATCGATGTCCAGCTCGGGCCGGTGCGCCGTCGGACAAGATACTGCGACTAGGCTGTCGAGCTTGGTGGCGTAGTTTCCGCAGTGGGAAGGCAGACGAAGCGTATGTCTGAGACGAAGCAGAAGGCGGTGGTCCTGCTCAGTGGCGGCCTTGACTCCGCTACGGTGCTCGCGATGGCCTTGCATGAGGGATATGAGGCCTACGCGTTGAGTTTCCGGTACGGACAGCGTCATACGGTCGAGCTGGACGCCGCGAGTGCGGTCGCGAAGCAGCTCGGGGTCCGTAACCACGTCATTGCCGACATCGACCTGCGCGCCTTCGGGGGCTCCGCGCTGACAGACGACGGGATCGAGGTGCCGCACTACGGCAGCGTTGATGACGTGAGCCAGGACATCCCAGTTACCTACGTGCCCGCACGTAACACAATCTTCCTGTCCTTCGCCCTGGCCTGGGCGGAGACACTTGCTGCTTGCGACGTGTTCATCGGGGTGAACGCGCTCGATTACAGCGGCTACCCGGACTGCCGTCCCGAGTTCATCGCGGCTTACGAAACCATGGCGAACCTGGCGACGAAGGCCGGCGTGGAAGGTCGCCAGCGCCTGCGGATCCACACTCCGCTCATCGAGTTGACCAAGGCGGAGACCATCCGCCGCGGGCTGGAGTTAGGCGTCGACTACTCCCTGACGCACAGTTGCTACGACCCGGTTGACGGCCGGGCGTGTGGGACGTGCGACTCATGCCTGCTGCGGGGCCGCGGGTTCGCGGGGCTTGGTCTCACTGACCCGGCTCTGGCACCTGCCGCCAGGTGATCAGTGATGTACCGCGTCAAGGAGATCTTCTACACCCTGCAGGGTGAAGGCTCGCATGCTGGCCGGCCGGCCGTGTTCTGCCGGTTCACCAGTTGCAACCTGTGGACCGGCCGGGAGAAGGATCGACATCGGGCCATCTGCCAGTTCTGCGACACCGACTTCGTCGGCACCGACGGTCCTGGTGGCGGGCGTTTCCACACTGCGGCGGACTTGGCCTCTGCGGTGACCCGGGCCTGGGCAGGTGAGCCACACGAGCGGAGCAAGCCCTATGTCGTCTGCACCGGGGGCGAGCCGCTACTGCAACTCGACGACGATGCCGTGCATGCCCTTCATGACGCCGGTTTCGAGGTCGCGGTCGAGACCAACGGGACGCAGCCGGCCCCGGCCGGTCTCGACTGGATCTGCGTCAGCCCGAAAGCTGGTGCACCGGTGGTGTTGACCCGCGGACACGACTTGAAACTAGTCTTCCCGCAGGTCGGGGCCGAACCCGAAATGTTCGAAGACCTGGAGTTCGAGCACTTCATGCTTCAACCAATGGACGGGCCGGCCCGAGTGGCAAACACCGAAGCGGCGGTCCGCTACTGTATGAAGCATCCGCAATGGCGTCTAAGTCTACAAACGCACAAATACATAGGAATCGCATGATGGAAATATTCCGGGAGTTTACCTTCGAGGCCGCCCACCGGCTGCCCAACGTGCCCGAAGGCCACAAGTGCGCCCGGTTGCACGGTCACTCCTATCGAATTCAACTGCACGTCACCGGCGAGGTTGACCCGCAAGCCGGTTGGCTGATGGACTTCGGCGACCTAAAAAAGGCATTCCAGCCGTTGCATGCCCAACTCGACCACTACTACCTGAATGAGGTGCCGGGGCTGGAGAACCCGACCAGCGAGGTGCTCGCCCGCTGGATCTGGGACCGGCTCATCGACAAACTGCCGCTGTCTGCCGTGATGGTTCGCGAGACCTGCACCTCAGGCTGCCTCTATCAAGGAAAGCCGTGATGTTGCCAGACGTGCAGGGACTGCCGGACGAGCGGGGCGTCGCCCTGGACGAAGTCGGCATCGAGGGCCTGCGGTACCCGCTGCTGATCGCCGACGGGCAGGGCGTCAAACGCGAGACGGTCGCTACCGTCGACATGTCGGTCGGCATCGGCGCGGACGTTAAGGGCGCACACCTGAGCCGCTTCGTCGAGGTACTGCACGCCTGGCGGGACCAACTCGACCGGGCGAGCGCGCTGAGCCTGGCCGAGGACGTCCGGACCCGGCTCGGCACCGATAAGGCCCAGGTCCGGCTATCGTTCGCGTACTTCCTCGAGCGCCCGGCACCGGTGACTGGAGCCCTGTCTTTCTCCGAGTATCAATGTAGCCTATCGGTCACTTCGAGCGACTATGGTACATCGCTGGAGCTTCAGGTCCGAGTCCCGGTGACCAGCGTCTGCCCCTGCAGCAAGGCAATCAGCGACCGGGGCGCACACAACCAGCGCGGTTACGTCACCGTTGCGGCAGCGCCGGAGCATCAATCGCAGATCTGGTTCGACGACCTTATCGATGTCGCGGAGGCCTCGGGGTCATCGCCGGTATACGCGCTCCTGAAGCGTCCCGACGAAAGGCACGTCACCATGACCGGGTACGACAACCCGGTCTTCGTTGAGGACATGGCGCGCCATGTTGCGGTCGCACTGCGGCAAGACGCTCGAGTCGCCCGCTTCCGGGTGCGTGTTGTCAACGACGAGAGCATCCACAATCACGCTGCCTATGCGCAGTTAGGCTGGACGACGACCGCTGCCACCGGGGACGTGTGATGTCCAGCGTGGCAGCGGGCGCTTTGCCGATCCACATCATCGTCACCTGCGCTAACCGAAAAAGAGCCCCGATTCCCAAAGGCCTTCGGCTCGGAGATCTCCGAGATCACCCCGAGGCGGAGCGATTCCCGATCTGGGCGGAACGACTCGTCGCCACTACACCGCGCATCCCCGCGATCGACCTCTACGGCGGAGAGCATTGGCAGGCGGTCCGTGCCCTCCACCAGGCTGTAAACGGCGCCGCTCACCTCTGGGTCTGCTCCGCAGGGTACGGCCTTGTGTCGATGGACGCACAGCTCGTTCCGTACTCGGCCACGTTTGCTCCCGGCGGGGACGATTCCGCCGGTTCGTCGCCGGCCGCGATGCGGGAGTGGTGGCGGCAGTTAACCCGATGGGAGTGGCCGGCCGCCGACGCGTCGCGATCGTTCGCCGATTTGGCCCGGCGGGATCCGCGGTCCACCATCATCGCGGTGCTGTCCGAGTCATACATGCGGGCATGCAGCGAGGATCTCCAGGACGCCGCCGCTGGCCTAGCCGATCGGGAGCAGTTCGCGATCCTGGGGCCGCCCAAGCGATGTGCGGAACTTGACGAGTTCGTCGTGCCGGTCACAGCCGCGCTGCGCCCGGTGGTCGGCGGCAGCATGCAAGCGCTCAATGTCCGTACCGCTACGCACCTGCTCATCGCAGCGGGCGACAACCTAAGATTCAGCGTGCTACGCAAGCTTGCTCGGGAGACCGCCCAGTCGGCACCGCCCGATCCGGCCCGCCGGCCCGTCGGCCAGAAGCTAGGCGACCAAGAGGTTCGCAACTACATTCGACAGTCCCTCAGCGACGGCCCGAGCACGGCCACGAGCCTGCTGCGGCGTCTGCGTGCTGCGGGGCAGTCCTGCGAGCAGGCCCGCTTCCACGGCCTGTTCGCCGAGATCATGGCGGAAGCAGGATGACCGCCAACTCCTCAGCCACGCAGTTGGTCCGTCGTGCGCTCCGAATCGAGCAGACCGGCAAGTACCCGATGTTCATGTTCGCCCTGCGTGCCGACGAGGTTCTGCAGATCGCCGATATCTCCCGGGTAAGCCGAGACGAGGCCGGCAGCCTAATCGGGTACCAACGACCGGAGGTGCGTCGCCACGTCGCCGAGATCATCGAGTACCTCAACACCGACGGATCACTGTTTCCTAACCCGATAATCCTGGCGCTATCGTCGCGAAGCCGATTCGAGTCGAGCCGAGGTCCGGGGGCCAGTGATGGGCTCGCGACCTCCGGCCGTCTGACGATTCCGCTGCCGGCTAAGGGGAAAACAAAACCTGCCTGGATCGTGGACGGCCAACAGCGTGCACTTGCCCTGTCACGAACCAACCGCAGCGAGTTCCCTGTGCCGGTGACCGCGTTCGTTGCCGACAGCGTCAGCCTGCAGCGCGACCAGTTCTTGCGGGTCAACAACACCCGTCCGCTCCCACGAGGTTTGGTCACCGAACTGCTGCCCGAGGTCGACAGCCCACTTCCTCCACGGCTGGCGATTCGCAAGGCCCCGGCGGCGCTGTGCGATGTGCTCAACACAGAGCCCATTTCACCGATGTACGGGCTGATCAAACGCGCTTCCACGGCGCGAGACCAGGCGCCGCATGCGGTCATCACCGATACCGTGGTTGTCAACATGCTGAATGAGAGTCTCACCTCACCGTCCGGATGCCTGTTTCCCTACCGGGACGTCAGCCGGAACGAGACCGACTTCGACGGCATCCTGCAGGCCTTGTTCATCTACTGGTCAGCGGTTCGGGACACTTTTCCGGACGCGTGGGGCAAGCCAGCAAGCAAGAGCAGGCTGATGCACGGCGCCGGCATTCGTGCGATGGGCCGGCTGATGGACCGCATCCTCGGCGTGGTCGATCCTCGTGGTCCCAACGCTTCCGAAACTGTTCGGCAGCACCTCGCCCTCATCGCGCCATATTGCCGCTGGACCGGGGGTCAATGGGACGAACTCAACATGCAATGGAACGAGATAGAGAACATGCATCGGCACATTCAAGAGTTGTCCAGCTATCTCATTCGCGTTCACCGGAACTCCCGGGCGGAACTCGCGTGAGGTTCTTTTTCCCCGACAGTCAGGACCAGGTCGATCCCACTTTCGACTTCGTTACGGAGGAACACGATCCGTTCCGTGTGCGGCAGCGCGACGATCTCTATGCCCACGAGGTGCTGACCGGAGCCCCGTTCGACGGCTTGCTGGTCTCGAAGGCGATCGTCGATGGCCAAGTCGGCAGCAGCGCTGGGAAGTACACCGTCGCTCAGCGGCACCGCCTCTACCGGGAGGGCGCACGCCGATTCTTCCGGCTTGACCACGGCAACACCCCCCTCAAGATCATGGGAGACTGTGGGGCGTTCTCCTACGTCTCCGAGGTGGAACCGCCGTACACGGTGAACGAGGTGATTGACTTCTATCACGGATGCGGGTTCGACTACGGGATCTCCGTAGACCACGTCATCTTCCAGTACGATCCGGCCGCCAGCAGCGACGAGGCTGAGCAGAAGGGCTGGGCAAAGCGCCAGCGGATCACGCTCGAACTCGCGGAGAAGTTTCGTGACCGTTGTGATGCGCGCGGTGTCACGTTTACCCCGTATGGAGTGGCACAAGGCTGGAGCCCGGAGTCGTACGCCGCGGCGGTCGAGAAGCTGCAGGATTTCGGTTACCGTCACATTGCGCTCGGCGGAATGGTGCCGCTCAAGTCACGGGATATCCTGGCGTGTCTGGCAGCCGTGAAACCGGTACTTAAGGACGGTATGGAGGTCCACTTGCTGGGCGTCAGCCGATGTGACGACGTTCCGAGATTCACCGAGGGCGGAGTCACCAGCTTCGACAGTACCTCGCCGTTCCGGCAGGCGTTCAAGGACGACCGGGACAACTTCTATACGCCGTCGCGTACCTATGTCGCCCTACGCGTACCTCAGGTGGACGGCAACGCCAAGCTGAAGGCACGCATCCGGTCCGGTGAGATCGGCCAGGGCAAGGCGATCGAGTTGGAACGCAAGGCGCTAGACCAGCTCCGACGCTTCGACAAGGACGACACGGACGTGGAAGCCGTCGTGGAGGCGTTGCGGGAGTACAGCGACCTCTGGGACGGCAAGTCCGACCGCAGCAGTCAGTACCGCGAGACACTCACAGACCGCCCCTGGCGAGACTGCTCCTGCGACCTCTGCAGGAAACACGGAATCGAGATCGCGATCTTTCGCGGATCCGAACGCAACAAACGGCGTGGGTTCCACAACCTGTACGTCTTCGAACAGCAAGTCCGAGCACGACAAGCAAGGAAGGACCCCGCGTGACCGAGACCTCCGAGCGTGACACCGGTAGGGTGAACGAACTCCGGCTCCCGGCGCTGAAGATCGATCAAGGACGCGGGCGTAGCCTCTTCACCTTCGCCGTCGACGGCAAGTTGGTACCGGAGATCGCCACGGTCTCCCGGATTCGCCGGGACCGAAACACCGAGCTGCACGGCTATCAACGGCCCGAGGTGCTCAGCCACGTGGCTGCGATCCGGCGTTACATCGAGACCGATGCAAGCCCTCTGCTGCCCAACGCCATCGTAATCGCGTTCGACGAGCGGGTCCGGTTTGAGTCGGCCCCCGGCGACGTCCCCGAGGCGCCGGGTTATGTCCGGGCGGGCACTTTGGTTATCCCACTGATCGATGGTCCGGAGCACGAGCGGCCAGGCTTCATCGTGGACGGCCAGCAGCGCTGCGCGGCAATTCGGGATGCCCGGGTCGACCGTTTCCCGGTCAGCGTCAACGCGTTCATCACCAGCGAGACCTCCGACCAGCGGTCTCAGTTCATCTTGGTCAACTCGACGAAGGCGCTGCCCAAGGGCTTGATCCATGAGTTGCTGCCGGGTGCGTCCGGCGCTCTGCCCACCCCACTGCGGGTCCGGCAGTTGCCGGCCACCCTGCTGGAACGGCTCAACTTCGATAGCCTGCGCTCACCGCTGCACCGCATGATCCAGACGCCCACCAACCCCGGTGGGTACATCAAGGACAACTCGATGCTGCGGATGCTGGAAAACAGCCTTTCCGACGGCGCGCTGTACCGATACCGCAACGACAACGGCCTGCCCCGCACCGGCGAAATGCTATCGCTGCTGTACAACTTCTGGGCTGCAGTGCAGGAGGTTTTCCCCGACGCCTGGAACAAGCCGTCCCGAAAATCCCGCCTCATGCACGGTGCCGGCATCATCAGCATGGGCTACCTGATGGACGCAATCAGTCACGTCCGAGACAATGGCCAAGAGCTCGTTAGCACCGAGGAGTTCGTCGCCGACCTCAAGACCGTTGCCGAGGACTGCCACTGGACCGAGGGTGAATGGACCTTCCTCGACGGTGCCGTCCGCAAGTGGAATGATATTCAGAACACCCCGCGAGACATCCAGCGGGTGGCGGACCTGCTGCAGAACCGTTACCGCGTGCCTCAACTGCGCTGACAACCGTGAATAGGCGGGGTGCACGCAGCGTGGGCCCCGCCTATGGTTTTTGGGCACCTTTCGCTGCCCCCAGCAGCGACGCAAAGCCGACGCGTCCGCCTCATGAGTGACCGGTGCGGCAGACGCTACTCGTGGATGGAGCGGTACGCGGCTGGGCCGATCGTCGTGACCGGCCGGTACTCATACCAATCGGCAAGATCGTTGAAGCTGACGCCGCCGACGTGTACGGCGTCCAGGAGATCGAGCAGTAACGGCCGGGATGGCTTTCGCAAGCCCTGTTCGACAAACTCGCCCGGCACGGCCGGATTCTGGTAGTGGTCCATCAGCCGGCCTCGATCGGTGCTGCCGGTCGCGGTCACTCGGGCGTGTGGTCATCAGGTGGCCTATTTGCCCGGTCTGGCGATGCGCCGGATCGCTGACCTACGCCCCGCTTCGGCGAAGGCCTACGCCCGGGGGGATGCCTATGTCATCGCTGACGCGGCCCGCACCTTGCCCCACACACTGCGGCGGGTCGACGTCGGCGACGAGACCATGGCCGAACTGGAGGTCCTCCTCGGCTTCGACGACGCTCTCGTAGGCGAAGCCACCCGCTTATCTAACCGGATCCGTGGCTTGCTGACGCAGATCCATCCCGCTCTGGAGCGAGTCCTAGGCCCAAGGTCCACCACAAGGCGGTCCTGAAGTTGCTGTCGCGCTGCGGCGGCCCCGTCGGGCTAGGGCCTGTGTCGAAGTCGGGGCCATGGCTTGAGCCCGCTTGAGGATCTTCGCGTGTCGGTGGTCGAGATGTGACGAGGTCTCCGGTAGATGGTTCAGCGACCAAGCAGAACCTGAATACCGGAGACCTCGTGGACACCCTAGCGGTGACGAGGCGGCACGACCTGACCGACGCGCAGTGGGCGGTGCTGCAGCCGCTGCTGCCGGTACCGAAGCGGCCCGGTCGTCCGTCATCATGGAGTAGGCGGCAGTTGATCGACGGGATCCGGTGGCGGATCCGGGTCGGCGCTCCGCGGCGGGACGTGCCAGCCCACTATGGGTCCTGGTCGGCGGTGTATGCCCTGTTCCGCAGGTGGCAGCGCAATGGAACCTGGAAGCGGATGCTGACCGTGTTGCAGGCCCTGGCCGACTCGGCGGGACGCGTCACCTGGGACGTCAGCGTCGACTCCACCAGCATGCTGCCGGGGCGCGGAAAAGGGGGATCATCCCCGTCCTGGCCGCCATCCGCGTTCCTCGCCTCGGCGTCGGCCGTCCACGGACCCGACCGGACCGGGTGCTGGCCGACAAGGCGTACACGTCGAAGGCCAACCGGGCCTACCTGCGCCGACGCGGGAACGCCGCGACCATCCCGAGCAAGGCCGACCAGGACGCCAACCGGCGTAAGAAGGGGTCGAAGGGCGGCCGGACGCCGGCCTTCGACCCCCACATCTACCAGCAGCGCCACGCCGTGGAGTGCGGCATCAACCGGCTCAAACGCCACCGCGCGGTGGCCACTCGCTTCGACAAGCTCGCCGTCCGCTACGAGGCCACCATCCACCTTGCCGCCATCAACGAGTGGCTGTGACGGACTTCGACACAGGCCCTAGAAGGCCGGCCGCCGCAATCTGCTCTCGATCGCCGCCGTCCACGCGCCACGCATGGGCGTACGCCTCGTCGAGCAGATCATGACCGCACTCGACGAGCAGAACGTCACTGTCCCCGGCACCCATGCAGCCGAGACGATCCTGCGCCGCCCGGCTGACAGCCTCCGGGGTGTCTTGCGACAACGTGGCTAAAGGATGTCTCGTCACTCGGTGAAAGCCTGGCCGGTCAACGGTCGACGTTCAGCCGGCAACGATGATGTTGTGGAGATGAGCGATGCCGGATGCGGTGTCGGTCAATGTGCTGGCGGCACGCCGGTAGTCGCGCAGGATCTTGAAAGTCTTCATGCGGGCCAGGGCGTGTTCGACCTGCGCGCGGACGGTGCGGTGTTGCTTGTTCAGGTCCGCCTTCCACTCGGGTAGCTCGCTGCCGTCGGCGGGCTTGCGGTACGGGATGATCACCTCGGGTTGCCGCGGTAGGCGCCGTCGGCCATGACCGGCCGTCCGGCCAGCTTCTGGTCGATGCCGCTGGTGCGGTAGACGATGGTGTCGTTGCGGTTGCCGGGTTGCGGATCACCGAGGGCGACGACGAGGCGGGTGTGGGCATCGATGGCGAC
This sequence comes from Micromonospora cathayae, assembly GCF_028993575.1. Lineage (NCBI taxonomy): Bacteria > Bacillati > Actinomycetota > Actinomycetes > Micromonosporales > Micromonosporaceae > Micromonospora > Micromonospora cathayae. The sequence goes on along the minus strand of NZ_CP118615.1, from coordinate 6,921,516 downwards.
CTGCAGGTTCGTGCTGTAGCGGTAGTTCTTGCTCGGGGCGGCCAGCCGGTGGTCCCGAGTCGGGATGAGCGTGCCGTCGACGATGGTGATCTGCTCGACCCGACGCCGACGCCCCGGCGTCAGAGCGAGCAGGGGGCCGACGGTGTCGATGACCCGATGCGCAGCGGAGTGCGACACCCCGAACAGCGGGCCGATCTGCCGCATCGTCAGGTTCGTGCGCCAGTACGCGGCCACCAGCATACCCGGTCGGCGAGATCGAGAGACCACTGCCGGCCCGGCCGACCGTCAGCGATCGCGTCACCGCCACGCTAGGCGACCAGCCAAACGAGGCGGCGGAACTGGGCGGGCTGCAGCCCAGTGAAGGGAAAGAACCACTCCGGGCGGGCTGCCGCGATCACCTGCACCCGGACATGATCCACCATGGACCGGCCACGGAGTTACGAGACGTCCTTTAGGTCGCCGACCATGTCGAGAGGAGCCTCGATGCTCACCCTCTCGCCCAGGTTCTGACCTCGATGCCCGGCATCGGCGTCAGGACCGCAGCCCGGATCCTGCTCGAAGTCGGCGACGGCACCGTCTGCCCCGCCCCCGGCCACCTCGCCGTCTACGCCGGCCTTGCCCCCGTCACCCGATGATCCGGCACCAGCATCCGCGGCGAACACCCACCCCCGCTGCGGCAACAATCACCCACACGAGCGCTCATCCTCGCCGCGATCGCGTCCCTCGGAGACCCCGTCAGCCGTGCCTACTACGACCGCACACGCGCCGAAGGTGAACGCCACAACGCCGCCCTCATCTGCCTCGCCCGCCGCCGTTGCGACGTCCTTTACGCCATGCTCCGCGACAAGATCCCCTACCAACCCCGCCCAACCGCGCCCGTCCCCGCTTGACGAAACCCATAGGGCCATCCCCCCCGACGGCATGGCTGCTTTGCAGGCATAGCAGCGCTGCGAATTGGCTGAATTCAGTGGCAGGGGGTCACCGGTGATTGTGGTGGTGTGGTTCGCATGGTGGTGCCGCCGGCCCACCCCAACCGTGAGGCTTCCGGCGGCTTCTCGGGAGACGCCCCGGGCCGGTGGTCAGGCTGTGGCGAAGACGGTGTTGGTGAGCTGTTCGGAGACCCGCCAGACCCGTGCGGCCTCCTCGGCGCTCCGCAGCGGCGGGTACGTCCGCTGCTCGGCCGGCGGGCCTCCCAGGTTCCCCGGGCCGCTGGGTCCGTACAGGACACCGGGCTTGGCGCTCGGATCGGTCGCGGCCATGAGCGCGGGCAGCGTCGCGGTTTCGACGGTGCCGATGAGGATGCCACGCGCCGACATGGCCCGGATCAGACGGTACTGAGGGATGTCCCGACCTCGGCCGATCTCCGGCCGGGCGGCCAACAGGCTGGGGGAGCCACCCCCGGGTGGGCGATGTTGCTGCTGATGCCCCAACCGTGCGCCCGGCTACGCCGGTCCAACTCCAGACCGAACAACCCGAACGCGATCTTCGACTGACTGTAGGCACGCATGACGTGGTAGGAACGTTCCCAGTTCAGGTCGTCCCAGTTGATCGTGCCTTTGCGGGCGGCGATGCTGACCTGCGAGGTCACCCGGGCGCGGCCGGCGCGCAGCAGCGGCAGCAGATGACCGACCAGCGCGAAGTGCCCCAGGTGGTTGGTGCCGAACTGCAGCTCGAACCCGTCTGCCGTGGTCTGCCGGGTCGGCGGTCGCATCACGCCCGCGTTGTTGATCAGGATGTGGATCGGGCGGCCCTCCGCGCGCAGCGTGTCGCCGAGGGCCGCGACCGACTCCAGCGAGGACAGATCCAGGCTGCGCGGCGCGAGCTTCGCCGCGGGTACGGTCCGCCTGATCGTGGTGATCGCGGCCTCGCCCTTGCCCGGGTTGCGGACCGGCAGGATCACCTCGGCGCCGGCCTCGGCCAGCCGCGTGGCGATGCCCAGGCCCATCCCGTCACTCGCGCCGGTGACGACGGCGCGCTTCCCGGACAGGTCGGGGACGGTGATGTCGATGCGGGTACGTGGCATGGAGTGTGCTCCCGTTGCTGGTTGTCCGGATCTTCGGGTCACACCGTCGATCGTTCGCCGAAAGCGCTGCGGTAACCACGACCTCCCGATCCCAGGATCGCCAGTCACCCCCCGGGACCGGACGGGGGGATCGGCAGGCCGTGGATACCTCCTCCGGTGGGCGGTAGAAACGAGGCAGCACTCGACAGGGGGAGCGTCGTGCTCGATCGCACCGGGCTGGCGGAGTTCCTCCGCAGGCGGCGGGAGGCACTGCAACCGGAAGACGTCGGTCTGCCGCGCGGGCAGCGGCGCAGGACGAACGGGCTACGCCGTGAGGAGGTCGCCGCGCTGTGTCACATGTCGGTCGACTACTACTCCCGTCTGGAGCGGGAACGTGGCCCGCAGCCGTCTCACCGGATGCTCGCCTCGATCGCCCAGGGCCTGCACCTGTCGATCGACGAACGTGACCACCTGTTCCGCCTGGCCGGCCAGCACCCGCCACCCAGGGGGACCTCCAACGACCACGTCAGTCCGGGCCTGCTGCGGGTGCTCGACCGGCTGGACGACACCCCCGCCGAGATCGTCACCGAACTGGGCGAGACCCTGCGACAGTCCCCGATGGGTGTCGCGCTCACCGGGGACACCACCCGGTACACCGGCCCGGCCCGCAGTGCGGGCTACCGGTGGTTCACCGATCCCGCCGCCCGGCAGCTCTACGCACCGGCGGAGCACCCCTTCCTGACCCGGATGTTCGCCTCCGGGCTGCGCGAACTGGTCACCGTCCGGGGCCCGGGGTCCCGGGCGGCCCACCTGACCGGGCTGCTGCTGGCCCGCAGCGAGGAGTTCCGGCGGGTGTGGGACGACCACGAGATCGGGGTACGCCCCCGTGACGTCAAGCAGTTCGTCCACCCCGAAATCGGCCCGCTCGAGTTGAACTGTCAACGGCTGGTCGACCCGGGTGAAGCCCACGTGCTGATGGTCTACACCGCCGTTCCGGGCAGTGAGAGCCACGAGAAACTCCAGATGCTCTCCGTCATCGGCGGGCGGGCGTATCCGTGAGCGTCGTCACGCCTTGACCGTCCTGCTAATCCAGCAATAGCCTGCCCTCGATGGCCTATGAGGCATTCGGCCGCTGGGCATCAAACTTCGGGGGAAAGCATGCGATCTGGTAGGCGTCTATCCGTTGTGAGTGCGGCCATCATCGGCGTCCTGGTGCTGTCCGGGCAGCCGGCCCTGGCGGCCTATTACAACACCTACACCACCCTGGCCACCCTGCCGGACACGAGCGGTGCCACCGGGGTGCAGGGCTTCGCCGCCGGAGCAACCTACCTCTACTCGGTCAAGGCCCGCACGGCCAACGACCTCTCCGCCATCTACCGAGTACACAAGAGCACCGGTGCGCGGGTGCAGATGACGAACGGTACCAACAACACGTCGACCAACACCTGGCTCGGGCACGGGAACGACATCACGATCGTCGACATCGACGAACAGCATCACATGTTCATCGTCACGATGAATGAGACCGGCGCGCAGCTCGTCAAACTCCGCTACGAGGGCACCACGTACTACTACGTCGGGTCATACCAGGTGCATGTCAACGGGACCCCGTTGACGGTGTCCGGCATCAACCGGGTCTCGGTCACCAGCAGCACGATCACGTTCATGTTCAAGAAGGGCAGGACGATCTACAACGGCAGCATCCCGCTGCGCGCCAACTCGGGGACCATCGACGTGACGAAGGCGTTCGACCTGCAGGTCGAGGGTGCCCTGGTCAACGGTGCTGTGGTGCCGGACCTGGACACCTTCACCAACCAGGGGTTCTTCTACGACGAGAACAGGCGGGTCCTCTACTACCCGCTGACCAAGGACAACCGCAGCATCGTGCTCGTCTACCGGAACGTGTCGCCGGCGACGACGGGGACCGCGCCCGCCGCGCCCGACCTCTCCTTCCGCATCACCTCCTCGGCCTATCCGGTCAAGTTCGAGATCGAAGGCGTGGGGCTCAGCGACGGCAAGCTGTACTTCAACACGAACCGGCAGAGCTCGACCGAGAGCTCCGACGGGGTCCACGTGTTCGACGGTTACGTCGCGCCCTGACGCACGCAACGGTGGACCCGCTGCTGGCCGGCGGCCGGGCCGCAGCGGGTCCGCCCACCTGAGGTGATCCGCCGGGTCGGGAGTGACGACGGTCACACGTGATCGGGACCCGATCCGGGTGGGCCCGTCGTCTTACCGGGTGTGAGAAGAGGCCTGGACGCGGCTGACGAGGGCGAACTCGTGCGCCGCGTCGCCCGTGGTGACCGGCGGGCGTTCGACGAGCTCTACCGGCGTACCGCGCCGTGGCTGGAGGTACGGCTGCGGCGCCGCTGCGCCGACCCCGACGTGGTCGCCGAGGTGCTCCAGGACACCTACCTGGCGGTCTGGCGGGCGGCGGGCAGCTTCGCCGGCGCCCGGGACCGGGCCGGCGGCGGGTCACCCGGCAGTGCCGTCGGCTGGCTGTGGACCATCGCAGCCCACCGCCTGGTCGATGCGTTTCGTCGCCGGGCGCGCAAGGGACAGGTGCCGCAGGTGCAGCTGATGCCGACCACCGCCCCCGCCGCCGAGGACGAGGTGATGGCCGCCCGGATCGGCCAGGAACTGGAGCAGGCCCTGCTCGTCCTGCCGCCCGAGGTCCGGGCCGCCCTGCGGGCCACCGTCCTCGACGGGCTCTCGCCGCGCGAAGCGTCGGTGCTGCTCGGCGTACCGGAGAACACCGTGAAGTCCCGGGTCCGCCGGGCCCGGGTCGCCCTGCGGGAGGCGCTGTCATGACCACCCACCCCAGCCTGACCCAGATCGACCGCTACGCCGTCGGGGATCCGGGCCTCGACGAACCCGGTGTCTGGGCGATCGAGGTACACCTCGAGGACTGCGCCGACTGTCGCGCCCGCCTGGCCGGCAGCACCACCGTGGCCAGCCGTGCCGTGATCGATCGGGTCGCGACGGCCCTGGACCGCGAGATCGCGGCGGGCCCGGCCCCCGCCGGCCGGAGCCGGTCCTGGTCGGTGCTGCGGTACCGCTGGTTCGTCGGCACGCTGCTGCCGTGGCTGGCGATGACGGTCACGGTGCTCGCGTGTGCCGCGCTGCTCGGCGCGCTGTGGAGCGGGCTGCCCTCGCTGGTGCTGCTGATCGCGCCACTGGCTCCGCTGCCGGGCGTGGCGGTCGCCTGGCACCGTCGGGCCGACCCGGCCTGGGAACTGATCGCCGCCACCCCGGCCGCCGGTCTGACGATGCTGCTGCGGCGTACGGCCGCGGTGTTGGCGTTCGTCGTTCCGGCGCTCGCGCTGCTCGGTGCCGGCACCGGGGTGTCGCTGGCCCTGATGCTGCTGCCCTGCCTGGCGTTCACCGCCGCCACGCTCCTGCTGGGCTCCCTCGTCGGGGTGCGTCGGGCCGCGATCGGACTGATCGCGGTCTGGACGCTGGTGGTGATCGCCCCCAGCGTCATCGCCGCCCGGATGCCGGTGGTGCTGTCGGCCGGGAGCGTCCGCAGTTGGGCGCTGGCCACGGTGCTCCTCACCGTGGTGGCCCTGCTGCGGATCGACGGCTCCCGGCGGCTCTCCCACCAGGACTGACGGTACGGCCGTCCCGCGCCGTACCACCATCCTGCCCATCGACGATCACCGAAAGAGATGACGATGACGCGTTCCGTGCGTGCGGTCGAGACGGCCGCCACCACCCATCCCTGGGCCATCCACGCGGAGGGCCTACGGGTCCGGGCCGGACGGCACCTGGCCGTCGACGGCCTCGACCTGGCCCTGGCCACCGGCGTGCACGGGCTGCTCGGCCCGAACGGCGCGGGAAAGACCACCTTGATGCGCGCCCTGGCGACCGTCCTGGCCCCGGCCGGCGGCCGGCTGACGCTGCTCGGTCGCCCGGTCGACGGCCGCTCCGAGCTGCGACCGGTGCGCCGCGCCCTGGGCTACCTGCCGCAGCACTTCGGCTACTACCCACGGTTCACGGTCCGCGAGTTCGTCGGGTACATGGCCTGGCTCAAGGAGGTGCCCCGGCCCGGCCTCGCGGCGGCGGTACAGCGGGCCGTCGACCGGGTCGGGCTCACCGCCAGGGCCGACGCCCGGTTGAAGACGCTCTCCGGTGGCATGCTGCGCCGGGCCGGCATCGCGCAGGCCATCGTCAACGACCCGCAGCTCCTGCTGCTCGACGAGCCCACCGTCGGCCTCGACCCGGAGCAGCGACTCGACTTCCGCGAGCTGCTGCGTGACCTCGGCACCGACAGCTGCGTACTGGTCTCCACCCACCTGGTCGAGGACGTGGCGGCGGCCTGCACCGACGTCGTCCTGGTGAACGAGGGTCGCCTGGTGTGGCAGGGCACGCCCGAGGAACTCTCCGCGCGGGGCGGCCAGGGCCACGCCGGTGACAGCCCGGCCGAGCGGGGCTACTCCGCGCTCCTGCGTCAGCACCGGTCGGAGACCACCCGATGAGCGGGCGTGGCGGGCGGAGCATCGAACTCGACGGAACGGTGCCGCACGACGGCCCGAAGCGGGAAGCGGAACGGAGTGCCGGCATGAGCATCGTGGGGATCGAACTGCGCCGCTCCGCCGCGCTCGGTGCCGCGCTGATCACGGTGGTGATCGGGGTCGGCACGCTCTACCTGGCGACCGGCCGGTGGTCGAAGAGCTGGATGGACCTGGCCCTGACCACCCGGGAGTACCTGCTCCTGATGTGGCCGCTGGCCCTTGCCGCCGGGGCCTGGCAGGGCCGCCGGGAACACCGGGCGAAGGTCGGCGAACTGTTCGCCACCACCGCCCGGCCACGCGTCCAGCGGATGCTGCCGGTGCTCGGCACGATGGCCGTCACCCTCGCGGTCGCCTACCTGCTGGTGACCGCGGCGGGCGTCGCCTGGATCATCACCACCGCCCGGCACCTGCCGCTGCTGAACTTCGTCGTCGTCACCGGGGTCGGTGCGCTGTCCCTGGTCGCCGCGGCCTGGCTCGGACTGGGGCTCGGGCGGCTGCTTCCCGCCCTGGTGACCGCACCGGCACTCGGGGTGGGCGGCGTGCTGCTGGTCTTCTTCGGCACCATCGGGCCCCCGGACTGGGTGGCCGCGGCCATCTCTCCGGTGCACGGCACGACTCCGCTGCACGACTACCAGACGATCGACAACCGGGTCAGCGGGGCGCTCGCGCTGTCGACGACCGCGCTCGCCGTCACCGGTCTGCTGCTGTTCGTCGCCGGTGGCTGGCGGGCCCGGGTGGTCGCGGTGGTGCCGGTGCTGCTCGGGCTGACGGCGGCACTGGCGGTCGTCCCCCGCGACCGGGACGTGCTGAACTGGCCGGTCGACCCGCTCGCGCGGGAACTGGTGTGCACCGACGACACCCCGAAGGTGTGCGTCAGCCGGGTGCACGCCGGCGTGCTCGACACGGTCACCCCGCTGGCCCGGGAAGGGCTGGCGGCGCTGGCGAAACTGCCGGACGCGCCGACCGCCGTGTACGAGGACACCCGCACGACGGGGTTCGACGAGGTCCGGCCGGCACCCGGGGACGGTGTCGTCACGATCGAGATCCGGATCGGCGGACGTGGCCGGCTGGCCCATCCCGCCGCCGTGGTCCGCGACATCGTCACCAGCCTGGGCGTCCCGTACGACGGGGAGTGCCGGAACCGCGACGGGGTGGTCGAACGCGCGGCGGGCTACTGGCTGCTGGGCCGCGAGCCGCGGTCCGACGTCGGAGTGGTGCCCGGGATGATCGAGGAGGACCCCGAGATCAACGCCGAGGCGGTCGCCCTGTGGCAGGGGCTGCGTGACCTGCCCGGCGACGAGGCGCTGGCCCGGGTCGCGGCGGTCCGCGACGCCGCCCTGGCCTGCGCGGACCCGGCGGGCATCCTGTCCGGGAGCACCAGGTGACCTGGACGCTGCTGTACCTGCGCTCGCGACGCGTACCACTGGCCCTGGCCGCGGCCGTCGGCGGCGCGGCCGTGGTCTGGGCGCTGTGCCTGGCCTTCGCCGAGGAGCGGGACGCCACCCCGATGGTGGTCGTGCTGACCGTGCTGTTGATGGTCGCGGCGCTCGCGCCCACCCTCGCCGGCCCGGACGAGAACCTGGACCGGACCGCTGCGGTGCGCTGGCCCTGGCGGCGGGCCGCGCACCTGCTCGGCGGCCTGCTGGTGGTCCTCGTGGTCCTGTTCGCCACACGGCACACCGGCGCCCGGTTCGGACCGGCCGCGCTGGTGGCCCGCGACGCCGCCGGCCTGCTCGGCCTGACGGCGTTGTGCGCGACGCTGCTCGGTGCCGCCCGGTCGTGGTTCCTGCCGCTGGGCTGGACCGCCGTCGCGGCCCTGTACCCGCAGCCGGGCACCTGGGGAGCGGCCGCGACGTGGCAGGGCCAGCCGACCGACAGCCGGGCCGCCGCGCTGACGGCGGCGGTGCTCGCCGTCGGCGGCCTGGTCGCGTACTCGATCGCCGGCCCGGCCCGTCGGGATCCGGCGGAGTAGCCCGGAGCCGCCGACCGCGTCAGTCGACGAAGGCGCCCGCCCGCGCCGCGGTGGCCGCGGCGCGGGCCGCCTGGTCGGCCAGGTCGAGGCTGGCAGGTGAGCGGAGCAGGACGATCTCGTGGTAGAGCGGTGCGGTGGCGGCGACGAGCAGCTGGCGCGGGTCGGTGTGTGCGGGTGTCTCGCCCCGTTCGGCGGCCCGCCGCACGATCACGGCACAGCGGTCGTACCGGTCCGCCCAGAAGCCCCGGAGGGCGTCCGCCGCCGGTCCGGACCGGAACGAAGCGGCGATCAGCGCGGCGGTGACGGGCGGGTCCGCGGTCAGCGCCGCGTGGATCTCACGGTTCACCGCGACGAGGTCCCCGTCCAGGGATCCGGTGTCGGGCGGGTGCCACCCGTCGCCGGTCGCCTCGGCGAGCACGTCGGCGAGGAGTCCGCCGACATCACGCCAGCGCCGGTACACGGTGGTGCGGTGCACGCCGGACCGGTCCGCCACGGCGTCCACGCTGAGGGCGTCGTAGCCGTACTCCACCAGTTGGGCGAGGACCGCGTCGAGCACCCGTCGGCGGACGTGGGCGCTGCGCCCGCCGGGTCGGCGTGCCGGTGTGGTGCTTCGACGGTCCGGCGACGGGAGCGGCCCGTCGGGGAAACCCTCTGTCGATCGTGGCAGGCCCATGGCATGATGCTATCGCTACATCAGTAGCGATAAGCGGCGGGTGTCGCCCCGACCTGCATCGAGCGCGTCGCCCGGGAGAACGGACCGGAGGAACCCCAGTGACAGCAGTCTCCATTCAGGAGTACGCGGTGGCCGACGCCGCCGACGGCCCGTACGCGGTCACCGTCGGCCCGGACGGCGCGCTGTGGTTCACCATGGTCCACAGCGGACGTGTCGGTCGGCTGGTCCCCGGCGGGCAGCCCGGCAGCCGGCAACTCGATCCGGGGTGTGGACCGACGGTCATCACCGCCGGCCCGGACCGGGCGCTCTGGTTCACCGAGTACCAGGCGCACCGGATCGGTCGGATCACGACCGGGGGACGTGTCGACGAGTTCCGGCTGCCCACCCCGGAGTGCGGGCCGTTCGGTATCGCCGCCGGCCCGGACGGTGCCCTCTGGTTCACCGAGACCGCCGCCGACCGCATCGGCCGGATCACCACCGACGGCCGGGTCACCGAGTTTCCGCTCCCGGTTGCCGGGGCGTTCCCGTCCGCGATCACCCCTGGCCCCGACGGTGGGATGTGGTTCACCCTGAACCAGGCGAACGCGATCGGGCGGATCGGCATGGACGGCGCGGTCGCCGTCCACCCGTTGCCGACCCCGGCCGCCGCGCCGGTCGGTATCGCCGCCGGCCCGGACGGTGCCCTCTGGTTCGTCGAGATCGCCGCCGGTCAGCTCGGGCGGATCGCACCCGACGGCGCGATCGTGGAGTTTCCGCTGCCCGACCGTGCCGGTCGACCACACGCCGTCACCGCTGACGACCAGGGCACGCTGTGGTTCACCGAGTGGGCCGGCAACCGGGTCGGCTCGATCACCACGGGCGGGGTGGTCGAGACGTACGACCTTCCGACGCCGCGCTGCGAGCCGCACGGCATCACGCTCGGGCCCGACGGTGCCGTCTGGGTCGCCCTGGAGAACGGTTCCCTCGCCCGCATCCGGCGCGCCATCGAGGGGTAGTCCGCCAACGGCCGTGGCCTGCTCCTTCCGCTGCCTGGACGGCTCCGGTGGCGCCCCACCTGGCCGCCACCCCGGCCCGTTCCCGCCCTGCCCGCACCGGGCGGTGCGGGGGCATGTCCGGCGGACGACAGGGTGGCGCCGACCGGTGGTCCGTCGGCGCCACCCGGAGGTGGTTGTCAGTCGAGGTCGACCGGCCGCAGCACCAGGTCGATGGTGTGCGCGATCTGCCTGTTGCCCTTGTTGATGTCGAAGGCGACCACGCGCGGGTCGCGGTCGTCGGTGTCGGCGTCGATCAGTCGGACCATCTTGAAGCGGTGCCAGTAGGTGCGGACGTCGACCTCGACGGTGGAACCGAGGGCGGTGGTCAGCTCCGCGCCGTCGGCCTTGACCGCGGCACCGCGGTCGATCGTGGCACCCGGCACCACGTGGTAGAGCAGCACGGTCTCCACGGTGTCGACGCCGAGGCCGGCGACGGCGGTGAAGGCGGCGCTCTCGCTGGGCAGCCGACGGGCGTCGGTGAGATCGCGGACCAACTGCTGGAAGGCCGCGTCGGTCGGAAGGAACGCGGTCAGCGCCACCGTGCCGTCGGTGAGGACCTTGACCGGCGAGTTCGGCTTGGCCTCCAGTACGGTCAGCACCGCCCGGGTCAGTACGTCGAAGTCGCGCGGGTTGTGGTCAAAGCCGGACTTGTCGGCGAGCAGCACCTGGGCCAGGGACTTCGTGCCCAGTCGCTTCGTGGTGCCGGCCTGGGCCGGTGCGGCGGCGGCGGTGGTGACGAGGGCGGTGGCGGCCACGCCCGCCGCAACCCGGGCGGCGAGACGAGCGATCTTCATGGATGACCCCTTTCGGTCGAGACGACTCGATCCGTGACTGGTCGTCACGCTCCATGCTTCGTCCGTCCGCTGTGGTCCGGATGCGCCGGTGCCGGAGAATCTCGCGGACGCGGCCGGCGCGGTGGCCGGCTGGCGCGCGGGCCGGTTGCGGCGGGTGTGCGGGGCCCGGGGTGGTCCGGCCCGCCCCGCCGCGATGTTCCGGACACCCCATCTGCTTTGCCCCGGTTCGTCGTCTGCGGGCCGCAGTCGGCGGGTTACTCTCCCAGGAACCGTCGAATTTCGTCGTTATCGAACGTCTATGCGACGAGTTCGTAAGATCTATGGACAGGAACTGGCGTTCCTCGTAGAGTCCGAGCATCTTCCGATGATCCTGGAGATGACGTGAACACTGCCGCCACGGAACGCCCCGTCCCCTCGGCGACCGCGCTGCACGCCGCCGCCACCGTGGTGGACGGAAGCACGGTCATCGAGCTCAGCGCCGCCCACCTCGACCGGATCCGGCGCGGGGGTGTCACCGCCGTCAACCACACGGTCACCAGGCCGTACGCCGACACGGTCACCGCCCTGCGGGAGGTGAACCGCTGCCGCCGGTGGATCGACGCGCACGCCGACGACGTCGTGCTCGCGCTCACCGTCGCCGACATCGAGCGCGCCAAGGCCGAGGGCCGGGAAGCCGTCATCTTCGGTCCGCAGGACACCGAGATGATCGGCGTCGACCTCGACCTGCTCGGCACCTTCCACGACCTCGGCGTCCGCATCCTGCAACTCACCTACCAGCGGCAGAACCTGCTGGGCGCCGGCTGCGGGGAGAAGACCGATCCGGGTCTGACCCGCAAGGGCCGCACCTTCGTCCGGGCGATGAACGAGTTGGGCATCCTGGTCGACGTCTCGCACTGTGGCGAGCGCACCGGCCTGGACGCCATGGACGCCTCCGACAAACCGGTGGTCGTCACCCACTCGTTCTGCGACGTGCTGTCGCCGCACATCCGGGCCAAGTCCGACGACTTCCTGCGTCGCCTCGGCGCGCAGGGCGGCGTCATGGGCATCACCACTCTGTCAGGGTTCCTCTACTACCCGGACGCCCCGACCCGGCGTCCTGACCTGACCCGTTTCGTGGAACACGTCAGCCGCGTCGTGGAGGTGGTGGGCGTCGACCACGTCGCCATCGCCACCGACTACGACGAGACGTGGACCGAGGCGATGCGGGCCGCGCAGTTGAAGGACAAGGAGCAGGACAACCTCCTCGGTGACTTCGGCTGGAACGAGCGTCGGGCGATCGGCATGGACGACGCCGCGCAGTTCCCGAACTTCACCGAGGCGCTCCTCGCCGGCGGCTTCTCGCCCGAAGACGTGATCAAGATTCTCGGTGGCAACTGGCTTCGAGTCTATGGGGAGGCGTGGAAGCCAACCGCCCGCTAAGCGCTGATCGTGACACCAGCCAAGGAGACCCATGCGTACCCGATTTTTGAGCACATTGCTGGCGGTGGGCGTCGTGTCGGCGCTCGCGGCCGGCTGCGGGGGCGGTGAGCCACCGTCCAACGACGCCGGCGGGACCGGCAACGACGGTCTGACCAGCAACGTCCGTCTGGAGGACGAGGCGCAGCCGGCGGGTTCCCCGAAGTCCGGCGGACGGTTGCGGATCATGATCCGGCTGGACGCCAACGAACTGGACCCGCACAAGATGTCGGAGACCTCGGCCTTCGTCATCAACGAGCAGATCTACGAGTCGCTGGTGCAGTCGTACCGGGGCGAGATCAAGCCGGCCATCGCCGAGTCCTGGGAGCAGAGCGCCGACGGGCTGAAGGTCACCTTCAAGCTCCGGGACAACGCCTACTTCCACAGCGGACGCAAGGTGACCGCGGCCGACGTCAAGTACTCGATCGAGCGGATCCAGAACCCGGAGACCCGGGCCCCGCGGGCCCGCAGCTACGAGGGCATCGCCTCGGTCGCGGCGCCCGACGAGCGGACCGTCGAGATGACGCTGTCGAAGCCGAACGCGGCCATCCTGACCCTGCTCTCCACCGCCGCCTCCTCCATCGTGGACAAGGACGTCGCCGAGGCCGGCGGCCTCAACGGCAGCGTCGACGGCGGCAGCGGCCCGTTCAAGCTGACCTCCCGGGTCGCCGGCCAGGCGATCAAGCTCGACAAGCACGACAAGTACTGGGAGCAGGGCGTCCCCTACCTCGACGGGGTCGACTTCACCTTCAACCCGGACGACAACGCGCGCGCCGCCGCGATCCGCAGCGGCACGGTCGACTTCCTCTGGCGGCCGGCCCCCGAGTTCATCGACGCGCTCAAGCGCGACGAGAAGCTCAAGTGGTACGGCGGCTCCGGTTCGCTCTCGCTGCACCTGCGGCTGAACACCTCCAAGGCCCCGTACGACAACGTGAAGGTCCGGCAGGCGATCTTCCTGGCGCTGGACCGTCAGGAGATCCTCAACGTGGCCAACTCCGGCTTCGGGACCGCGCTCAACGCCGGTTACCTGCCGCCGGACCGGTTCGGCGCGCTGAAGGAGCCGGTGTACGGCAAGCCGGACATCGAGAAGGCCAAGGCGCTGCTGGCCGAGGCGGGCTTCCCGAACGGCTTCGAGGCGAAGCTGATGGTGATCGCCACCTCGGCGTTCCAGGTGCGCTCGGCCGAGGTGGAACAGCAGCAGCTCGCCAAGATCGGCATCAAGGTGACCATCGAGTCGGTGGAGTCGACCATCGCCGACACCAAGACCAAGTCCGCCGACTTCGACATGTACCAGTCCGGCTTCGGCCTGACCTACGACCCGGACGAGCGGTTCACCGCCAGCTTCCTCAAGGGCGGCGGGCTGAACTACGGCGGCTGGACCGACCCGGAGTACGAGAACCTGGTCGTGCAGGCCCGCTCGGAAATGGACAAGGACAAGCGCGCGGCGCTGTACCAGCAGGCCGAGAAGATCCTGGCCGAGCGTGGTCCGGTCGCCATGACCTTCCTGAACGCCGACTTCGACGTGGTGCAGAAGGACGTCATGGGCTACCGGGGCGACCCGACGCCGACGTACCGGTTCTACAAGAACATCTGGCTGGACCGGTGAGCCGTGGCGGGGGCGCCGATCCCGCGGGCGCCCCCGCCACCACCGTCCGCCACCACCGGGCCCCGGCACTGTTCCCGCCGCCGCCTCCGGCCCTGCGCCACCACCGTGACGAAAGGCAGCCCATGACGTCCGTACCGCTGACCCACCGCTATGTCATCGCCGCCCGGCTCAAGGGCTACCTGAACCGGCACGCCGAGTCGGTGGCCCTGCTCACCGAGGCGCTGGAACTGGAGCCGAACAGCCCGCGGCTGCTGCGGTTCCGGGGACACCGGCGGATCTCGATCGGCGACTACCCGGGGGCGATCGAGGACCTGCGGACCGCCGCCGACCAGCTCGACGGCGTCGAGGACGAGTACGAGATGTACCAGCCCGAGGTGGAGAAGGACGTCGTCCACCTGATCCTCGGCCGTGACGACGAGGTCCGGCCGCAGCACCTCAGCGACACCGCGGCCGCGCAGGACCCGTCGGTCCTGGCCCGCTACAACACCACCCTGCACGCGTCCGTCTGGTACCACCTCGGCGTCGCCCAGTACCTCGCCGGTGACTTCGAGGGCTGCCTGCCGAGCTTCCGGGCCGCCGAGCTGGCCTCCCGGCACCAGGAGGGGCTGGTGGCGTCGCAGGACTGGCAGTACATGGCGCTGCGCCGGCTCGGCCGGGCGGCGGAGGCCGAGGAGGTGCTCGACCGGTTCCGCGCCGTCGCCCTGGTCCCCGACGACCACCTGGTCGGGTACGAGGGCCGGATGCGGCTCTACACCGGCGAGATCACCCCGGACCAGCTCTGGGCGATGTGCGACGGCAACGGCCTGCGCACCGTCACCCAGGGCTACGGCCTGGGCAACTGGCACTACTACAACGGCGACGTCGACAAGGCCCGTGAGGTGTTCGACGGGGTCCTGGCCACCGGCGTCACGCACGCCTTCGCCTACCTGGCGGTCAAGGCCGAGTACGCCCGCAACCCGGACTTCGTCGGCGCGACGACGACAAGCTGACCAGCGCGAGAAACCGGACGAGGACAGAGGAGAACTGAGCGAGATGGCGATCATCCGTGCCGAGATCGGCAAGCGTGACCAGGAGACCAAGGAGGCGATCATCGCCGAGCTGACCGACGTGCTGGTCAAGTACGGCTCGCCCCGCGAGAACACCCACGTCCTGCTCTATGAGGTCTCCTACGACAACTGGGCCAAGGGCGGGGTGACCTACAACAACCGGAAGCGTGCGCAGGAGAAGTCATGACCGTCGACGGCGGGGGACCGCACGTACTGCTCACCCCGAACCTGGCCGACCTGCTGCCGCAGCTGCGCGAACGGTACCCGCACTGCCGGTTCACGGCGGTCCCGGACGACGAGCCGGTCCGTGAGGAGTGGCTCGACGCCGAGGTGATCCTGCGCAGCGCGATGAACGAGGACACCTTCGACACGCTGCTCAGCAAGTGCGACCGGCTGCGCTGGGTGCAGATCACCGCCGCCGGCTTCGACTGGGTCGGTGGCGACATCATGCGCCGCCGCCTCGACGAGGGGCTGATCTACACCCGGTCGCCGAACTCGTACAACGTGCCGATCGCCGAGTACGTCGTCGGCGCGGTGCTCATGCACTCGCGGGCGTTCCCCGAGCTGCGCGCGGCGCAGGAACGCCGGGAGTGGGTCCGGGTCGTCGCCCGGGACGTCATCGGCAGCACCATGCTGGTCTTCGGTACCGGGGGCATCGGCGGTGAGGTGGCCTGGCGGGCGCGGGCGCTCGGGGCCACCGTGGTCGGGGTGAACCGGGCCGGCACGCCCACCGAGGGCTTCGACCGGGTGGTCGCGTACGGGGAGCACCTGGCGCTGCTGCCCGACGCCGACGCGGTGGTGCTGGCCATGCCGCTGACCACGGAGAACCGGTACTTCTTCGACGCCGCGCACTTCGCGGCGATGAAGGAGAGCGCGGTGCTGGTGAACGTGGGCCGGGGCGCGCTGATCGTGGAGGACGCCCTGGTCGACGCCATGCGGCAGGGCCGGATCGCCGCCGCCGTGCTCGACGTGTTCGAGCAGGAGCCGCTGCCGCCGGAGCACCGGCTGTGGGGGCTGCCCCGCACCACGATCACCCCGCACACGTCGTTCCGGGGCGACGGCAACCTGCAACGGCTCGGCGCCGACTTCTGCGCCAACTTCGACCGGTACCTGGCCGGCGAGGAACTGCTCGGCACCAAGCGTCAGCCCGACCTCGGCTACTGACCCATCCGGAAACGGCGACGGCCCACCCGCACCCGCGGGTGGGCCGTTCCGTCGTCCGCCCTCTCACACCCGGCGGGCGGCGGCCAGGATGTCGGGTTCACCCAGCAGCACCTGGTCGGCGGCCGGACCCAGCGGGACGTAGCTGTCGACGCTGTTCACCCGGGCGATCCGGCCGGGGAAACCGGCGTCCACCAGGGCCGCCACCACGGCCTCGGCGACGCCGCCGCTGACCCGGGTCTCGTCCACGACCAGGACCCGGGAGATCCCGTCGAGGGCGGCGCGCAGGCCGGCGGCGGGCAGCGGGGCGAGCCACTGGAGGTCGATGACCCGCGCCTCGACGCCCTCCCGGGCCAGGGTGTCGGCCACCCGCAGGCTCATCGGTACGCCGTTGCCGAAGGTGACCAGCGCCAGGTCGGTGCCCGCGCGGACGGTCCGGACCTGGCCCAGCGGGGTCTCGGCGGACGCCCAGTCGGCCGGTTCCGGGTACCGGGCCAGCCACCGGCCGTCGCCGTCGGTGTGCAGGTCACGGGTGTGGTACAGGGCGATCGGTTCGAGGAACACGCAGACCCGGCCCTCCTGCTCGGCCAGGGCCAGGCACTGCCGCAGCAGCGCCGGGGCGGTGGCCGGGTGCGACGCCACCGCCAGCACCAGGCCGGGGATGTCCCGCAGCACGGCCACCGAGTTGTCGTTGTGGAAGTGCCCGCCGAACCCCTTCTGGTACGCCAGGCCGGCGATCCGCACCACCATGCCGTTGGCGTACTGCCCGGCGGAGAAGAACCGCAGCGACGCGGCCTCGCCGCGCAGCTGGTCCTCGGCGTTGTGCAGGTACGCGAGGTACTGGATCTCCGGGATCGGCAGCGTGCCGGCCAGCGCCCCGCCGAGCGCCACCCCGAGGATGGTCTGCTCGTCGAGGAGGGTGTCGAAGACCCGGCCGGCCCCGAACGCCTTGCGCAGCCCCCGGGTGACGCCGTAGACGCCGCCCTTGCGGGCCACGTCCTCGCCGAACACCTGGGCCTGCGGCCAGGTGAGCAGCGCGTCGTGCAGGGCCGCGTTGATCGACTGGGCGAGGGTGAGCGGTCCCCGGGACTCCGGCGGCCGGTCGCCGTACACCCGCTCCCGGCCGGTGCCCGGTCGGCGGGCGGCGGCACCGCTCACCTCGGTCACCCGCCGGGCGGTCAGCGGCTCGGTCACCGCCGCCGGGCTGTCCAGCCGCCCGACCCGGCCCAGCAGCGACTCGGCCTGCTCCATCACCAGCTTGCGGGCGTGCTCGTAGCGTTCCAGGGTCCCGGCCGGGTCGAGGATGCCGCGTCGGGCCAGCACGGCCGCGGTGGCCAGGATCGGGTCGCGGGCGTAGTCGGCGAGGATCTCCGCCTGACTGCGGTAGGCGAGTTCGGCGTCCGAGCCGGCGTGGCCCATGAACCGTACGGTGCCCAGGTGCAGGACGGCGGGCCGGCGGCCGGTCCGCACCTGGCGGACCACCTCGGTCGCGGTGGCCAGCAGACCGGCCGGGTCGGTGCCGTCGGCGTACGCGTAGTCGAGGCCGGGCAGCGCGGACAGCATCCGGCGGACCCAGCCGCGCGGCGAGCGGGTGCTGATGCCGATGCCGTTGTCCTCGCAGACGAACAGCAGCGGCACCGGGAGGCCCTGGTGGGCGGTGTAGCCGACGGCGTTCAGCGCGCCGGCGGCGGTGGAGTGGTTGGCGGAGGCGTCGCCGAAGCTGCACACCACCACCGCGTCGGCCGGGTACCCGGTGTCGGCGGCGGTGCCCCGGTCCAGGGCGAACGCCAGGCCCATGGCACGCGGCAGGTGCGAGGCGATCGTCGAGGTCTGCGGGATGACGTTCAACGCCCGGTGGCCGAAGACCTTGTGCCGGCCGCCGGAGATCGGGTCCTGCCGGCTGGCGGCGGCGGAGTGCAGCACGTCCGCGACCGGGGTGGACCCGGGGACCTGGCCGGCGCGGGCGGCGTAGAAGCCACCGGAGCGGTAGTGCAGCAGAGCCGGGTCGGTCGGGCGCAGCGCCAGCGCCACGGCGGCGTTGCTCTCGTGACCGCTGGACCCGATGGTGTAGAAGCCCTCCCGCTTGGACTGCAACCAGCGCAGCGCCAGGTCGAGGTGGCGGCTCTGCACCTGGGCGTCCAGGTAGGCCAGCAGCAGTGCGGGGTCGACCGCGACGTCGGGGGAGGGGTCGGCGGGCAGCGGTGCGCCGGCCGACCACCCGGTCAGCCGGCGTACCAGGTGTTCGTCGATGGTTTCCATGCCGGGGCTCCTTGCGGCGGGGGTCAGCGGGTCGGCTTCGGGACGGCCGGCGGCTGGCTGGTCGGCGGCTGGCGGGTCGCGGCTCGCGGGTCGCGCGTCGGCTGGTCGGCTGGTCGGCGGGGGAGCGGCCGACCGCTGGCGGACCGCCCGGCTCAGCGGCTGGACCGGCCGCGCAGTCGGGGGTCCAGCACGTCGCGGAGGGTGTCACCCAGCAGGTTGAACCCGAGTACGGCGATCATGATGCAGACCCCGGGGACCACCGACGGCCAGATCGAGATCTCCATGAAGGACTTGCCGCTGGACAGCATCGAGCCCCAGGACGGCTGCGGCGGCTGCACGCCCAGCCCGAGGTACCCCAGGGACGCCTCGATCAGGATCGCGTAGGCGAGGCTGGTGGTGAACTGCACCGCGATCGGGGCCACCGAGTTGGGCAGGATGTACTTGAGGATGAGCCGGGTGTTGCTCAGCCCGACCGCCTGCCCCGACTCCACGTACGGCTCGCGGCGCACCGACATGGCGGTGCCGCGCACGATCCGGGCGAAGCTGGGGATGAAGACGATGACCAGGGCGAGGATCAGGTTCTCCGTGCCGGGGCCCCGGGCGGCCACCACGGCCAGCGCCAGCAGCAGGGTGGGGAAGGAGAACATGATGTCGGTGGCCGGGGTGATGATCGCGTCGAGGACACCCCGGTAGAAGCCGGCGAGCAGCCCCAGCAGGACGCCGATGGTCCCGGCGCAGACCACCACGATCAGGCTGACCGTGAGTGAGGTGCGTGCGCCGTACAGCGCCCGGCTGAGCAGGTCCCGGCCGGCCTCGTCCGCGCCGAGCAGGAAGTCCCCGCCGGGCGGGGCGAGCCGCTGGTTGGACATCGCGGTCGGGTCGTACGGGGCGATCAGCGGGGCGAGCGCGGCGGCGGCGGTCATCAGCACCACGATGACCAGCCCGATCGCGCCGACCCGGTCCCGGGTGATCAGCCGCAGCAGTTGGCCGCCACGGCGTCCGGTCCGGACCGGTGGTGTCTGCGGCCCGGGTACGGGGAGGACTTCAGTGACCACTGCGCAACCTCGGATCCAGGTAGGTGTAGAGGAGGTCGACGAGGAGGTTGACCACGACGTAGAAGAAGGCGAGGAAGAGCAGGGTGCCCTGGACGACCGGGTAGTCGCGCTGGCTGATGCCCCGGATGACCATGGTGCCCAGCCCCGGCCAGGCGAAGACCTGCTCGACGATGACGGTGCCGCCCAGCAGCGCGCCGGCCTGGATGCCGAGCACGGTCACCACCGGGATGAGCGAGTTGCGCAGGGCGTGCCGGACCAGCACCGCGCGTTCGGCGAGCCCCTTGGCGCGGGCGGTCCGGACGTAGTCCTGGTTGAGCACCTCCAGCATGCTGGACCGGGTCATCCGCATGCTGATCGCCGCCAGGCTGGCGCCGAGGGTGACGGACGGGAGGATGAGGTACTTCAGGCTGCCCAGGAAGCCCTCACCCTCGCCCGCGCCCTGCGACGGCAGCCAGCCCAGCGAGACCGAGAAGACGTACACCAGCAGGATGCCCAGCCAGAAGTTGGGCAGCGAGAGCCCGATCAGCGAGGCGACCCGGGTGCTGGCGTCCAGGATGCCGTTGCGCTTGGTGGCGCTGAGCACCCCGAGCGGGATCGAGATGAGGATCGACACCAGCAGCGACGACAGCGCCAGCAGCAGGGTGGACGGGAAGCGCTGTCCGATCTCCTCCAGCACCGGCTGGCCGGTCCGCATGGAGGTGCCCAGGTCCCCCTGGACCAGGGCACCCAACCAGCGCAGGAACTGCTCGTAGACGGGCATGTCGAGCCCGAAGTAGCGGCGCATCTCCGCCTCGATCGCGGGGTCGCCGAAGTCCTGTCCCATGATCGAGCTGATCACGTCACCGGGGATCATGCGGATCACCAGGAACGAGATCACCGAGATCCCGAACAGCACCGGAATAACCGATAACACACGGATCAGCGTGATGCGCAGCATGGTTCGTCTCTCCTGGTCCGGTCAGACCTCTGTGCCGGGTGTACCGGGTTCCGGGCCGGTGTCCCAGGCGGATTCCTCGTCGCCGGCGATGTCCCGGGCCCATTCGTGGGCCCGCTTGGCGACCCGCAGCACCATCACCGACCGGCTCTCCATCACCCCGTCGAGGTGGCCCAGCCGCTCGGTCCAGAAGGTCCGCATGTCGTTGCTGGAGGAGAAGTAGCCGACGGCGATGATGTCGAACTGCCCGGTCACGTGGTAGACGTACGCGATCTCCGGCATGCCGGCGAGCTTCTCGATGAGTTGCTCGGTGGCACCCGGCGCGCTCTGGATCTCGAAGAGTGTGTGCACCGGTCGACCCATGAAGGCAGCGCTGGGGATGACCGCGAACTGCAGCTGCCCCTCGCTGATCAGCCGCTCCATCCGTCGTCGCACAGATCCCTCGGAGAGGCCGACCTTCGCCGCCAACGCGACGTTTGTCTGCCTCGGGTCCTGGACGAGTTCTCGGATGATGCTGCGATCCTTCTCGATCGAGCTTTTCGATGCCATCGTGCTCCAACTCGATAGTGACGTAATTCGTCGCTGACGGGAGCCTAGACGACGAACATCGTCTGTGCAACACTCCCCTTTGACGAATGCTGGCGATCGGCAGTCTAGCGTCAGGGGGATCGATGGCTTTGCTGGAGGTGCGGGATCTGCGCACCGAGTTCCGCGCGGCGCGCGGCTCGGTGACCGCTGTGGACGGTGTCTCGTTCACCGTGGACGCGGGCGAGATGGTCGCGTTGGTGGGCGAGTCCGGCTGCGGCAAGTCCGCCACCGCGCAGTCCATCATGGGCCTGATCGTCCCGCCGGCCGGTCAGGTCACCGGGGGGCAGGTGATCTTCGAGGGCCGGGACCTGCTCCGGCTGCGCCCGCGCGAGCTGCGCGCCGTCCGGGGCAAGGGCATCTCGATGATCTTCCAGGACCCGATGACCTCGCTGAACCCGGTGCTCACCGTGGGCCGGCAGCTCACCGAGTCGCTCCGGCTGCATCTGGGGCTCAACCGCCGGGCCGCCCGCGCCCGCGCCGTCGAACTGCTGGAGATGGTCCGCATCCCGGCCGCCGCCACCCGGCTCAGCTCCTACCCGCACCAGCTCTCCGGCGGCATGCGGCAACGCGTGATGATCGCGATGGCGCTCTCCTGCGAGCCCCGGCTGATCCTCGCCGACGAGATCACCACCGCGCTCGACGTCACCATCCAGGCGCAGATCCTGGAACTCCTGCGTGATCTCGCCCTGGAGACCCGCACCGCCGTCCTGTTCATCACCCACGACCTCGGCGTCGTCGCCGGCATGGCCGAACGGGTCAACGTCATGTACGCCGGGCAGATCGTCGAACGCGCCGAGACCGTCGACCTGTTCCACCGCCCCCAGATGCCCTACACCTGGGGGCTGCTCGGCTCGGTGCCCCGGCTGGACCTCGTCAAGGGCGGCAAACTGCGCCCCATCGCCGGCCGCCCACCCGAGCTGTCGGAGATCCCGGCCGGCTGCCGGTTCGCGCCCCGCTGCGTGTTCGCCCGCGACACCTGCCACGACCACGCCCCCGACCTCATTGGCACCCGGGAGAGCCCCGACCGGGGCCAACTGACCCGGTGCTGGGGCATGCGCCCGGTCAGCCAGGGCGGCTGGCTGTCCAACCAGGACCGGTACGCCGAACTGTCGACGGAGGAGACCCGATGACCGAGACCCCGGATGCGACCCTGCTGCGGGTACGCGACCTGGCCGTCGACTTCAAGGTGCCGGTACGCGGCTCGCTGCTGCCGGCCCGCCTGCGCGCGGTCTCCGGCGTCGACCTGGACATCCGGCGGGGCGAGATCATCGGCGTGGTGGGGGAGTCCGGCTGCGGCAAGTCCACCACCGGACGCGCCATCCTCCAACTCCTCAAGCCCAGCCGGGGCACGGTCACCTTCGACGGCACCGAACTGACCACCCTCAACCGGGGCCGGATGCGGGCCATGCGCCGCCGGATGCAGATGATCTTCCAGGACCCGTACGCCTCGCTGAACCCGCGCATGAGCATCGGCGAACTCATCGAGGAACCACTGCTGGTGCACTCCGACCTGAACGCCGCCGGCCGCCGCGCCAAAGCCGTCGAGACCATGAACCTGGTCGGGCTCAGCGCCAGCTGGCACGACCGCTACCCGCACGAGTTCTCCGGCGGCCAACGGCAGCGGGTCGGCATCGCGCGGGCCCTGGTCAGCAACCCGGAGTTCGTCGTCGCCGACGAGCCGGTCTCCGCGCTGGACGTCTCCGTCCAGGCGCAGATCGTCAACCTGCTGGAACAGCTCCAGGAGGAACTCGGCCTGACCATGATGTTCATCGCGCACGACCTGGCCGTGGTCCGGCACCTCTGTGACCGCATCGCCGTGATGTACCTCGGCGCGGTCGTCGAGGTCGGCGAGTGCGAGGACATGTACCGCCGGCCGCAGCACCCGTACACCAAGGCCCTGCTGTCGGCGGTGCCGATCCCCGACCCGCTGGTCGAGACCCAGCGCAAACGGGTCATCCTCACCGGGGACGTGCCCAGCCCGCTCAGCCCGCCCAGCGGCTGCCGGTTCCGGACCCGCTGCTGGAAGGCCCAGGAGGTGTGCGCCACCCGGGAACCGACGCTCACCACCACCGGCACCGGCCACCAGGTGGCCTGCCACTTCCCGGAGGACACCGACCCGCGTACCGAACCCGTCGCCGCCGTGGCCGGTGGCCGGTGACCGCGCCGGTGCCGTACCACCGCAACCTGGTCGACGGCGAATGGGTCGACGGCGACCGCCGCCCCAACCACAACCCGGCCCGCCCCGGCGAGGTCGTCAGCGAGTACGCGCAGGCCGGCGCGGACACCGCCCGCGCGGCCGTCGAGGCGGCCCGCCGCGCCCAGCCCGACTGGGCCCGCCGACCCGTCGGACACCGGATGGAGATCCTGGACCGGATCGGCGGCACCATCCTGGCCCGTACCGAGGAACTCGCGCAGTTGCTCGCCCGGGAGGAGGGCAAGCTGCTCGCCGAGGCGCGCGGCGAGGTCACCCGGGCCGGCCAGACCTTCCGGTACTACGCCCACCAGCTCCTGCAACCGCACGGCGAGGTGTACGCCTCCACCCGGCCCAACGTGCACGCCGAGGTCCGGCGTCGGCCGCTCGGCGTGGTCGGCGTCATCACCCCGTGGAACTACCCCCTCGCGATCCCGGCGTGGAAGGTCGCCCCCGCGCTCGCGTACGGCAACACGGTGGTGCTCAAGCCCGCCGAGCTGGTCACCGCCTCGGCCGGCGAACTCGCCCGGATCGTCACCGACGCCGGCCTGCCACCCGGCGTGTTCAACCTGGTGATGGGGTCGGGCCGGGTGGTCGGCGAGGAACTGCTCACCTCCACCGGACTCGACGGCATCTCGTTCACCGGCGGCACCAGCACCGGCACCCACGTCGCCCAGCGCTGCATCACGTACGGCAACAAGCGGTTCCAACTGGAGATGGGCGGCAAGAACCCGCTCGTCGTGCTGGACGACGCCGACCTGGCGACGGCGGTACGCTGCGCCCTGGACGGCAGCTTCTTCAGCACCGGCCAACGCTGCACCGCGTCCAGCCGGCTGATCGTGCAGGCCGGCATCCACGACCGGTTCGTCGAGGCCCTCGCCACCGCCGCCGACGCGCTGACCGTCGGCGACCCGCTCGACCCGGCCAGCGACCTGGGCCCGGTGGTCAGCCCCGACCAGCTCACCCAGAACCTCGACTACGTCCGGATCGGCCGGGACGAGGGCGCGACCGTGGTCTCCGGCGGCGGCCACCGCCCCGACGACGGGCAGTTCATGCGACCCACCCTCTTCGTCGGCGCACGCAACGACATGCGGCTGGCCCGGGAGGAGATCTTCGGCCCGGTGTCCTGCGTGATCCGGGTCGACGACCTCGACGAGGCCCTCCACGTCGCCAACGACACCGAGTACGGGCTCTCCGCCGGCATCGTCACCACCTCCCTGGCGGCGGCCGAACGGTTCAAGCGCGACGCACGGGCCGGCATCGTCAACGTCAACCTGCCCACCGCCGGCACCGAACTGCACCTGCCCTTCGGCGGTACCGGGGCCTCCAACCACGGCCCCCGCGAGCAGGGCGGCTACGCCCGGGACTTCTACTCCGTACCCGTGACCTGCTACACCGGCTGGTGACCGCGATGCCCCCCACGATCCTGCTCACCGAACCCATCGCGGCGGCCGGGCTGGCGCTGCTGCGCGCCGGCGGTGACGTGCACATCGCCCACGCCACCGACCCGGCCACCCTGGCCGGGCCGCTCGCCACCGCCGACGCCCTGGTGGTGCGCTCCTCGCCGGTCACCGCCGCCATGCTGGAGGCCGCGCCCCGGCTGCGGGTGGTCGGCCGGCACGGCGCCGGACTGGACGGCATCGACCTGGCCGCCGCCGAGCGGCTGGGCATCACCGTGGTCGGCACCCCGGGCGCCAACGCCGAATCGGTGGCCGAGTTCGTCATCCTGGCCGCCCTCACCCTCGCCCGGCAGACCCCGGCGGCGGTCGCCGCGCTGGCCCGGGGCGACTTCCCGGCCGGCCGGTCACTGCCGTCGGCGGTGGTCGCCGCCGGACTGACCGGCACCATGCTCGCCGGCCGCACCCTCGGCCTGGTCGGCCTCGGCGCGATCGGCCGGGGCGTCGCGGCGCGCGCGCAGGGCCTCGGCATGACCGTCGTCGGGTACGACGTCGCGGTCACCACGCCACCCGCCGGGGTACGCCTGGTCGGGCTGGACGAGCTGCTGCGTACCGCCGACGTGGTGAGCCTGCACGTGCCGCAGACCCCGCAGACCACCGGACTCGTCGACGCCGCCGCGCTGGCCCGGATGCGACCCGACGCCCTGCTGGTCAACACCGCGCGGGCCGGCGTGGTGGACCGCACCGCCGTGCTCGCCGCGCTCGACACCGGCCGGCTGCGCGGCTACGCGGTGGACGTCTACGCGCCCGAACCCCCCGACCCCGGCGAACCGCTGCTGCACCACCCCCGGGTCTTCGCCACCCCGCACCTGGCGGCGATGACCCACGACGCGTTGGACGCGATGGCCGTCGCCGTCGCGCGCGGCGTGCTCGCGCACCTGCCCGCCCCGGAAGGAACCGCACCGTGACCCTGCCCGTCCCCGCCACCGCACTCGAGTACGTCGGCGTCGACACCCTCGTCGACGACGACACCCGGGACCTCCAGGCCGCCGTCCGCGCCTTCGTCGACCGGCGGATCCGCCCGCACGTCGCCATCTGGTACGAAGAGGGCCACCTGCCGGTCCGGGACCTGGCCCGCGAACTCGGCCAGCTCGGCGTGCTCGGCATGCACCTGGACGGGTACGGCTGCGCCGGCACCTCCGCCGTCGCGTACGGGCTGGCCTGCTTCGAGCTGGAGGCCGGCGACTCCGGGCTGCGCTCGCTGGTGTCGGTGCAGGGCTCACTGGCCATGTACGCGATCTGGCGGTTCGGCTCGGAAGAGCAGAAGCAGCGCTGGCTGCCCCGGATGGCGGCCGGTGAGGCGATCGGCTGTTTCGGGCTGACCGAACCCGACTTCGGCTCCGACCCGTCCGGCATGCGTACCCGGGCCCGCCGCGACGGCGGTGACTGGGTGCTCACCGGCACCAAGATGTGGATCACCAACGGGTCGGTCGCCGACGTGGCCGTGGTGTGGGCCCGCACCGACGAGGGCGTACGGGGCTTCCTGGTGCCCGCCGGCACCCCCGGCTTCACCGCCCCGGAGATCACCCGCAAGCTCTCGTTGCGCGCCTCGGTCACCTCGGAACTCGTCCTGGACGACGTCCGGCTGCCCGCCGACGCGATGCTGCCCGAGGCGGCCGGGCTGTCCGGGCCGCTGTCCTGCCTGAACGAGGCCCGCTTCGGCATCGTCTTCGGGGCGCTCGGCGCGGCCCACGACTGCCTGCAGACCACCGTCGGGTACGCCCGCAGCCGGCAGATCTTCGACAAGCCGCTCGCCGCGTACCAGGCCACCCAGCTCAAGCTCGCCGACATGGGCCTGGAACTGGGCAAGGGGATGCTGCTGGCGTTGCAGATCGGCCGGCTCAAGGACGCCGGCACCCTCGACCACCGGCAGATCAGCCTGGGCAAGCTGAACAGCGTCCGGGAGGCCATCGCCATCGCCCGCGAGTGCCGGAGCATCCTCGGCGCGGCCGGCATCACCCTCGACTACCCGGTGCTGCGGCACGCCGCGAACCTGGAGTCGGTGCTCACCTACGAGGGCACGTCCGAGGTGCACCAGTTGATCATCGGCCAGGTGCTGACCGGCCACGCCGCCTTCCGCTGACCGCCCCCGGCTACTGCCCCGCCGCCCTCCGACCGGTCCGGTCGCCCCCGCCCCGGCCCACGTCCACCGCCGGTCCAGCCACGCCGCCCTCTGGTCGGGCCGGCGACCTCCGATCCGGCCACGCCGCCCGCCGGCCGGCCGGGTGCCCCGCCCCGGCCCACGTCTTCCTCCGACCGATGTCGGGGCCGATGATCGACTCCGGTTGCGGCATCTCGGCCGTTCATGCCGCGCGGTGTGGCCCAGTTGCCGCATATCGCGTCGTCGCCGCGACGGACGAAAGTCGATCGTCGGATGTGGACCTTGCTTGATAGCGTTCCCGGCGGCTGAAGGGAAGATCGGCATGGCGAAGCTCAACCAGATCATCGCGGTCACCAAGGGCGTCAAGGCCCAGACCACGCGCGAGTTCACCGACGCGCACCGCAACGTGCAGAAGGCGCCGCTGCTGTCCGGCATCTCCCGCAGTTACCAGCCCAAGGACGAGGAGGGCGAGCAGCTTCCGCCGGAGTCCACCCGGGTCCAGGTGTCGGCCACCGACGTGCTCACCGACGTGTCGGCGTCGCTGACCCGGATGTTCGACCTGGTGCTCACCCAGGACGTGGCGAACACCCGGGCGAAGGCCGACGTGGTGGTGGACGGGCGGACCATTCTCGCCGACGTCCCG
This sequence comes from Micromonospora cathayae, assembly GCF_028993575.1. Classification (NCBI taxonomy): domain Bacteria; kingdom Bacillati; phylum Actinomycetota; class Actinomycetes; order Micromonosporales; family Micromonosporaceae; genus Micromonospora; species Micromonospora cathayae. The sequence goes on along the minus strand of NZ_CP118615.1, from coordinate 6,894,031 downwards.
GTCACCTACCTGCTGTTCCTCGAGAAGCAGCTTGTCGACCTGCACACCTTCGTCGACAAGCTGCCCGTCCTCGACCCGGCCGAGACCTGGACGTTCAACGACGCCGCCGGGGCGTACGCCTCGGACCCGGTCCGGACGGTGCGCAGCAAGAAGGTGATGCGCAACCACGTCAAGGCCGAGGCCACCGAGAAGCACCCCGCCCAGGTGGAGGTCTACACCGAGGACGTCGCGGTCGGTTACTGGACGACGGTGAAGCTCTCCGGTGCGCTGCCCGCCACCCGGGTCAAGGAGCTGCGGGAGCGGGTGGCGAAGCTCCAGCAGGCGGTGAAGTTCGCCCGCGAGCAGGCCAACATGGCCGAGGTGGAGGACGTGAAGGCCGGCGAGCGGGTGTTCGGCTACCTGTTCGGGTAGCGTTCGAGACTCCCTCCGTCGGAGCGCGGAGGGATGCGCGCAAGCGCAGCACGAAACTGAGACTGAACGTCAGACTGAACCGGGACGTGTGTCGGTTGCGGGTTCGATCCCCGCCCCCAGCACCCGCGCTGGGGTGGCCCAACTGGTAGAGGCGGCCGTCCCTCAAGCTCAGACTCTCGCTCCAGCCTCAGCATTCCCGCCGATCGCCGGATCGACCAGCCGTGGAATGGGCTCGTCGAAGTGCAGGTTCGAATCCTGCCCGCGCCTCTTCGTGGCGCGGTGGCCCAATGGTAGAGCGCGACGAACGATCAGACTGAGCCACGGCTTTAAACGCCACCGGCGTGCGTAGATGGGCGGACACCTGGAACCCCCGGCTTGGGTAGGCCGGGGGTTCCGCTTCTCCCGCCCGTGGCCCGCCGCTTTCCCGGTTCATCAGCCGCTTTTCGCCCCACAGCCCGCTTTCCCGCCCCGGGTCAGCCGACCAGGCGGCGTTCCCAGGCCCAGGCGGCGATCTCCACCCGGTTACGGGCGTCCAGTTTGGACTGGACGCTGGCCAGGTGCGTCTTGACGGTGCCGACGGTGATGAACAGCCGGGCGGCGATCTCGGCGTTCGTCGCGCCCCGCGCCACCAGCCGCACCACCTCCAGCTCCCGGGGAGACAGGCCGGTCTCGACCGGGCGGGGCGTCGCCGACGGGTTCAGGTGCCGCAGCAGCCGTACCGTGATCGACGGGCTGATCAGGGCGTCCCCGGCGACGGCCGCCCGCAGCGCCTCCACCAGCAGCGCCGGGCCGGAGTCCTTCAGCAGGAACCCGCACGCGCCGCCCCGCAGCGCCCGGTGCACGTACTCGTCCAGGTCGAAGGTGGTGACCACGACCACCCGGACCGGGTCGGCGACCCCCGGGCCGGCGAGCAGCCGCAGCGCCTCCAGCCCGTCCATCCGGGGCATCCGGATGTCCAGCAGCGCGACGTCGGGGCGTAACCGGCGGGCCAGCTCGACCGCCTCGACGCCGTCGGCGGCCTCACCGACCAGCGTCATGTCCGGCTGCGCGTCGATGATCATGCCGAAGCCGGTCCGCACCATGGCCTGGTCGTCGGCCACCAGCACCCGGATCACCGGCCGTCACCCCCGTCCCGCAGCACCCGGATCATCGGCCGTTGCCCGTCCATCAGCACCCGGCTCACCGGGTGGCCCGCTCGTCCACCGGCAGCGCCATGTCCAGCACCCAGCCGCCGTCGACCCCCGGGCCGGCGGTCAGCCGGCCGCCGAGCGCCCCGACCCGCTCGGTCAGCCCGACCAGGCCGAAACCCGGCCGCTGCCGGGACCGCCCGCCGTGCTGACCGCGTCCGTCGTCGGTCACCCGGACCAACAGCCAGTCCGGGGTACGGGTCACCCACACCCCCACCCGGGTCGCGCCGGTGGCGTGCTGGCGGACGTTGGTCAGCGCCTCCATCACCACCCGGTACGCCGACGAGGTCACCTCGACGGGCAGGTCGTCGAGGCGTCCCTCGGTGTGCAGGACTGCCTCGACCGGACCGGCGGCGGAGAAGTTCCCGACCAGCTCCGGCAGGTCCGCCAGCCCCACCAGCGGTGCCAGCGGCGCGTCCGGTGCGCCGTCCTGCCCGCGCAGCACGCCCACCATCCGGCGCATCGCCGTCATGGTCTCCGCGCCGGCCCGTTCGATCTGCTCCAGGGCGACCGCCGCCCGCGCCGGGTCCCGCTCGGCCACGTACCGGGCGCCCTGGGCCTGGACCACGATGCCGGTGACATGGTGGGCGATGAAGTCGTGCAGGTCACGGGCGAACTCGGCGCGCTGCTGCGCGCGTACCGTGGCGAGCTGCCGGTCCCGGGCGGTGGCCGCCATCCGGAAGTACATGCCGGCGGTGGCGCTGCCCGCCGCGAGCAGCGCGTACGACATCCCGATGACCTGGTACACACCGAGGGTGCCGGCGCGCATCGGTAGCACCGCCACGGCCAGGCCGGTCGCGGCGACCAGCACCAGCGCGGGCACCGGAGCGGCCCGGCGGGCCAGCACGAAGATCATGCCGAGCAGGCCGACCGACTCGGCGAGCCCCCAGAAGCTCGGGGAGCCACGCGGCTCCCACCGGCTGACGAGGTCGGGCTGCTCGGCGATCAGGAACCGGCCGGCGGTGGTGACCAGCGACCAGACCACCACCACGGACGCGGCGACCACCAGCCGGCGCGAGCCCTGCCGGTGGGCGGGCAGCCACACCGCCGCGGTGGCGACGGCCAGCGCCACGTGCCAGAGCGCGACCAGCAGACCGACGTCGCCGCTGAGTACGAAGATGCCGCTCTGCAGGACGTCGACCATGCCGAGCAGCGCCATCCCGGCCAGCGCCACCGCCTGACCGGCCCGGCGTCCCCAGGCGTGCACCCGCTCCGTCATCGCCACCACGGTATCCCCGCCCGACCGGCCGCGGATCTGCCGAAAGGCAGACCCGGCCCGCCCCGCTCCCCGCCCGGGGACGGATGTGCCGGCGGGGCCGGTGCCGCGACGCTGGGCCGGTCAACGCAGCACTGGAGGAAGAATGACGAAACACCCCGCCCAGCCGGCCGCCGTCGCGGCCGTCGACGTGGTCAAGGTGTACGGCAGGGGCGAGACGGCGGTACGGGCCCTCGACGGTGTGTCGGTGGGCTTCGGCCGGGCCCGGTTCACCGCGATCATGGGGCCGTCCGGGTCCGGCAAGTCGACCCTGATGCACTGCCTGGCCGGCCTGGACACGGCCACCTCGGGTCAGGTGCTGCTCGGCGGCACCGACCTGACCCGGCAGTCGGACAAGGTGCTCACCCGGGTCCGGCGGGAACGGATCGGCTTCGTGTTCCAGTCGTTCAACCTGCTGCCCCAGCTCACCGCCGCGCAGAACATCACCCTGCCGCTGGACCTGGCCGGTCGGCCGGTCGACCGGGAACTCTTCGACCACCTGGTGCGGGTGCTCGGTCTCGCCGACCGGCTGGCCCACCGGCCCAGTGAACTCTCCGGCGGGCAGCAGCAGCGGGTCGCGCTGGCCCGTGCCCTGGTCACCCGCCCCGAGGTGGTGTTCGCCGACGAGCCCACCGGCAACCTGGACTCCCGGGCCGGGGCCGAGGTGCTCGGCTTCCTGACCGACTGCGTGCGGACCCTCGGGCAGACCGTGGTGATGGTGACCCACGACCCGGTCGCCGCCGGGTACGCCGACCGGGTGGTGCTGCTCGCCGACGGCCGGATCGCCGGTGACCTGGACCGGCCGGACGCCACGACGATCAGCCACGCCCTGCACGAGCTGGCCGGTGCCCGGTGAGCCGCCGCACCACCGTGCTGCGGACCCAGCTCGGCGACGCCACCCGCCGCCCGGCCCGGCTGCTGCTGATGGGACTCGCCATGATCGTCGCGGCGTTCGTCGCGTACGGGACGGTCCTGGCCGAGGAGATCGCCGAACGGACCATGCTGGCCGGGCTCAGCGGCACCCCGGCGGCGGCGGACGTCGTCGTCGGCCCCGGCGACGAGGGCGCCACCACCCGGGCGCTGGACGCGGTCCGCCGGGTCCCGGGGGTGGCCGAGGCCGTCGGCCGGGTCGACGGGTACGTCGGGATCGTCGACCAGCCGGGCACCGGCTTCAGCCTGTACGCCGACCCGGGCAGCGGCCCGCTCGCCACCGTCCGCCTGGTCCGGGGCGAGTACCCGGACGCGCCCGGCGAGATCGCGGTCAGCGAGCGGACCGTGGACCGGCTCGGCCTGCCGGTCGGCGGCACGGTCCGGGTGGGCGGACCCGAGCCGGGGCAGCCGCTCACGCTGACGGTCAGCGGGGTGGTGGCCGCGCCCGACGACGCCGGGGAGGTCGGGTACACCCGGGACGCCTTCCTCAGCCGGCTCGTCGGACACGACCACCTCAACCAGATCGACGTCCGGCTGGCCGGCGACGCCGACCCGGCCGCCACCTGGACCGCCCTGGAACAGGCCGTCGCCGGCACCGGGGACGAGGGCGGCACGCCGGTGCTCGGTACCGGCGCGGACACCCGGCGCGCCGAGGCCGAGGCGGTCAGCGACCGGGTCAGCGACCTCTTCGCCCTGATCAGCATGTTCGTGGCGACCGCCGTGGTGGCCGCCGCGCTGGTCGCCACCTCCACCTTCCGGATCGTCTTCGCCCAGCGGATGCGGCAGCTCGCCCTGCTCCGGGCGGTCGGTGCGGACCGGGGGACGCTGCTGCGGGCGCTGGTCGTCGAGGGCACGGTGACCGGGCTGCTCGCCGGCACGGTCGGGGTGCTGGCCGCGTACGGTGCCGGACACCTGCTGCCACCGCTGCTGGACGGCTTCGGGTACGCCGTCTCCGCGCCCGGCACGCCGGTCGGCGCGGCCGTCGCCGTGGTGCTCGGTACCGCACTGGTCGCCGTGCTGGCCGTGCTCGCCCCGGCGGTCACCGCCGCCCGGGTGGCCCCGCTGGAGGCACTCCGGACCGCCAGTGTCTCCGCCGGCCAGCGCGGGGTGAACCGGCTGCGGACCGCCACCGGCCTCCTGTTCGCCGTGGGCGCGGCGCTGGTGGCCCTGCTGGTGGTCGGCCAACTGCCCGGACCGGCCCCGGAGAACTACGACCCGCTGGGCCCACTGCTGCTGATCGTGCTCTCCGGCACCCTGGCGTTCGTCGCCCTGGTGGCCCTCGGGCCGGTACTGGTCCGGCCGCTGCTGGCCGGGGTGGGCTGGCCGCTGCGCCGGCTCGGCCCGGTCGGCCGGCTCGCCGTCGGTGGGGTCGGCGGGGCACCCCGTCGGGCGGCGGCGGTCAGCGTGGTGGTCGCCCTGGGCGTCACCCTGATCGCGGGCGCGCTGGTGGGCAGCGCCTCGATCCGGGAGCTGACCACCCGGGAACTGGCCGGGATGGCCCCCGCCGACCTGGCCGTCACGGCCACCGAGGCGGGGAACGGGGTGCTGCCCGCCGGTTTCGTGGACCGGGTCCGGGCCGACCGGACGCTGACCGGGGTGCTGCCGTACCGCAGCAGCCCGCAGGTGCGGGTCGCCGGCACGGACATCGAGGGGCTGGCCGCCGTGGACCTGAACCTGCGGGCCCTGTCCACCTGGCCGGACTTCGCCGCCACCACCGGTTCGCTCACCGACCTGGGGCCGGGGCGGGTGGTGCTGCTGTCGTTCTACGCGCGGGAGGCCGGGGTGGTGCCGGGGGACACCGTCACGCTGACCCGGGACGACCGTTCGGTGTCCCTGCGGGTGGTCGGCACCCTGGACAACACGCCGGTCGACGCCGGCATCCTCCTCGACCCGGCCGACCTGGACCGGCTGGGCGTGCCGGCGGCCCCCACCGGGCTGGTCGCCGACCTCACCGACGACGGCGAGCAGGCACGCACCGAGACGGTGAAGGCGCTACGGGCCCTCGGTGGCGCGGCCGTGGCCGTGGCGATGCTCGCCGACGCCCGGGACGAGGTCGACGGTGACCTGAAGTCGATCTTCGGGGTGGTGTTGTCGATGCTCGGGCTGACCGTGGTCGTCGCGGTGGTCGGGGTGGGCACCACCACCGGGCTGTCCGTGGTCGAACGGATCCGGGAGTCCGGTCTGCTCCGCGCGGTCGGGATGTCCCGGGCCCGGCTGCGGGCCATGCTGACCGTCGAGGCGGGCCTGTACGGCGTCCTCGGCGCGGTCACCGGTCTGCTGCTGGCCGTGCCGTACTCGTGGTTGATGGTGGCCGCGCTCGGCGGCGACGTGCCGGTCGAGTTCCCGGCCGGGCAGCTCGCGCTGGTGGTGGTGGCGCTGGCCGTGGCGACCGCCCTGGCCGGCCTCCTCCCGGCCCGCCGCGCCGCCCGGGTGTCCCCGGTGACCGCCCTCAGCGACTGACCCCGACGACGATCGTGGTGGGAACCGGCCCCCGGAAGGGTCGTTTCCCACCACGATCTGAACGGAGGTCGCGGTTACGACGCGTCGGCGAAGGTGACGGTGAACGGGTCGCTGTTGTCGGACGGGACGGCGTCCGCGACGAGACTGTAGTAGTAGGTCTCCACGGCGAGGGTGGCCTGGGTGGGTGGCGTCGGAGTGGTCTCCGCCGATGCCACCAGCAGCGCGTCGAAGGTACGCACCTCGCCCTCCATCATCTCGCCGCCGGGCACGCAGAAGTGCGCGCAGCCGTCGAACGGGTCGGTCTGCGACAGCCACACCCCCGCCGGGAGGTTCTGCTCGACCAGGTAGTTGCCGGTGTGCGCGGCGTCGCTGGCGTACCGGACCGTGACCGGCATCCGCCCGAGCCAGCTGCCGTCGGGCTGACGGACCATGGTGGCGTCCCCGACGGTGATCGAGGCGTCGGGCACCAGGTCCCGGACGTACGGCACCGGGTCGCGCAGGGACCCGGTGGTCGACCGGAACAGGGTCCGGAAGCGGGTCTCGGTGATCACCGTGCCGTCGACCTTCACCGCGACGCGGCCGCCGGCCGCCTTCATCGCCTGGGCCTGCGGTGCGGTGAGGACCTCGAAGTCCAGCTCGAAGGACCGGGTCTCACCCGGCTGCCAGGGCTCACCCGGCACCGCGCACTCCAGCCGGGACCGGCCGTCGGGCAGCAGCTCGGAGCTGTAGCAGTTCAGCCCGGTGGCCGGGTTCTTGTAGGTGTGGCGGATCGGTTCGGTGATGACGAAACGGACCTGTGCCGGTTCGGTGCCCTGGTGGGTGACCTCGATCGGCAGGGTTCCCCGGTATCCCCGGTCGACGGTCGGTTCCAGCACCAGCCGGCCGACGGTCGCGGTCGATCCGCTGGTGGTGTCCGGCGCGGCCTGCGCGGCGGGCAGGGCTGTGGTCAGCCCGAGGACGATACCCAGCAGGGCACCGGCCATGGTGGACAGTGGACGTACGCGCATGTTTCTCCCCGTGGTCTTCTGGCGGTTTCCCGCCCTTTGCGTGGCTCGACGTACCGGTCGGCCCCGGCCTGGACGACCGCCGGGCCGGGCCGGAACCCGATTGTCCTGTTCGGCCGGCCGGGTGGAGCCCGGTCGATGATGCCAGTACCGGGTCACCCGTGCCGTCCCATTACGCCTGACGCGGCAGCAGCCCGGCCGGTTGCGGCCGGGCTGCTGGTGGTCGCTGACGGGAACCCGACAGCGGGAGATGGTGGCGGGTCCGGTGCCTCGGCGGCGACCGGCTGCCCTCCGGAGCCGGTCAGGCGGTCGGCACCGGCTGCGGGTCGACCGTCGGCTCCGCGTCGGCCGCCCGGTGCGCGGTACGGCCCCAGACCCGGGGGCCGATCAGGTTGAGGGCGGCGGGCATCACCAGCAACCGGATGACCACGGCGTCCAGGATGACCGCGATGGCCAGGCCCAGGCCGAGCTGCTGGACCACGCTCACCTTCGCCACCAGGAACGACGCGAACACCGCCACCATGATCAGCGCCGCGCCGTTGACCAGGCCGGCGGTGTCCCGTAGGCCCTCGGTGACCGCCCGGTGGTGGTCGCCGTGCGCGGTGAAGTGCTCCCGCATCCGGGAGATCATGATGACCATGTAGTCCATGCTCAGCCCGAACATGATGGCGAACACCAGGGCCGGGGTGGTGCTGTCGATCCGCTGGCCGAGCCAGGTCTGGCTGATCAGGGTGAGCAGCCCCAGGCTGGCCGCCACCACCAGCGCGTTGAGCGCCAGCGCCAGCAGCGGCAGCAGCCACGAGCGGAACGCCCGCGCCAGCAGGGCGATGGTGATCAGCGCGACCGCGATCAGGATGGCCGGCAGAGTGTCGATCAGCACCTCGTCGAAGTCGACGCCGGTCGCGGTCGCGCCGGTGACCTGCACCCGTACCCCGTCCGGGACCGCGCCGGGCAGGTCGGCGCGCAGGTCGTGGATGAGGTCGTGGGCGGCGTCGCTGTCCGGGTCGGAGCTGGGGATCACCACGACCCGGGCGACCCGGCGGTCGCCGTCGGTGTTCCACAACTGGGCGAACCCGGCCTGCGCCTCGGCCGGCAACTGGCCGGCCTGGCCCCCGACGGCGAGGTCGACCGCCTCGGCGGGCAGCCCGATGCTGGTCACGTCGGTGACCGAGTCGATGCCCGGCTGCTCCTTCACGGTGGTCGAGACGGCCCGTACGGCGTCGAGCAGGGTGTCGGCCGGGGTGCTCTCCGGCGCGTCGACCACGATCTGCACCGGGAACAGGTTGCGGAACTCCAGGGCCGCCTGGAGCCGTTCGATGCCCTGCCGGGAGTCGGTCTCCTCGGGCAGGATGGTCGCGCTCGCCACCGGCGACTGGAGCCGGATGTCGGTCATCGGCCAGGCCAGCACCCCGAACAGCGCCACCAGCACGGCCAGGGTCAGCGCCGGCTTGCGCTGGAGCTTGGTGAGCGCGCCCGGACCGGTCCGCCCTTCCCGCGCGGCGCGCGGCTTCAGCGACAGCCAGTTGATCCGCCGGCCCAGCACGGTCAGCGCGGCCGGCAGCAGGGTCATCGACATGGCCAGGGCGACCAGGGTGACCACCACGCCGGCGATGGCCATGCTGGTGAACACCATGATCCGGGGGATGAACAGGGCCAGCAGCGCCACCACCACGGCCAGGCCGCTGAACAGCACCGCGTGCCCGGCGGTCCGCATCGCGGTGCGCAGCGCCGGCACGTACGTGTCACCGGCGGCGAGTTCGTCCCGGTACCGCTTGATGATGAAGAGCGAGTAGTCCACCGCGACGGCGATGCCGATCAGCGACACCGCGTTGGTGTAGAGGGTGGACAGGTCGGTCAGGAAGGTGATGCCGTACCCGATCGCGGAGGCGACCACCAGCGCCACGCCGGCCAGCACGATCGGCAGCAGCATCGCCCCGACCGAGCGGAACACCACCAGCAGGACGACGATCAGCAGCGGGAACGCGATCATCTCGGCGGTGATCGCGTCGGACTCGGACTGCACGCTCAGGTCGTAGTCGAGGGCCTGGGCCCCGGTGACGTGGACCTGGACGCCCCGGTCCTGCAGCGCCCCGGTCATCCGTTCGCGGAGACCCTCGATCTCGTGCTGGATGGTCGACTTGTCGGTGGTGAAGCCGAGCTGGAGGAAGGTGGTGTGCCGGTCCGGCGAGAGCCACTGCGGATCCTGCGTGTAGTCCTGCACCGACGCCACGTGCGGGGTCTGCTCGGCGATCCGGGTCGCCTCGGCCAGTTCGGCGGTGACGTCGCCGTCCGGTTTGGTGAGGACCACCTGGAGGCTCTCGGGCGCCTCGTCGAAGGCCCGTTCGATGACCTTCTGGCCGGCGGCGGCCTCGCCGCGCGGGTTGTCGAAGCCGCCGGCCTTCAGCGCGCCGGTGAGCGCGATCATCAGGGGTACGCAGATCGCGATGAGCACGATCCAGATCGCGATGACGGTCTTGGGGCGGGCTGTGGAGAACCGGACGACGGCGTTCACGGACGTTGTGCTCCCAGTCGCTCAAAGTGAAGGCGACGGACGTCCCCGTTCGCCGGCCCGCAGGTTCTCGGAGACGGCTGGGGAACCGCTCGAGAATCGCTGGAGCCTCACTCAAGCTACACGTAGCGTTACTACATATCCAGGACCGTGTTCACGCTGAGTGTGTGTCGAGCATTCCTTGAGTGACTCTCGAGTGGTTCACGAGCGAGCCGCCGAAGCATTCAACCGCCGTTGGCGGAGCCGGTGGGCCGGGGGGCGTCGGACCCCGGGCGGTACGGATGGCACCGAGGCTGCGCCAGCCGCCGAAAGAACTCCGGAGTACGTCCCTTCGCAGCGGATCGGAGACATCCACGTGCTCGGCAGACTTTGCGGGATTCAGCGTTTTCGTTGCGACCTTACCACTTTTGACCGGGGGAACCGATGATCGGCCTCGATGAACACGTGCGGACCCTGGTCGACGACCTGGTCGCCGTGAAACCCACGCTGCGCCCGGAGGACGTCCGCACCGAGTCCTCGATCACCCGGGACCTCGGCTTCGACTCGCTGGACCTGGTCGAGCTGGCCGCCCGGATCCGGGACAACCACCCCGACTTCGACCTGCTGCGCTGGCTGGAGGACGCCATGTCGTCCGAGGTGGACAGCGTCGGCTCGATGGCGGAGCTGCTGGCCCGCTCCGGTACCGCACAGGAGGAGAAGCGATGACGACGGCGGCTCCGGCCCGTACCGACTACGTGGCCCTGGCCCACGAACTGGCCCCGAGGTTCGCCGAGCACGCGGCGAGGCACGACCGGGACCTCACCTTCCCGCACGAGAACATGGCCGAGCTGGTCCGCACCGGCTACACCGCGATGACCGTGCCGCCGGAGTTCGGCGGCGACGGGGCGAGCCTGGCCGAACTCTGCGAGGCGCAGCAGATCCTGGCCGGCGGCTGCGCGTCCACCGCGTTCGCGGTCAACATGCACGTACACGGCCTGGCGATGATCGCCCGGCTCGGCGGCCCGAGCGCCGAGTGGGCCTGCCGGGCGGTGCTCGACGGCGCGGTGATCTCCGGCGGCTTCAGTGAGCCGGGCGTCGGCGGCAACTGGTGGCACCCGACCACCCGGGCCGAGGAGGTCGAGGGCGGGTACGTCCTCAACGGCCGCAAGGGCTTCTTCACCGGCTTCCCGGGCGCGACGCACCTGTTCCTCTCCGCCGCCACCCTCGACGACCGGGACCTGCCGCAGCCGCTGGCCTTCCTGATCCCCAAGCCGGAGCAGGGCGTCCGGGTCACCGCCGAGTGGGACGCGGCCGGGATGCGCGCCACCGGCAGCCACTCGCTGGCCCTGGAGAACCTCTTCGTCGACCAGAAGTGGATGGTCGGCGAACGCGGCAACCTGCCGATGCTGTTCATGCTGGGCGTGCACTGGGCCTGGTGCAGCTTCGCCTCCTGCTTCGTCGGCATCGCCCGCGCCGCCCTGGACCACGTGGTCCGCACCCAGAAGCAGCGGGTGCTCAGCGTGATCGGCAAGCCGAACGCGCACCTGCCCGGCATCCAGTTCAAGGTCGCCGAGATGGCCGCCAAGGTGGCCGCCGCCCGCGCCCACCTGGAGGCGGCGATCCACGCCGAGCACGACGGGGTGGACCCGCTGCGGCACTACATCGACATGAGCGTCATGAAGACCACCGTCACCCGGCTGGCGCACGAGGTGGTGACCCTCGGCATGCAGGTGCAGGGGGGTTCCGGCCTGTCCTCCAGCGACCCGCTCCAGCGGATGTACCGGGACGTCGTCGCCGGCCTGCTGGTGCCGCCGGCCACCGACGTGGTCCTGGAGTGGGCCGGCAAGCAGGCCCTGGACGTGCCGATCTTCGCCGAGCCGCGCTGGGTCGGGTGAGCCGGGTGACCACGACGACCAACGAGGAGGCCACGATGTCGAGCACGGGGAGCACGGTGTCGGACGCCGGGACCACGGTGTCGGACGCGGACGTCCGGCCGGTCGCCACCGACCTGGCCGCGGACTTCGAGAAGCGCCGGGCCGGCCGGGTGGACGCCGGTGACCTGGTCGGCGAGAACCTGGCCGCGCTGGCCGCCGCCGGGATCACCCCGGCCGCCGTCACCGACGCCGCCGTCCGCCGGCGGGTGCTGCGGACCGTGGCGGGTGGCTGCGGGGCGACGGCCTTCGCGCTCGCCGCGACCTTCGCCGCGACCGCGACCGCGACCGCGACCGCGACCGACACCGACACCGGCACCGCCGACGCGGGCTCCGGCAGTACGCCGGCAGGTGCCGGCCGGGCCGAGGCGGTGCTGTACCACGCGGCCGTGCAGTTCGGCCTGGCCGAGCGGGCGTACGCGGTTGCGGTGGACCGGGTCCGGCACGCCGGTGACCTGGCCCGCCAGCCCGGCCCGCAGTTCGCGGTGGCCCGGATGCGCGGCTCGCTGGACACCATGACCGCGCTGCTCGACCGACAGGCGGCCCGGGTCGTCGACGCGGGTGCCGCCGGCCGGGACGACGGCGACGACGCCGGCGCGTTGGCCGAGGCGTGCACCGCCGGGCTGTACCTGGCCGGCGAGGCCGAGACCGTGGTGTCGGCCGGCTACGACCTGGTCGCCGCCGACCCCGACGGCGCGGCCCGGATCGGCCAGATCTGGCACGACCTGAAGGCCACCCCGGCCCCGGTCTCCGGCTCGCTGGCCCGGGAACTGGTCGGCAAGGCCGCGTTCGGCATCGACCCGGACGAGACCCCGAGGTGGGTGTGATGGCCGGCGACCGGCACCTCGCCGCGCTCGACCCGAACGCGGTGGCGATCGACAACGAGTACTACCACGAGGTCGGCGACGACTGGTGGGACGCCAGCGGGCCGCTGCGCGCGCTGCACGACATGAACCCGGCGCGGGTGGCGTACTTCGACGAGACCGCCCGGCGGGCGTTCGGCCCGGACCGCTCGGCGGTACGGGTGCTGGACATCGGCTGCGGCGGCGGGCTGGTCTCGGAGCGGATGGCGGCGCTCGGCTACCCGGTCACCGGGGTGGACCTGTCCGCCGGTTCGATCGAGACCGCCCGCCGGCACGCCGCCGCCACCGGCGTGACCGTCGACTACCGGGTCGGCTCGGCGTACGAGCTGCCGAAGCCGGACGGCTCGGTCGACCTGGTGGTGATCTCGGACGTGCTGGAACACCTGCACGACCTGCCCGGCGCGGTCGCCGAGATGGCCCGGGTGCTGCGGCCTGGCGGGATCGTCGTGTTCGACACGATCAACCGGACGGTGGCGAGCTGGCTCAAGGCGATCGTCCTGTCCGAGAAGATCCTCAAGATCATCTATCCGGGTACGCACAACTGGAAGATGTTCATCCGCCCGGACGAGCTGCGGGCCGTCTTCGCGCAGCACGGGCTGACCCTCACCGAGACCAGGGGCCTCGAACCCGTGGCACCGCCGCACAAGCTCGTCCCCGCCACGCTGCGCGGCCGGCCGGTCGGCCCGTTCCACCTCACCCCGTCCACCGCCGTGAGCTACATCGGCCAGGCCGTCAAGTCCCAGGAGAGCTGACACATGGTTTGGATCAGGACCAAGACCAAGCGTGACGCCGTCATCCGTACCAGCCGTGACGACCTGCGCAAGACGATGCTCGACATCGTCACCACCGGCAAGCTGATGCCGGGCGTCGAGGAACTCGCCCAGGTCGGCGACGACCTGTACCACTACCGGCTGGCCGAGGTCTCCAACGGCGTCGTCCGGTTCACCCCGGAGTACACCGCGCGGTTCGACACCTCCGACCCGGACGCGATCACCTGGGAGCCGGTCGGCGAGTCGAACTTCCGGTCCTGGGGCACCTTCCGGATCAGCGACGGGCCCACCCCCGACGAGCAGGTCCTGGAGATCGACACCCGCTCCGAGGCGTCCGTCGACGTGGCCCGGGTGGTGGTCGTGCTGATCGAGCCGTTCGCCCAGAAGGAGAGCGACGAGGTCACCGGGGGCTTCGTGACCGCGATCAAGAAGGCGGTCGAATCGGCGAGCGTGTCCGGATGATCAGCGCCACAGATCCGGTACGTCCGGCGCGGATCGTCGGCCTGCGCACCGCACAGGCCGGCCCGGCCATCTCCCAGCGGCACATGTTCGACTCCTTCTACCGGGGGCTCTACGCCGACGTGCCGGACGCCGAGAAGCTCTTCATGAGCACCCAGGTCGAGCAGCGCCGGCTGCTCTGGCCGCCGGCGGAGCACTACGGTACGGCCTGGCCCGGCATGCGGGCCCGGATCGAGGCGTGGGAGCAGGGCGTTCTCGCGATGGGCCGGGAGACCGTCGGCGGGGTGCTCGACGGCGTCGACCACGACCGGATCGGCAGCTACACCTTCGTGAGCTGCACCGGGTACGCCGGCCCCACCCCGGAGATGCTGCTGGCCAAGGAGTTCGGCCTGCGGAAGAACCTGCGCCGCACCTTCGTCGGCCACATGGGCTGCTACGCGGCCTTCAACGGACTCAAGGTCGCCCTCGACTCGCTCGCCGGCCGACCCGACGAACTGGCCCTGGTCACCTGCGCCGAGGTCTGCTCGGTGCACCTGCGGCCCGAGGCCACCAAGGAGCAGGTCGTGGTCACCGGCCTGTTCGGCGACGCCGCCGCCACCCTGCTGCTCGAATCGGTGGACGACGTCGACGCCGCGCCCGGCCCGGTGGTGCTCGGTACGCACACCGAGACCCACCCGGAGACCTCGGCGGCGATGACCTGGAAGGTGATGGACGACGCGTTCCGGATGACCCTGTCGCCGTACGTGCCGCTCTACCTCGCCGAGTCGATCCGGCCGTTCGTCACCCGGCTGTTGGAACCGCACGGGCTGACCGTCGGCGACATCGGGCACTGGGGCATCCACCCCGGCGGCCCCAAGATCATCGACTTCGTCGGGGAACGGCTCGAACTGCCGGTCGCCGCGCTGCGCCCGTCCCTGGAGATCCTGCGGTCCTGGGGCAACTGCTCCTCGCCGACGGTGCTGCTGATCCTCGAACACATTCTGCGCACCGCCCAACCGAAGCCGGGCGAGTACGCCGTCCTGATGGCCTTCGGCCCCGGCCTGACCATGGAGTCCGCCCTGGTCCGGTTCTAGCGACCGGCCCGCTTCCGAGGCCCGGCCGGGTGTGCAGCCCGGCCCGCTTCCGAGGCCCGGCCGGTGTGCCGGGCCCGGCCCGCAACCCTGGCACAACCACGAGAAACGGAGTCGGCCCATGGCCACCCCCAACCCGACCGAGAACCTGGTCGCCGAACTGCTCACCCAGTCCTGGGTGATCGACATGTTCACCGAGATCGGGGAGCGTCAGCGCCAGTCGATCGAGGTCTCCGGCCAGGTCCGGGAGCGCGCCGCGTCCAACCACGTCTTCTGGCCGTTCCACGCCCCGCAGTTCCCGCTGGTGGTCGCCGAGGCGTCCGGCAGCCGGATCACCGACATCGACGGCAACACCTACCTCGACTCGCACCTGGGCTTCGGCGCGCAGGCGCTGTTCGGGCACAACCCGCCGGCCGTGGTCGAGCACCTCCGCGAGCACCTGGGCCGGTCCACCGGCAACGGCTACCTCAACCTCACCGAACTCCAGCTGGTCGACCTGCTGGAGGAGATGCTGCCACACTGCCAGAAGTTCGCCTTCCTGAACTCCGGCACCGACGCCACCAACGCGGCCATCCGGCTCTGCCGGGCGCACACCGGCCGCCGGCTGGTCGCCAAGTTCGAGGGCGCGCTGCACGGCGTGCACGACCTGGCCGCGCACAACACCGCGTTCTGGTACCACGGTCACCCGACCCAGCCGTTCCCCGAGGTCACCGCGGACGGCATCGCGCCGCTGCCGGCCCTCACCGGGGTCGCCCCGGCCGCGAAGACCGAACTGCTGATCCTGCCCAACGACCCGGCCGTGGCGCTGGCCCTGATCGAGAAGCACCGCGACGAACTGGCCTGCGTGCTCGGCGAGGCGGTCTCCTCGTCGTTCCCGTACGCCGAGCACACCGTGCCGCTGATCAAGGCGGTCGCGGACCGCTGCAAGCAGCTGCGGGTGCCGTTCGTGCTGGACGAGGTGCTCACCGGCTTCCGGTACGGCCCCACCGGCGCGGCCGGCCACTTCGACATCCCGGCCGACCTGTACTGCTACGGCAAGGTGGTCACCGGGCTGGGTCTGCCGCTGTCGATCGTGGCCGGTCGGGCCGACATCATCGACAACATGCAGACCACCGGTCTGCCCCTGACCGACCTGGGCCGCAAGACCTGCGTGCAGACCACGCACGCCGGCAACCACCTGTCGCTGGCCGCCTCGTACGCCTCGCTGAGCCTGCTCCGCGACGCCGGGGACGCCTACTACCAGCGCACCCGGGCCAAGGTGGACTCCGTGCAGGGCCGGCTGGCCGAGTTCCGCACCGAGACCGGCATCCCGCTGCGGCTGCTCGGCTTCGGTGACTTCATCGGCTCGTTCGGGTTCGTCGCCGGCGAGTCGTACGACGACTACCGCGAGTTCGCCGCCGCGGTGAACCCGATCGGGCTGTTCCTGCTGACCCTGATGCTGCGCCGTCGGGGCATCTACACGCTGAGCCTGCCGATGTTCTTCACCGGTGACGCGCACTCCGACGCCGACGTGGAGGAACTGCTCTCCGCCGTCCTCGACTCGGCCCGCGAGCTGGACAAGCACGGCTTCCCGTTCGTGCTGCCGGCCTGACCAGTCAACCCCTCGAAACCCGGATGGGCCAACCCACATGACGATCACCGAACCCGCCCCGGACACCCGCACCCCCGCCGAGATCCTCGCCGACGTGATGAGCCAGCCCTGGGTGGGCGACCTCTTCGCCGAACTGGCCGAACGGCAGCAGAACTCCATGGCGCTGGCCGAGGAGGTACGCGAACACGTGGTCACCAACCACGTGTTCCTGCCCTTCCACGCGCCGATGTTCCCGCTCGGTGTCGCCGAGGCGCAGGGCAGCCGCCTCACCGACGTGGACGGCAACACCTACATCGACTCGCACCTGGGCTTCGGCGGGCAGTCGCTGTGGGGGCACAACCCGCCGCAGGTGGTCGAGTTCGTCCGCGAGCAGGCGCTGCGCGGCACCGGCAACGGCTACCTCAACCCGCTGGAACTGAAGCTGGGCGAACTGCTCAAGGAGCTGATCCCGCACTGCGAGAAGTTCGCCCTGCTCAACTCCGGTACCGACGCCATCGCCATCGCCACCCGGCTGGCCCGCGCGTACACCGGCCGGCGGCTGGTCGCCAAGTTCGAGGGCTGCTGGCACGGCACCGGCGACGTGGCCGCGCACAACACCTCGTTCTTCGCGCACGGCCACCCGAAGGTCAACCCGTTCCCGGAGATCGGCCCGGAGGGCGTCGCGCCGCTGACCGCGTTCACCGGCGTACCGCACCTGGACATGCTGATCCTGCCGCACGACGCGGCCGCCGCGAGCAAGCTCATCGAGACGTACGCCGACGAGCTGGCCTGCGTCATCGCCGACCCGGCCTGCCAGTCCTGGCCGTTCACCGACCAGACCATCCCGGAGCTGCGCGAGGTCGCCCAGCGCTGCCGGGACCTCGACGTGCCGTTCATCCTGGACGAGGTGCTCACCGGTTTCCGGTTCGGCACCGCCGGCGCGGCCGGACACTTCGACATCCCCGCCGACCTGCACTGCTACGGCAAGGTCGTCTCCGGGCTGGGGCTGCCGCTGGCCGCCATCGGCGGGAAGGCGGAACTGTTCGAGGCGGCGCACACCTCCGGGATGCCGCTGACCGACATCGGCAGCAAGACGTTCGTGGTGAACACCCACTCCGGCAACCACCTGTCGATCGCCGCCTCGTACGCGTCACTGAGCCTGCTCCGCGACGCCGGCCCGGCGTTCTACCAGCGGACCGAGGCCAAGGTGGCCCGGGTGCAGCAGCGGCTGGCCGACTTCCGGGCCGAGACCGGCATCCCGCTGCGGTTGCTCGGCTTCGGCGCGTTCGCCGGCACCTTCGGGTTCACCGCGCGGGACTCCTACGACACCTACCGGGAGTTCGGCGCGGCGGCCAACCCGCTCGGCCCGGCCGTGCTCACCCTGATGCTGCGCAAGCGGGGCGTCTACACGCTCAGCATGCCGATGTTCTACACCGGCGACGCGCACTCCGACGCCGACGTGGACGCCATCTGCGACGCGGTGATCGACTCGGCCCGGGAGATGGGCCGGTACGACTTCCCGTTCGTCATCCCCTGATCGGAGCCCGCCATGAGCATCGACAGCGGTACCAACGCCGACCTCGCGGTGCACCCCGACCGGCGGGGCTTCGTCCCGGACCCGGCGGCCCGGATCGCCCGGCTGACCCCGGCCGGTACGGTGGCCGGCGCGCTGCTGGACCGGGCCCGCCGGGACCCCGACGCGGTCGCCTTCTACCTGCCCGACGAGCCGGCCGACGACCGGCGGATCACGGTGGCCGGGCTGCTGGAGCGGGCGCACGCCGCCGGCGCGGCGCTGGCCGTGGCCGGGCTACGCCGGGGCGGCCGGGTGTGCCTCTGCCTGGACACCTCGGCGGACCTGCTGTCCGGGCTGTTCGGGGCGGCGCTGCTCGGCGCGGTCCCGTCGGTGCTGGAGCCACCGCTGAGCGCCGGCCGCAAGCAGCTCTGGCTGGACCGGGTCCGGCACATCGTGACGGTCGCCCAACCGCAGGTGGTGGTCTGCGACGAGGAACTGCGCGAGGCCACCGTCGAGGCCCTCGCCGGCCTGGACGTCACCGTGCTCAGCCCGCCGTTCCGCCCCGGATCGGTGGCCGAGCCGGTACTGGCCGCCGACCCGGAGGAACCGGCGTTCATCCAGTTCACCTCCGGCACCACCTCGGCGGCGAAGGGCATCGTGCTCAGCCACCGGGCGGTGCTCGCGGCGGCCGCCGCGATCGGCCTGGGCGGCCCGTTCTACGAGGGTGACCTGCTGGCCAGCTGGCTGCCGCTGCACCACGACATGGGCATGGTCGGAGCGACCATGACCCCGTTCCTGCTCTCCCTGCCGTCGGTGCTGATCCGGCCGCTGGCCTTCGGCACCCGCCCGGACCGCTGGCTGCGGCTGATCCACCAGTACCGGGCCACCATCTCACCGGCACCGAACTTCGCGTACCGGCTGGTCGCCGCGATCGGACGGAAGGTCGACCTGACCGGGGTGGACCTGAGCTGCTGGCGGAAGGCGTTCAACGGGGCGGAGGTGGTCGACGCCGGCACCCTGCGGGACTTCCTGGCGGTGGCCGAGCCGCTCGGGTTCCGCCCCGAACACCTGCGGCCCTGCTACGGCATGGCCGAACTCGGGCTGGCCGCCACCTTCTCGCCGCTGGGCACCCCGCCCCGCACCGAGCCGGTCTCCCGGACCGCGATGGCCGAGCGGGGGCAGGCGCTGCCGCCGACGTCCGAGCAGGACACCCACCACTACGTGTCGTCCGGCGTCCCGGTGCCCGGCACCAAGATCCGGGTCGCCGACCCCGCCGACCTGGACCTGCCCGAGCGGCACGTCGGCCGGGTGCTGGTGGCCAGCGAGTCGATGATGACCGGCTACCTGAACGGCCCCGCCGACCCGCTGCTGGAACTGCGCGACGGCTGGCTGGACACCGGTGACCTGGGCTTCCTGCTCGACGGCGAACTCTTCGTCACCGGCCGCAGCAAGGACCTGATCATCCTGGCCGGTCGGAACCACCAGCCGCAGACCTTCGAACGGGCCGCGGAGACCGCCGACGGGGTCAAACCCGGCGGCGCGGTGGCGGTCGGCGTACCCGACCCGCGTAGCGGCACCGAACGGATGGTCGTGGTGGTGGAGAGCCGCAACCACCGGGACCCCGACCGGGCCGCCGACACCGCCCGCGCCGTCGAACGCGCGGTCAGCGACCAGACCGGCGTACGACCGGCGCAGGTGATCGTGGTGCCACCCCGTACCCTGCCCAAGACCTCCAGCGGGAAGCTCCAGCGCCCCCAGGTGGCCGCGATGGTGGCCGCCGGATCGTTGGGGTGACCGGGGTGGAGCTGGCACTGCTCGGCGGGTCGCTGCGGCCGGGGTCGGTGAGCGAGCGGGTGCTGCGCGCCTGCGCCGACCTCGCCACCGCCCGTGGCGCCCGCTGCACGGTGCTCACCGCGGCGGAACTGGACCTGCCGCTGTACCGGCCCGGCGCCGGCCACCACCGGGGACCGGCCGCCGACCTGCTGGCGGCGGTCCGCCGCGCCGACGGGCTGATCGTCGCCACCCCCACCTACCACGGCGGGATGTCCGGCCTGCTGAAGAACGCCCTGGACCACCTGGAGGACCTGGCCGGTGACCGGCCCGCCTACCTCGACGGCCGGGTCGTCGGGTCGGTGGCGGTGGGCTGGAGCGAACACGGCGCGGCCACCGCCGTCGCCGCGCTGCGCACCACCGTCACCTCGCTGCGCGGCTGGGTCACCCCGATGGCGGTCGGCGTCAACTCGATCGAACTGGCCGCCCTGCCGGACGTGGACGCCGCGATCCGCGCCGACGCCCGGCTGATGCGTCGGCTGACGATCCTGGTCGGCCAGGTCACCGACTTCGCCGGCCGGGGCTCCGCCGCCCGCCTGGTCCCCAGCGTCTGAACTTCACCCCGAACCGAGGAGAGCGTCCACGTGAGCACCCAGACCACCGACACCGGCCTGAGCCAGGAGGGCTCGATCGAGGACCTGCACCGGGCGGTGCGCGACCACTACGACAAGCTCGTCGACCTGTACGAGGACCTGTGGGGCGAACACATCCACCACGGGTACTGGGACCTGGACGCCCCGAACGTGTCCCGGGACGTGGCGCAGCGGCGCACCACCCAGGAACTCACCCGCTTCGGCGGCATCCCGCGCGGCGCGAAGGTGCTCGACTCGGGCTGCGGCATCGGCGCGTCCGCGGTGATGCTCGCCGCCGACCTGGACTGCACCGTCGAGGGCATCACCCTCAGCCACGAGCAGGTGAAACGGGCCACCGAGAAGGCCGCCGAGGCCGGCGTCGGCGACCGCACCTCGTTCCGGGTGCTGGACGCCATGCACACCGACTACCCCGACGACACCTTCGACGTGGTCTGGTCGATGGAGAGCTGCGAGCTGATGCCGGACAAGCGGGCGTACCTCGCGGAGAACCTGCGCATCCTCAAGCCGGGCGGCCGGCTCGTCGTCGCCACCTGGACCAGCCGGGACGACCAGCTCGACCCGAAGGAGGTCAAGCTGCTGCGCCGGCTCTACCGGGACTTCGCCATCTCGCACGTGCTGCCGCTGGACCACTACGCCAAGCTCTGCGGCGAACTCGGCTACACCGACGTGCGTACCGCCGACTGGACCGACAACGTCAAGGCCACCTGGGCGCTGTCGGCGGACATCGTCAAGCCGCTGATGCGCGACCCGTCGTACGTGTGGAAGCTGGTCCGGGCCAAGGGCGCGGACATCTTCCGGTTCCTCAACTCCGTCCCGCTGATGAAGCAGGCGTACGACAGGGACGTCATGCACTACGGCGTCTACACCGCCGTCAAGCCCGGCTGACGGCTGACCGGCACCGGCCGGCGGCTGGCCTGGCCGGGTGCCGGGCGGGGCACCACGCGTCGACCGCGGTCCCCGCCCGGCACGGCCTATGCTCGACGGCATGGAACTGCGGATCTTCACCGAACCCCAGCAGGGCGCCAGCTACGACGACCTGCTCAGGCTGGCCCGGTGCGCGGAGGACGCCGGCTACGGTGCGTTCTTCCGTTCCGACCACTACCTGAAGATGGGGTCGGTCAGCGGGGAACCCGGGCCCACCGACGCCTGGACCACGCTGGCCGGGCTGGCCCGCGAGACCAGCCGGATCCGGCTCGGCACCCTGATGACCGCGGCCACCTTCCGGCTGCCCGGCCCGCTCGCCATCACCGTCGCCCAGGTCGACGCGATGAGCGGCGGCCGGGTCGAGTTCGGCGTCGGCACCGGCTGGTACGAGGAGGAGCACCTGGCGTACGGCATCCCGTTCCCGCCGCTCGCCGAACGCTTCGACCGTCTCGAGGAGCAGTTGGAGGTGATCACCGGCCTGTGGCGTACCCCGGCCGGGCGGACCTTCGACTTCGCCGGCAAGTACTACACCCTGACCGGCTCGCCGGCCCTGCCGAAGCCGGCGCAGCACCCCGGCCCGCCGGTGCTGCTCGGCGGGATGGGCCCGAAGCGTACGCCCCGCCTGGCCGCCCGGTACGCCGACGAGTTCAACCTGCCGTTCGTCGGCGTCGACGAGTCGGCGCGGCAGTTCCAGCGGGTCCGGGCCGCCTGCGCCGCGATCGGGCGCGACCCGGCCGAGCTGCACTGGTCGAACGCCCTGGTGCTGTGCGCCGGGCGGACCGAGGACGAGATCCGGCGACGCGCCGACGCGATCGGCCGGGACATCGACGAGCTGCGCGAGAACGGGCTCGCCGGCACGCCCGCCGAGATCGTCGACGCGATCGGCCGGTACGCCGCCGTGGGCAGCCAGCGGATCTACCTCCAGGTGCTCGACCTGGCCGACCTCGACCACGTCGAGCTGGTCGCCGCCGAGGTCATGCCGCAGCTCTGACCGGCACCGCGACAACCGGCCCGGCGACCACGCTGGCCGGAGCGGGGGCAGACCGAGGGGAGAGGTCATGGCAGCCGAGCCGGGCGTACCGGACCGGAACTGGGCGGGGAACGTCACCTGGTCGGCGGCCCGCCGGCACCGGCCGGGCTCGGTCGACGAGCTGCGTGCCCTGGTCGCCGGCAGCGACCGGGTCCGGGCGGTCGGCACCCGGCACTCCTTCAACCGGATCGCCGACACCACCGGTGACCTGGTCGCGGTGGACGGCCTACCGGCCACCGTCGACGTCGACCCGGTCCGGCGCACCGCCACCGTGGCGGCCGGGCTGCGCTACGGCGAGGTGGCGACCCGGCTGCACGAGCAGGGGTGGGCGCTGCCGAACCTGGCCTCGCTGCCGCACATCTCGGTGGCCGGGGCGGTCGCCACCGCCACCCACGGCTCCGGCGTCGGCAACGGCAACCTGGCCACCTCGGTCGTCGCCCTGGAACTGGTCACCGCCGACGGTGACCTGGTGACCGTCGACCGCACCGATCCGCGCTTCCCCGGCCTGGTCGTCGGGCTCGGCGCGTACGGGGTGGTCACCCGGGTCACCCTGGCCCTGGTGCCGACCTTCGAGGTCCGCCAGTACGTGCACCTGGACCTGCCCCGGGAGGCGGTGGACGAGGCGCTCCACTCGGCGTACAGCGTCAGCCTGTTCACCGACTGGCGGGGGCCGCGGATCAACCAGGTGTGGCGCAAACAGCGGGCCGACGAGGCCCCGCCGCCACCCGGTTGGCTCGGCACCACCGCCGCCGACACCGCCCAGCATCCGGTGCCCGGCCAGCCCGGTGACGTCTGCACCGCCCAGCTCGGGGTGCCCGGCCCGTGGCACGAACGGCTGCCGCACTTCCGGCTCGGCTTCACCCCGAGCAGCGGGGCCGAGTTGCAGTCCGAGTACCACGTGCCACGCCCGGCCGGGGGTGCGGCGCTGGCCGCGCTGGACGCGCTGGCCGGCCGGATCGCCCCGGTGCTCCAGATCTGCGAACTGCGGACCGTCGCCGCCGACCGGCTCTGGCTGAGTCCGCAGTACGAGCGGGACACCCTGTCGATCCACTTCACCTGGATCGCCGACGCGGCGGCGGTCGCCCCGGTGGTGGCCGCCGTGGAGGACCGGCTGGCCCCGTTCGATCCGCGCCCGCACTGGGGAAAGGTCTTCGGCGTGCCACCGGAGACGGTGGCGGCCCGCTACCCCCGGTACGCCGACGCGGTCGCGCTGGCCACCGCGACCGACCCGGCCGGGAAGTTCCGCAACGAGCTGCTGGACCGCTACCTGCCCCGCTGAGCCGGCCCCCGTCGAGCCGACCGGTCCACGGTGGACCGCCGACGTGGGCACGGTAGGCGAGAATCGGCCCGTGTTCTTCGGCATCCTGGGCCCGGTCGAGGCGCGTACCGCCGACGGGACGGCGCTGCCGCTGGGCGGACGCCAGTTGCGGGCCCTGCTCGCGTTGCTGCTGCTGGACGCGGGCCGGATGGTCGGCACCGACCGGCTGATCGACGGGCTGCACGGCGGGCGGCCCCCGGCCGGCGCGGCGAACGCGTTGCAGTCCCAGGTGTCCCGGCTGCGCCGGGCCCTGCGGCCGGTCGGCGTGCCGGTGCTGGCCGACCCGGCCGGGTACCGGCTGGCCGTCGACCCGGAGACGGTCGACGTGCACCGGGCCGCCCGGCTGCGTCGCGACGGCGGGCGGGCGTCGGCCGCCGGCCGACCGGACCGGGCGGTGGACCTCCTCGGCGCGGCCCTGGCCCTCTGGCGGGGCGACCCCCTCGCCGACGTGACCGACGTACCGTTCGCGGCGGCGCAGGTGACCCGGCTGGTCGAGCTGCGGCTGTCGGTGGTCGAGGAGCATGCCGCGGCGGCCCTGGCCGCCGGTGATCCGGACGCGCCGATCGCCGGGCTGCGTGCGGTGACCGCCGCGCACCCGCTGCGGGAACGCCCGCACGGACTGCTGATGCGGGCCCTGTACGCCACCGGCCGGTCCGCCGAGGCGCTGGCGGTCTACGCCGACCTGCGCCGCGCCCTGGCCGACGAGCTCGGGGCCGAGCCCTCGGCCGAGCTGGCTGCCCTGCATCTCGCGGTGCTGCGCGGCGATCCGGTGGCCGGCACCGTTCCCGGTCGGCCCTACCCGCCCACCGCCCGGCCGGTCGCCCCAGCACCGCCGTCCGACCCGCCGCCCGATGCACCCGCTGCGCTGCCCTCCGGGCCGGCGTCTGCGCTGCCGTCCGACCCGGCGTCTGCGCCGCCGTCCGGGCCGCCGTTAGCGCCGCTGTCCGGTTCCGGGGTGGCCGGTCGGCTGCCGGCGCAGGTGAGCAGCTTCGTCGGGCGGGACGCGGAACTGGCCCGGGTGGCGGGCCTGCTCGACGCCGGACGACTGGTCACGGTCACCGGGCCGGGTGGGGTGGGCAAGACCCGCCTCGCGGTCGAGGTGGCCGGCCGGCGGCCCGACGAGGTGTGCTTCGCCGACCTCGCTCCGCTGCCACCCGGGGCCGGGGTGGCTCCGGCCCTGCTCGACGCGCTCGGCCTGCGGGAGACCACCCTCACCGTGTTCACCGGCGGCTTCACCGCCCCGGACCAGGCGACGACCGGCGGACCGTCCACTGCCCTCGACGGTACGCCGGGCGGCCGGTCCGGACCGTTCACCGCACCGGACCGTACGGTGCAGCGGCTGGTCGGCGCGCTGGCGGCCCGACCGGTCCTGCTGGTGCTGGACAACTGCGAGCACGTGGTCGCCGACGCCGCCCCGATCGTCCGCCGGCTGCTGGCGGACTGTCCCGGGCTCCGCGTCCTGGCGACCGGTCGGGAACCGCTCGGCATCACCGGGGAACTGCTCTGCCCGCTGCCCCCGCTGCCGGTTCCGGCCGCCCAGGAACCGCCGGAGACCGCCGTCACCGCCCCGGCGGTCCGGCTCTTCGCCGACCGGGCCACCGCGGTACGTCCGGACTTCACGCTCGACGCCGGCACCGTCGAGCCGGTACGGCGGATCTGTGCCGCCCTGGACGGCCTGCCCCTGGCCATCGAGCTGGCGGCGGTCCGGGTCCGGGCGCTGCCACTGGACGAGATCGCCGCCCGGCTCGACGACCGTTTCCGGCTGCTGTCGCGGGGCGACCGGACCGCCGCGCCCCGCCACCGCACCCTGTACGCGGTGGTGCGGTGGAGCTGGGATCTGCTCGACGAGGCCGAACGGCGGCTGCTGCGCCGGCTGACCGTGTTCGTCGGCGGGGCCACCGGTGCCGCCGCCGACCAGGTCTGCGCGGTTCCCGACGTCCCGGACCCCGGGCCGGACCGTCCGGCCGACACCGCCGACCTGCTGGCCGCGCTGGTCGACCGGTCCCTGCTGGAACACACCGCCGGCCGGTACCGGATGTTGGAGACGGTGCGTGACTTCGGCGCGGAACGGCTCGCCGAGGCCGGTGAGGAGCAGCGGTTCCGGCGGGCGCACGCCGAGTACGTCCTGCGGCTCGCCACCACGGCCGACCCGTACCTGCGGCGGGCCGAACAGGTCGACTTGCTGCACCGCCTCCGGGCCGAGCACCGCAACCTGCACGCCGCGCTGCGGTGGGCGGTGGACGCCGACCCACGGCTGGCGTTGCGGCTGGTCGGTGCGCTCACCGGCTACTGGTACCTGCGCGGCCTGCGGGGTGAGGTGGCCCCACTCGCCGCCGACCTGCTCCGGGCGGTCGGCCCCGCGCCACCGGACGGACTGGTCGAGGAGTACGTGCTCTGCGCGGTGCACGCGGTGTCCGGCGGGCAGGTCGACGACCATGCCGACCACCTGGCCCGGACGACCGCGCTGGTGGACTCGCTGGACGGGCCGCCCCGACAGCCGTTCCTGCCCGTCCTGTGGGCACAGGTCGCCGGTCCACCCCGGGACGGACTGGGACAGCGGCTGACGCTGATCGGCCCGGACCCGTGGTCGCGGGCGCTGAGCCACCTCGGCGTCGGACTGCTGGCGATGTTCCGGGGTGACCTCGGCGCGGCCGAGGTGCCGCTGCGGCAGGCGTCGGCCGGCTTCCGGTCGGTGGGGGACCGGTGGGGCACCTCGCAGGCGCTGGACGGGTTGGCCACCGTGGCCGCCTGCCGGGGCCGGGACCGGGAGAGCCTCGACCTGCGGGACGAGGCCCTCGACCTGGTGCGGCAACTCGGCGCGGACGAGGAGGTGGTGGAGCTGCGCTGCCGGCGGGCCGAACGGCTGCTGCGGCTCGGTGACGCCGACGCGGCCCGCGCCGAGTTCGACCGGGCGGCCGAGCTGGCCCGCCGGGGCGGACTGTCGACCGCGCTGGCCCGGGTCGCCTGGGGCCTCGGCGAAGTGGCCCGGCGTACCGGTGACCTGGCCGGGGCACGGCGGCACCAGACCGAGGCGTTGGCCCGGACACCGGCCGGCTGGGCCGATCTCGGCACCCGGATCACGGTGCTCACCGGTCTGGGACGGACCGCGCAGGCCGAGGGGGATCCGGTCGCCGCCCGGGGGTACCACCGGCAGGCCGTCGAGATCGCCCTGGACCAGCGCAACTGGTTGGACCTCGCGGAGGCGACCGAGGGCCTGGCCGGGGTGATGCTGTACGACGGCGCGGCGGAGCGGGCGGCCTGGTTGCTGGGGCTCACCGCCCGGCTGCGCGGTGGCCCGGTGACCGCCGACCGGGAGGTGACGGCGGTGGTCGACGGCGCGCGGGCGGTCCTCGGCGCGGCCGGCTACGCCGCCGCGTACGCCGCAGGTGGACGGCTCGGCCACGAGGAGGCGCGGGTCCGGCTACGCGACCTGCTCGAGCACTGACCGCGCCGGCGGTCAACCGACGGTGCGGTCCGGTCAACGTGGGATGCGGGGACCGGTCAGCCGACGGTGCGGGGCCGGTCAGCGGACTGGGTGAACCTCGTCGGCAGGAGATCCGTTCCACCGACGAGGGAGCAGAGACGTGACCGACGTCCGTACGCCCGACCGCCCACCGACCGTGCCCGGCCCGCCGACACCGGACCGCCGGGCCGGTGCGGAGCCGCCCCGACGCTGGTGGCGTCGGCCGTGGGTGGTGCCGCTGGCGGCGCTGGTGGTGCTGTTCGTGGGGTTCTCCGTGCCGCCCTACCTGACCCTCGACCCGGCCCGGTCCCGGATCGAGCCCCCGGACGGGGCGGTGCTCTACCATCCGCTGCTGGTCGCGCACGTGTTGTTCGCCTCGGTGGCGATCCTGACCTGCTGGTTGCAGGTGTGGCCGTGGTTCCGGCGGCGCTACCCGGCCGTCCACCGCCGGGCCGGCCGGCTGTACGTGTTCGCCGGTGTGCTCCCGGCCGGGCTGGCCGGGTTGTACCTCGGCGCGGTCACCCCGTTCGGGCCGGTGGCGCGGGCCAGCAATCTGGTGATGGCGACGCTCTGGCTGGCCTGCACGGTGACCGGCTGGCGGCGGGCCCGGCAGCGCCGGTACGCCGAACACCGGCGGTGGATGGTCCGCAGCTTCGTTCTGACCCTGTCGATCATCACCAACCGGATCTGGGGCGTGGCGTTGTTCCTGCTGCTCTCTCCGCAGCTGGAGACCACGTTCCACGGCGACGAGAAGCTGCTGACCTGGACGATCGCCGGGGCCGGCACCTGGCTGGGCTGGACGCTGCCGTTGCTGGCCGCCCAGTGGTGGCTGGACCGGACGCCCCGCCGGCCGGTCAGCGCCCGGCGGTGAGCTGGTCGCGCATGGCGCTGCGCTGCACGGCCCGGCTGATGTCGCTGGGCGAGACGATCCCGACCAGGCGTCCGTCGGTCACCACCAGCGCCCGGCCGTCCGCGCACGCGCTGAGCCGGGGGAGCAGATCGGTCAGCTGCTCCTCCGGCCGGGCCAGCACCAGCTCGTCGGCCCGGCAGGCCACCTCGGCGAGGGTGGTGCCGGCCCGCCGGTCGGCCGGCACGTGCCGGACCCGGTCCAGGGTGACCAGGCCGATCGGCCGACCGTCCTCGGTCAGCGGCAGCGCGGAGTGCCGGTACGCGAAGAGGTAGTTGTCGACGAAGTCGCCGACGGTCAGCTCCGCCGAGGCGGTCTGCGGCTGGGCCGTCATCACGTCCGCGACGCGTACCCCGCGCAGCGCGGAACCCACCCGGGCCTGCCGTTCCTCCATGCTGGCCGCCCCGATCAGGAACCAGCCGATCAGCACCAGCCAGAGTCCGCCGATGCCGGCCCCGAGGAGGAACTGCCACAGGCCCAGCCCGATCAGGATCACCCCGAGCACCCAGCCGGCGCGGGCCGCCACCACCGAGGCGCGGGTCCGGTCGCCGGTGGCCTTCCACACCGCCGCGCGTAGCAGCCGACCGCCGTCGAGCGGGGCGGCCGGCAGCACGTTGAACACGGCGAGCAGCAGGTTGATCCCGGCCAGCCAGGACAGCGCGCCCACCGGCAGCCCGCGTACGCCGGCCAGGGCGAGCACCGCCGCGACGCCACCGAAGAACACCGCGACGATCAGGCTGACCAGCGGGCCGATCCCGGCGATGCGCAGTTCGGCGCCCGGGTTCGGGGCGTCGCCGCGCAGCTCGGACACCCCACCGAACAGCCACAGGGTGATCCCCTCGACGCCCAGCCCGTTGCGTTTCGCCACCACCGCGTGGGCGACCTCGTGGGCGAGCAGACCGCCGAAGAACACCACCGCGGCGGCCAGCCCGGAGACCACGTACGCCCAGGTGGGCTCGCCGGGGTAGGCGCGCGGGAACTGGCGGGCGGCGAGCGCCCAGGCGATCAGCGCGAAGATGACCAGGACACTCCAGTTGACGCCGACGGGTACGCCGGCGATCCGGCCGAGCCGGAAACTCGCCTTCATGGGCGGGTCATACCCCGGCCGGCCGGCACCATGCCGGCTGGCCGGCCGGGACCGCGCGCGGTACGCCCGCAGGCTCAGTCGAACAGCCGGTCCAGGGACTCCTGCTCGAGGTCCCGCCAGCGCTGGACGTCCTTCAACGCCTTCGCGATCTCCTTCTCGTCGAGGTGGTGGGCGCCCTCCTCGCGGATGGCCGCGACGCTGAACGGCCCGCCGACCGACGGCGAGGTCTGCGACAGCGCCTCCAGCACCCGCAGGACACCCACCACGCCGTACTCGACGGGCCGCTCGGTCATCCGGAAGTGGGACAGCAGCGCGCCGGCCTGCTGGGCCATGGGCGCGCCGGAGCCGATGGCGTGGAAGCCGACGTCCTCGTAGCGGCCGATGAGGCCGTTGGGGTTGATCTCCACGATCCACGGCCCGCCCTGGCTGTAGCCCGCCGCCAGCAGGTACGCCGACACACCGCCGCCGCTGCCCTCGCCGGGCACGTCCGGGATGTAGTTCCCGTAGTGCTTCTTCAGGATCGGCAGGACGCGTTCCTGGAGTTCGTCGCCGATGTCGGGTGACTCGAGGATGGCGGTGGCCGAGTCCTCGAGGATGGGACGCAGGTCGTTGAGCACGCCCCGCGCGCCGCTGCCGCCCCAGGCGGCGCACGGGCCCAGCGGGTGCAGCTTCTGGGCCGGGAAGCTGAGGCCCCGGTCGCTCTCCGTGATCTGGGAGTCCGAGCCGATCACCACCCCGTCGTTGCAGACGATGGCGAGCACGACGGTCATGGGGGTCCTCCTGGGCAGGGGGCGAGGGGTCGGGTGCGAGGTACCCGACGCCGCGTGCGCCTACACCCGCCCGGTGGGCGTCCAGCAGCGGAGGACGCTCACCAGCGCGGGGCGTCGCCGACCACGGCGGGGGAGACGGTGGTGGCCTTCTCGACCGCCCAACGCAGCGCGTGGTCGGCCACCTCCTCCCAGCCCGGCGCGCCGATCATCAGGTACGGCCGGTCGGGGAACCCGTGGTAGGCGGTCACCGCGCGGGACCGCTGGTACAGGCCGGCGTTGGCCTTCACCACCACCGGCGGTACCACCCGGTCGGCACCCCCGGCGAGCAGCAGCAACGGGGCCCGGTCGGAGCGGCCGTTGTCGACCCGGACCACCGACCGGGGCTGGTACCCGGCCAACGCGGTCTCGAACACGACGTGCCCGGCGGCCGGTACGGCGTACTGGCGACGCAGCCGCTCCGAGGTGGCCCGGTCGGTGGTGTTGGCGAGCAGCCGGTGGAACCGGTCGGGGTCGATGGGGACGGCCCGGTGCCGGTTGGCGGGGTTGCGCAGCACCGGTCCGGTGGCCCGCAGCATGCTCCACGGCATCCGGATCAGGCCCTTCACCGGCGCGGAACCGATGCCCACCCCGGCCGCGCCGTACCCGTGGTCGAGCAGGATCTGCGTGACGGTGCCGCCGTGGCCGTGCCCCATGATGATCGGTGGTCGGGCCAGGTCCCGGACGATGCGTTCGTAGTGCGCCACGATCCGGCTCATGGTCAGTCGGGCGATCGGGGTGGGGTCCGTCCGGAGCTGCTCCACCTCGCCCTCCAGACCGGGCCAGGCCGGGGCGAGGACCCGGAAGCCCTGGCGGACGTACCGGTCGACCCACGGCTGGAAACTGCGCGGGGTGAGCCACAGGCCGTGGATCAGTACGACCGTGTCGACCTGCCCCTTTCCGGACCCGGTGTCCATGACGTTCCCTCCCCAGGTAGCGGTGCCGTCCGGCGGTTACCCGGGTTCCCGGGCGGGATGCCTGGCCGGGCGACGGAAGGGTCAGCGGGACACCGGCAGCCGGTCGACCACCACCACGGGGGTGCCGTGCGGGACCGTCGTCACCAGGTGCCGCTGGGCGTCGCGGGTCAGCCGGACACAGCCGTTGCTGGTGTTCCGGCCCAGGTCCCGGTCGTGGTACCAGGCGTGGATGCCGATGTGCGCGCCGCGCAGCCGGGCCGGCAGGTTGGCCGGTTCCTCCGGTACGGACCCGAGGGCGAGGACGTCCACGCCGCCGAAGGTGGACTCGGCCGGGGCGGACCGGGCCAGCACGAAGGTACGCCCGAGCGGGGTGCTCTGCCCCGGTTTGCCGAGGGTGACCGGCCAGGAGCGTACCGGTCGACCGTGTCGCAGCCAGGTCAGCCGGTGGGTCCGGCGTTCCACGACGAGCTGGTGGGTGAGCGGGACCGTCCGCCAACCGCCCGGCGGCACCCAGGCGATCCGCCGGTTCGCCGACGGCAGCAGCACGGCCGCCCAGCCGGCGTGCCGCTGCGTGATCGGCATGACCAGGTCGTACCCGCTGATGGTGGGGGCGAGGAAGGCCAGCGGCCGGCCGCCCGGGGCGGTGTGGGCGGCGATCCGGCGCAGTGGCCGGAGTCCCTCGGTCAGCGGGGTGGTGTCCAGCGGGTCCGGGTCGGCGGGGAAGCCCCCGGGCGCGGGTCGGTAGGTGATCACCGGCAGGTCGTCCGGTGCCGGCCGGACCACCGGGGCCGGCGCGGCCGGCGACGGCGGACCCTGGGACGGGACCGGCGAGCCAGGGACGGACGGGACCGCGGTGGCCGGCGGGGGCGTACCGGCCGGCGCGGGGACGGCGGGCGGTGATGCCGGACCCGACGCCCGACCCGGACCCGGCCCCGACGCCGCAGGCGGAGCGGACGCCGGAGCCGGACCCCATGCCGGAGTCGGAGCGGACGCCGTCGCGTCGGCCAGCGGCACCGCCCGGGGGATCAGCGCCAGGCCGGCGGCGAGTGCCGTCGCGACGAACAGCGCGACGGCGACGATCGGGGAGCAGCGGGGGTGCCGGGTCCGGCGGTCATACCACACAAACGGACGATATGCCGGCAATACGTGAAAACCCCCTCCCCGCGCCGTGGCACCGGGGAGGGGGTTTTCGGATGGTGCTACGACAGGCGCGCACCGACGTGGATGGCGATCGCGTCGTGCGCCGGCACGTTTGCCGCGAACCAGCCGCCGGAGTCGACCGTGATCACCGGCCCGCTGCACGAGCCGTTGCTGTACGTGCCGTGGATGACGTCGCAGTACCGGCCCGCCGGCAGGCCGGTGTAGTACGAGCGGCCGTTGACCGCGGAGTCCTCGTCGTTGATCGTGACGAACCCCTTGCCGGTACGGCTGAAGGCGATGTGGTTGTTGCCGTTGTCGTACCAGTTGGTGACGCCCGCGCCCTCGGTGGCGTTGCGGAAGCCCACCATGTTGGCGATCACCGGCCAGCGGTGCTCGCACTCCCAGCCGGAGTAGCAGGTGGTGTCGAGGGTCTTGTTGTTGCCGTCCGACGGCGGGCCGGCGTCCCGGTTGCTGAAGGTGAAGCTGGACATCACCGACGGCGACCCGTACGGCCAGGCCAGCATGAAGGCGTTGGCGAGCGCGTAGATGCCCCGGTCCTTGTAGGTGAGCACCCCGCCGACGTCCCGCTGGGTGTCGTGGTTGTCCACGAAGACCGACGACACGCCGCTGGGCAGGTGCCCCCAGCCCTCGCCGAAGTTCTTCAGGTACGCCAGCCGCTCCGAGCGGAACACCCGGGCCAGGTCCTTGCCGTACCGGAACTCGTGCACGTCGCCGTTGCCGGTGTACTCGCCCGGCCCGATCGGCTCACCCGCGCCGTAGATGACCTCCTGCACGATGTACGCCGAGCGGGAGAGCTTGCCCTTGATGGCGGCGATGTCGGCGGCCGGCATGTGCTTGCTGGCGTCCATCCGGAAGCCGTCCACGCCGAGGGAGAGCAGGTCGTTCAGGTACGTGGCGAGCCGGGTCCGGACGTAGTCCGACTCGGTCTTCAGGTCGGCGAGGTTGACCAGTTCGCAGTTCTGCACCTGCCACCGGTCGTTGTAGCTCTGGATCTCGTTGCCGGAGGTGCCGCAGTAGTGGAAGTCCTGCGACTGGTAGATGCCCGGGTAGTTGTAGTGCCCGTACGACGAACCGGCCCAGCCGGTGCCTCCGGCGTCCTGGCCGGACATGTGGTTGACCACCGCGTCCACGATCACCTTGACCCCGGCGGCGTGGCAGGTGTTCACCATGGACTGGAACTGCGCGCGGGTGCCCTTGCGTGACTCGATCCGGTAGCTGACCGGCTGGTAGGCCAGCCACCACTGGTTGCCCCGGACGTGCTCCTGGGGCGGGGAGACCTGGACGTAGCCGTAGCCCTTCGGGCCCAGCACGTTGGTGCACTCGCTGGCGACGGAGGGCCAGTTCCACTCGAAGAGGTTGGCGATGACCTTCTTGGTGCCGGCGGGGGCGGCGGTGGCGGGGGGTGTCGCCACGGTCACCGGTGCGAGCAGACCGGCGAGCAGGCCCACGGCCAGCATCGCCGAACGGTTTCGACGTCGAAGCATCTGTACTCCTGACGGGGGGTTCGGGGGACGGACAGGTGCGCCAGGGAAACCCCAGGGTGCCGCCTTCTTGCAGGAGGTCCTGAAAGTTGCTGAAAGGTTACAAGCGCGTTGCAGCGACTGTCAACGGATAGAAATACGTCACTGCTGGTGGGGATGGATGCGCACCGTGCAAGGACTTCCGGCCCCGCCAGACCCCGAACGAACGCGCCGTGCCGTCCGTGCCCGTCGTGCCCTCCGGTACGACCACGAAGAAAATTCCGGATCGCGCTGATCCGATCGGCGTGCCCAGCCGTACTCGATGGGGGAGCAGGTCGGCCGGCGGGCACCGCCGCGAGACGATCGAGGAGCGTATGGCCCGGGCAGAGCAGAAGCGGCGCGCCGACAACGTCCGGATCAGGCGTACCAGCCGGGGCACGCCGAACCGGTCCGGCCCGGCCCTGACCCTGTTGGCGGCCTCGGTGCTCGCCGCCGCCTGGGCCGGTGGCATGCTCACCGGGGCCGGCCGGACGGCGTACACGTACCTCTTCTTCTTCACCGAGTTCTACGCCGGCGTCGTCACCCTGGTGGCGCTGAGCCTCACCGTGCTGCTCGGACTGCTCGCCACCGACCGGTTGGTGCTGCTCGTCCCGCACCGGGTGCTGATGCAGTCCGCGCACCGCACCACCGGCATCATCGGGGTCTCCGGGCTGGTCCTGCACGTGCTCACCAAGATCGCCACCGGGCGGGCCGCGGCCACCGACGCGGCCGTACCGTTCCTCGGCGGCCGGGGACTCTACGTCGGACTCGGCACGGTCGCCGCCCTGCTCATGGTCAGTGTGCTCTGGACCGGCCTGGTCCGGGCCCGGTTCGCCGGGGTGGGCCCGAAGTGGCTGTGGCGTTCGTTGCATGCCACCGCCTACCTGTCCTGGCCGTTCTCCCTACTGCACGGCCTGGGTGCCGGCCGCCCACCGGCCACCTGGGTGACCGTGAGCTACCTCGCCTGCGTGCTGCTGGTGGTGGTGGCCCTGCTGGTACGCCTCTCGGTCAGCCTGGGACGCCGCCGCCGGGAGCGGGCCCAGCACACCGCGCCGACCCGGGCCGTCGCCGGCCGCGCCGACGAACGGGCCTCCCTGCGCGTCCGGCTCACCCGCCGTCGCGGCGCGGACCCGGCCACCGCCCCGGCCCGGGGCCGGTCGGTCCGCCGTACCGCCGACTGGACCGAGCATCCCGCCCCGGCCTCCGGTCGCCGCGCGGGACGCGTCACCGCGTCCGGCCGACCCGCCGACCGCGACCCGGTGTCCGGCCGCCGCGCGGAGCGCGTCACCACCGAGCGTGGCCGGTCGGAGCGGGTCACCGCGGACCGTGGCCGGTCGGAGCGGGTCGCCGGGGACGACCGGTCCACGGACCGCGCGGACCGTCGGTCCAGGCGGTTCGCCGTCCCCGTCGTCCCGCCGCCCGGCACGGTGGCCGGCATGGGCGCAGTCGGCCGTCGTCGCCGGCGCGCCGAGGAGGCGACCGACGGCCCGTTGCGGACCCCGACCTTCGAACCGGTGCCGGAACCGGCGCGGGAGGCGGTCGGCCGTCGCCGCCGGGTAGCGTCGCCCCCGGCCGCCGCACGGCACGCGGTACCGGAGCACGGCCGGCCGGATCGGGTGAGCGAAGCCGAGGCCCCCTGGGACAGCCCCACCCGCTGGGCCGGGCGCGACAGCACCGGCACCGGCAGTGTCTCCATCGGTGGCAATGCCTCCGCCGGCACCAGCGGCTTCGCCGGCGACGGCGTTCCCGCCGCCGGCAGCCTTTCCGCCGCTGGCAGCTTTTCCGTCGGTGGCCGGCACAGCGCCGACGAGGACGCGCCCGACCTGGTCACCGACTACTGGCGACCGCCCGCCCGGTACGTCCCCGACGACACGCCACTGCCGCCCGACGACACCCCCACCCTGGTCGACCTGGCCGCCCGCCGGGCCCGCCGGGCCGCCGGCGAGAGCCGGTCGGCACGGCGACGGCGGGCCCACGCCGACGCCGTCGACGGGGCGTACTGGGCGGGACTGCGGGGTGAGGCGAAGTGACCCGGCGGACCGTGCCCCCGGTCGCCTGCCTCGGCGAACCCCGACTCACCGCCGGCTTCGCCGAGTACGGTCGCCTCGACCGGGACGCCCACGACGACGTACACGGACCACTCGCCCCGATGGAGGCCGACCAGCTCCTGCGGCTGGCCGAGGAGATCATCCTGCGGGGCCGGGGCGGCGCGGGTTTCCCGTTCGCCCGCAAACTGCGTGCGGTGCTCGAATCCAGCGAACGGCAGGACCTGCCGGCCGTGGTGGTGGTCAACGCCACCGAGGGTGAACCGGCGAGCTGGAAGGACAAGGTGCTGCTCACCCGGGCACCCCACCTGGTGCTGGACGGTGCGGCGCTGGCCGCGTACGCGCTGGACGCCGACGAGATCGTCCTCGGGATCGCCGACGACGGGGTCGGCGAGGAGTCGCTCACCGACGCGCTCGCCGAACGGCGGATGCCGGTACCGACCAGCGTGGTGGCCGTACCGCACCGGTTCATCTCCGGCGAGGGCGGTGCGCTGGTGCAGGGCATCAACGGGCTGCCGCACATCCCACCCGGGCAGAAGCGCCGCTCCAGTGACGCAGGCGTGCACGGCCTGCCCACCCTGCTGTCCAACGCGGAGACGTACGCGCAGCTCGCCGTGGCCGCCCGGCTCGGCCCGTACGGGTACGCCGAACTCGGCACCGCCGACGAGCCCGGCACCGTACTGCTCACGGTGACCGGCGCGGCGGCCCGCCCGGCCGTGGTGGAGTGTGCCGCCGGCACCCCGCTGCGCGACATCCTCGACCTGTGCGAGGTGCCCACCGGGCCGGGCGTGCTGACCGGCGGCTACCACGGCAGGTGGATCAGCGCGGCGGCGGCGGACCGGGCCGAGGTCTCCCGCGCCGGGCTCGACGCGGTCGGCGGCACCCTCGGCGCGGGCATCATCGTCCCGCTCGGCACGGACACCTGCCCGCTCGGCGAGGCCGCCCAGGTGGTCCGCTACCTGGCCGGGGAGTCCGCCGGCCAGTGCGGCCCGTGCCGGATGGGCCTGCCCGACCTGGCCCGCGCCGTCGACCTCGCGGTCGCCGGCAGCGCCGCGCCGGACGTCGTCCGGGCCGCCGCCGGGGTGGTCAAGGGACGCGGCGCGTGCAGCCACCCCGACGGTACGGCCCGGTTCGCCGTCTCGGCGCTGGAGGTGTTCGCCGACGACCTCACCCGACACGCCACCGGCGAGGGGTGCGGACGCCGGGTCAGAGGTGTGCTGGGCCTGCCCGGAGACCCGGACCCGGCCCCGCGCACCCTCACCGTCGACTGGTCGCGCTGCGACGGGCACGGCCTCTGCGCCCACGTCGTACCGGAGTTCATCCGGCTGGACGGCAACGGCTTCCCGGTGTTCCCGGTAACGCCCGTGCCCACCTGGTTGCAGGACGGCGCGCGCAAGGCGGTCAAGGTCTGCCCGGAACTCGCCCTCCGCCTCAAGGCGTGAGGCGAGGCGAAAGGGGCCGGACGCGACTGTTTGGCTGCCTGAGGTGTGATCGGCTCGGCGTGTCGGGTAGCTGATCCGCCCAGAAAGCGGGAGCGCGATCCACACCGTAGGCGGTAGCACCCGGTTCTGGAGCGAGCCGGGCGTCGGCCCCGCCAGCCCGAACGCCGACTACCGACCCGACAGGCTCGAGTTGGCACACGCCCAGCCGGGCCGCCTACGTCGACGGGCCCCTGCCGAGGCAGGGGCCCGTCGACCGAACGGTACGGGTCAGCGGCCGGGCGGGACCAGGCGGTCGGTGCCGAGCTTGGCCTGGAGCACCTCGGGCACCAGCACCGAACCGTCCGACTGCTGGAACTGCTCCAGGATCGCCGGGAACAGCCGGCTGGTGGCCAGCGCCGACCCGTTGAGCGTGTGCACGAACCGGGTCTGCTTGCCGCCGGGCTCCTTGTACCGGATGGCGGCCCGGCGGGCCTGGTAGTCACCGGCCCAGGAGACCGACGAGACCTCCTTGTACTTGCCGGTGCTCGGCATCCACACCTCGATGTCGAGGGTCTTGCGCATCGACGCGCTGGCGTCCCCGGCGGCGAGCAGGCTGGTCTGGTGGTGCAGACCCAGCGCCTCGACCAGGCCCTCCACGTGCGCGACCATCGCGGTCAGCGCCGCGTCGGCCTGCTCGGGCAGGGTGAACTGGAAGATCTCCACCTTGTTGAACTGGTGGCCCCGGACGGTGCCGCGCTCGTCGGAGTGCGAGCCGGCCGCCTCGCGCCGGTAGCAGGGGGTGTACGCGAACGCCTTCAGGGGCAGCTTCGCCGGGTCCAGGATCTCGTCCTGGTACGCCCCGAGGATCGCCGTCTCCGCCGTGGGCAGCAGGAACTGCCCGCGCGGGGCGGACTGCCGGTCGAGGTGGTAGACGTCGTCGTAGAACTTCGGGAACTGACCGGCGGCGAAACCGGCGGTGTCCAGCAGCAGGTGCGGCGGGAGGAGGAATTCGTACCCGGCCTCGATGTTGCGCTCGATCAGCCAGTTGACCAGCGCCCACTCCAGCCGGGCGCCCAGGCCGGTGTACATCCAGAAGCCGGAGCCGCCGAGCTTCACCCCGCGCTCGTGGTCGACCAGACCGAGCGCCCGGGACAGCTCCACGTGGTCGCGGACCTGCTCGATCTTCGGCTGCTCACCGAAGACCCGCACCACCCGGTTGGCCTCCTTGCCGCCGGCCACCACGTCGTCGGCGGGCAGGTTGGGCAGCTCGCTCATCCGGGTACGCAGCCGGGACTGCACCTCGTCCAGCTCGGCCTCCAGCTCGGCGAGCTGCTTGCGGCCCGGCTCGGGCGCGGCCACCTCGGGCTCGGTGCCGGCACGCTTGGCTGCCGCGTACGCCCGCGCCTCGGCCTTGCGGCGTTGCCGGTCGGCGTCGATCTCACTGATCAGGGCACGTCGGGCCTGGTCGAGCTGCTGGATCTCGTCGAGGGCGCGGGTGACCTCGGCCGGATCGAGTCGCTTGGCGAGCGCGGCCGCCACCGTCTCCCGATCCTTCCGGATCAAGTCCATGTCGAGCATGCTGCTCCGTACGCTCCGTCCGGGAAGTCGGCTAGATCCAGCGAATCCTACCGTCGCACGCCGTACCGGACCGGCGCGCCCCGGGACCGGCGCGGGACGGGGCGGACGGACGGGCGGACAGCGGACCGCCCGCCCGGCACCGCGCCGGCCTACAGCTTGATCGGCATCAGCAGGGAGAAGGTGCGCTCGTCGTCGGGGCGGCGCACCAGCAGCGGGGTGATCGGGCCGTCCAGTTCCAGCACCAACTGGCCCCGGTCACCGGCGTCCAGCGCGTCGAGCAGGAACTCCCGGTTGACCCCGACCCGCAGGGCCGCCCCGTCGGCCGGCTCGTCGCCGACCACCGCGACGGCACCCCGGTCGTCCACGCTGAGCACCGTGACGTCGTACCGGACGCCGTCGTGCTCACGGACCACGGTGGGCGCGCCGGTCAGCGCGGCCCGCAGCGCGTCCACCCGTACGGTGGCCGAGCGGCTGGTGGTGACGGCCCCGACCAGCCGGCGGTGGTCCGGGTAGTCCACCTCGACCGTCCGGCCGGTGACCTCGGCGTCGCCGACGGCGAGGGTGAGCCCGTCGGCCGACACGGTCAGCGTCGCGGCCCCGGCCGTCGCCGAGGTGAGCAGTTCCCGGAGCCGGTCGGCCAGCTCCACCGGCACCGGCACCCGCACCGGCGGGCCGGTGACGGTGGCGGCGGCCCCGGCCACCGCCATCCGGTGCCGGTCGGTGGCGACCAGGGTCACCGTGTCCACGTCCACGTCGATCAGGACGGTGGCGAGCTGTGGCAGCTCCGGGTCGGCCCCGACGGCGAACCGGACCGCCCCGAACGCGGCGGCCAGGTCGGTGCGGGGCAGGGAGATACGGGTGGTCATGACGGTCTCCTCGTGATCGAGCAGGGCACGGATCCGGGAGAGTTCACGGCGGGCGTCGGCGAGCCCGTCCTCCAGTCGACGCAGGTGCGCGTCGAGCAGCGCCCGCACCACCGCCGGCTCGGCGCGGACCGCGGCGGTGATGCCGGCCAGCGGCATCCCCACCCGGCGCAGCCCGGCCACCAGTCGGGCGGCCCGCACCTGGTCGGCGGTGTACCAGCGGTAGCCGGTGTGCGCGTCCACCCACGCCGGCACCAGGATCCGGTTCCGGTCGTAGAAGCGCAGCGCGCTGACCGTCAGGCCACTGATCCGGGCCAGTTCGCCGATGCTGAGCGGTTCCCTCTCCACGGGTACCGATGCTGGTGGCTCGACCTGGTCGAGGGTCAAGCCGCCACCGGCGGCGGTCCCGGCCGCTCCCGGCCGGCGCCGTCCGGGTCCCCTCCGGCCCGGTCCGGGTCCCCTCCGGCGCCGTCCACCACCCGGAAGGTGATGCCGGCCCGGACCAGCCGGTCCAGCAGCGCGTCACCCATCGCGGTGACCGGGGTGACCTGCCCGGAGGTGGCCGGCAGGTCGTCGTACACCAGGCAGAGCGCCGCCTCGGCGAGCATCTTCG
This sequence comes from Micromonospora cathayae, assembly GCF_028993575.1. NCBI lineage: Bacteria > Bacillati > Actinomycetota > Actinomycetes > Micromonosporales > Micromonosporaceae > Micromonospora > Micromonospora cathayae. The sequence goes on along the minus strand of NZ_CP118615.1, from coordinate 6,854,065 downwards.
CGGTCTCGTCGTAGCCGGGGTCGCCGCCGGAGACCTCGGTGACCACCCGCCGGCCGCCGCCGGTGCCGACGAACCGGACCCGGAACCAGCCCTTCGCGCGCTGCTCGGCGGTCGGCCCCTGCCCGGCGGTGAGCCGCCCGTACAACCATCGTCGGGCCGGCGGGACCTTCGCCAGCCCGATCAGGGCGGTCAACCCGGCCCCGGCCGCCAGCATCGTCGGCAGCCGCTTGACCGCCGCGAAATGCCGGTAGGTGAAGTCCGGGCCGTACTCCGGGCGGGCCAGCGCCGACCGGCGGACCACCTGCGGGTCGACGGTGGCCAGCGGGGCCACCCACATGCCCAGCTCCGCCGAGCGACCGACCCGGCCCGGTACGGCCCGGACCCGGCGACCCGCCGGCCGGGGCTCGGCGGCCCGACGCTCCCGGGCCACCCGGCTCATCTGACCCGACCGTTCGAACGCGGTCAGCGCCGAGTGGTACGTCCCCGCGGAGAACCGCCCACCGGCCCGCACGTACCCGTCCACGGTCACCGGACCGTCGGTGGGCAGGTGCTTGAGTGTGAACCACACCCCCAGGTCGTACGGGACCGAGTCGAAACCGCAGGTGTGCACCAGCCGGGCCCCGGTACGGGCCGCCTCGGCGTGGTGCCGCAGGTACATCAGGTCCACGAACTCCGGTTCCCCGGTGATGTCCAGGTAGTCGGTGCCGGCGCGGGCGCAGGCGGCGACCAACGGCTCCCCGTACCGCAGGTAGGGGCCGACGGTGCTGACCACCACCCGGCTGCCCTCGGCGACCGCGCGCAGCGACTCCGGGTCGGTGGCATCGGCGGTCAGCAGCGGCAGCCCGGCCAGCGCCGGGTCGACGGCGGCGAGCCGGTCGCGTACCTTCGCCAGCTTCTCCGGGTTGCGGCCGGCGAGCGCCCAGCGGAGCCCGGCCGGGGCGTGCCGGGCGAGGTAGTCGGCGGTCAGCGCGCCGGTGAAGCCGGTCGCGCCGAACAGGACGAGGTCGTACGCGCGATGGTCGGGCATCCGACGAGTCTGCCACCCGGACCGCCGCCGCACCGGGCCGGCGGCCCAGCGGGCGCGGATGGGGTGCGCGCCACCCGCGCCGTCGGGGTTGGCGCCAGCCGCGGAGTCGGGGTGTGCGCCAGCCGTTGCGTCGGGTTGTGCGCGGCCCGCTCAGTCGGGCGTGAGCACCACCCGGACGCAGCCGTCGGCCCGGTTCCGGAACAGCGCGTACCCGGCGGCCCCCTCCCGGAGCGGGAACCGGTGCGTGGCGAGGTGCTCGGTGCGTAGTTCGTCGCGGGCCATCCGGTCCAACAGCGCCGGAATGTACCGGGGGCCGTGCGGTCGCCCACCGCGCACGCTCAGCCCCTTCCGCACCACCGCGCCGGCCGGGAAGGTGTCCACGAACCCGGTCACCTCACCCAGCACCACCACCGTCCCGCCCTTGCGGCAGGCGTGCACCGCCTCGCGCAGCGCCAGCGGGGTGCGGGGCGTGCCGCGCAGCCGGTCGGGCAGCCGGTCGGCGAGCCAGCGGGAGCCGTCGAGGCTCCCGGCCGCCTCGACGCACACGTCCGGGCCGCGTCCGCCGCTGCGTTCGACCAGTTCGGCCGGCACGTCGGCCCGCCGGTAGTTGAGCGTGTCCACGCCGACGTGCCGGGCCACCATGTCCAGCCGGTCGTCGTACCGGTCGACCACCACCACCCGGGCCGCGCCGTGCAGCACCGCCGCCCGCGCGGTGAGCTGCCCGACCGCCCCCGCGCCCCAGACCGCCACCACGTCCCCCGGGCGTACGCCGCCCAGCTCCACCCCGGCCCAGGCGGTCGGTACGGCGTCCGAGGCGAACACCGCCCGGTCGTCGTCGACTCCGTCCGGCACCCGGAACGCGCCCACGTCGGCGTACGGCACCCGCACGTACTCGGCGTGGCTGCCGGCGAACCCGCCGCTGGCCGACGGGTGGCCGTAGCAGCCGGCCGGCGTCTGCCCCCAGGCCGCCTCGTCCACCGGAGGCTCGACGGTGCCGTTGTCGCAGCAGGAGTACCACCCCTGCCGGCAGTGCCAGCACCGGCCGCAGGCCACCACCGAGGCGACCACCACCCGGTCGCCGACCCGGTGCCGGCGTACCCGCGGCCCCACCTCCACCACCTCGCCGAGGAACTCGTGGCCGAGCACGTCCCCCGGGCGCAGCGCCCCGCTGTCGAGCAGGTGCAGGTCGCCGCCGCAGGTGACGCTCTGCCGTACCCGCACGATCACGTCGTGGCCGTTGCGCAGCTCCGGGTCGGGTACCTCCCGGACGGCCAGCCCGCCGTCACCGGTCGCGCAGAGCGCCCTCAATCCGGCACCTCCTCCCACCACCGCCCGGTGGCCGCGTCCGGTCGCCCTGGCTCCGGCCCCGCCAGCCCCGGCCCCGCCAGGCCCGGTCGCTCCGGCCCCGCCGGCTCCGGCCGCGCCAGCTCCAGCCGCTCCGGGGCGGGCCGGTCCGGGGCGGATCGTTCCCGGTCGGGGCGGTCGGGGCGGAGCGCCTCACCGGTCTCGATCACCTGCCGTACCTCCCGCAGCACCCGGCGCAGCAGCAGGTCGGGATCGTCGCCGACCAGGTGGGCCGCCATCCCGGCGAACACCCCGTCCGGGGCGCGGGCGGCCAGCTCGGTGCCCCGGCCGCCCGGGGCCGGACGCAGGTCCACCTGGACGCCGGCACCGAGCCGGGCCAGTGGCTCCGGCAGCCGACCGTCGGGCAGCACCACGTCCGGCGGCCGGTCCACGGTGACCACCTGCCAGCGCCCCGTCCGCACCGCCCGTCTCCCGCGTACCACCTCCACCACCTGCCTCCCGGCGTGCGCTCCGGACCCGTCGGCCGGAGTTCCCGCTCTGCGGGGACCAGTCGGCCGGAGCCCCGCTCTACCGGGGCCCGTCGGCCGGAGCCCCCGCGAACGACTGTCGGCGAATCCCGGGTGACCCCGGTTCCCCCGGAAGGGGTGAACGGCGTCGGGCCGGGTAACCGCCCGCCGCGACGGCGAGGGGTCACGGCGCCCGGACCCAGCAGACGGGGAGCGGCAGACCTGGACGTGGGTCGGCGGACCTGGGACGTGGGGGAGGACGGACGGATGGCGCAGGGGTCGAACGGGACGCGGTCCGGCGGGCCGCCGCTGCTGGCGTCCCGGTTGACCGTGCCCGGTCCGCCCGAGCCGTTGGTGCTGCGCCCCCGGCTCCTGCACCTGCTGGACGAGGGCGTCGGGGGACCGGTCACCCTGGTCCGTGCCCCGGCCGGCTGGGGCAAGACCACCCTGCTCGCCGCGTGGGTCCGCGCCGCCGGGCGGGCCGGCGACCCGGCCTGGCTGTCGGTCGAGGTGGGCGACACCGGGGAGCGGCTCTGGTCGTACCTGGCCGCCGCGCTCGTCCCGCCGGATGATACCGACGAAAGCGGCCATATGCCCCCGATCGCACCGGACCGGCCGGCCGAGCGGCTGGAACGGCTGGCCGCCACGCTCGCCGACCGGGACCGGCCGGTGGTGCTGGTCCTCGACGACCTGCACCGGATCACCGACCCGGCGGACCTGGCCGGTCTGGAGTTCCTGCTCCGGCACGGTGGCGGACGCCTGCGGCTGGTTGTCGCGGCGCGTACCGACCCGGCGCTGCCCCTGCACCACTGGCGGCTGCGCGGTGAACTGACCGGGCTGGACGCCGACGACCTCGCCTTCACCACCGACGAGGTGGCCGACCTGCTGACCGCGCACGGGGTGGCCGTGCCCCCGGCGGCGGTGCCGGCGCTGCGGGCCCGCACCGGTGGCTGGCCGGCCGGCCTGCGGTTCGCCGCGTTGGCCGCGCGCGCCGCCACCGACCCGGCCCGGCTCGTCGAGCGGTACGCCGGGGACGAGCCGGACGTCGCCGACTACCTGCGGGACGAGGTGCTCGCCGCGCTGACCGACGAGGAGACGGACCTGCTGCGCCGCAGCGCCGTCACCGAGGCGGTCTGCGGGGAACTGGCCGACGCGCTGACCGGGCGGCCCGGTGCCGACGGCGTACTTGCCGGGCTGGTGCGGGGCTGCGGGTTCGTCCGTCCCGACGACCTGCGTCCGGGCTGGTACCGCTGCCAGCGGATGCTGACCGACCTGCTCCGGGCCGACCTCGCCCGGCAGCCCGCCGACGAGCTGCGGGAGCTGCACCGCCGGGCCGCCGGCTGGTACGCCGACCACGGTCGTCCCGCCGAGGCGCTACGGCACGCGCTCGCCGCCGGTGAATGGGACCGGGCGACCGGGCTGGTCCTGACCGAGTGGCCGGAACTGGTCCCGTACGACCCGGGCCCGGGTCCGGCCGGCCGCGAACCCGGCCCACCGCCGGCCGGCCCGCCGGCGGAGCGGCTGGCCCGGGACCCGGAACTGGGGCTCGCGCTCGCCGTCGAACGGGCCGCCGCCGGGGACCACGGGACGGCCACCGGCCACCTGCGGCACGCGGTCGCCGCGGCCCGCCCGCTGCCCGTGCCCCGGCGGGACCGGTTCCGCCGGCTCGCCACCGCGCTGGAGATCACGCTGGCCCGGCTCGCCGGCGACCACACCGGGGTACGCGCCGCCGTGGCCCGCCTCCGGGCCACCCTGGACGGCCCGCCCGCTGCCGTCGCCCGCCTCCGGGACACCCCGGGCACCCCACCCGTCGGCCCCGCCGACGATCCCCGCTCCAGCGCCCGGGACCGCGCCGACGTGCACCTCGTCGCCGACACCGCCGAGGCGCTCGCCGACCTGGCCGAGGGGCACCCGTACCGGGCCGGCAGCCAGCTCCGCCGGCTGGCCGGGACGGCCCGGGAGGCCGGCCGGTCAGGTACCGAGCTGGTCTGCCGGAGCCGGGCCGCGCTGGCGGCGGCGTGGTGGGGCGACCTGCGGGACGCCGAGCTGGCCGCCGGGGAGACCCTCGGCGGGGCCGCCGCACCCGGCGACCGGGGCCATGCGTACCTGGCGTTGGCGCTGGTGGCGCTGTACCGCGACCGGCCCGGGGAGGCCGAGGCGTACCTGTCGCGGGTGGATCTTCCCGGGGCGGGCCCGGTGCCGGTGGCGATGGCCGCGTACTGCCGGGCCCACCTGCTGCGGGAGCGGGGTGACCTGGCCGGCGCGCACCGGCTGCTGGCGCAGGCACGGGAGAGCCGGCCGCTGATCCCCGGCGCGTCCCCGTCCCACGCCGGGCAGTCACCCAGCTCGCCGACCACCGTCGGTGCCGGTCGGCAGGAGACGACCGAGCCGTCCCATGCCGGTGCCGGTCGGCAGGAGACGACCGAGCCGTCCCATGCCGGTGCCCGTCGGCACGAGGCGACCGAGCCGTCCCACCCGGGGGCCGGTGGGCCCGAGGTGACCGACCGCCTGCTGGCCGCCGAGGCGGAGCTGGACGCCGCCCACGGCGACCTGACCACCGCGCGGGACCTGCTGCGTCCGTCCGTCGACCGGCCCGAACCGGCCGTGGCGTACGCCCGGGTGGAGCTGCGGGCCGGCGACCCGCGCGCCGCCGCTGCCGCCCTGCCCGCCTGGGACGCGCCCACCGCCGGGTCCTGGCCGCTGCCGGTACGCCTCGACGCCGGCCTGCTGGACGTCCTGCTCGCCCGGCAGGCCGGCGACCCGCGCCGGGCCGGGCGGCTGCTGGAACGGGTACTGGAGCTGGCCGGCCCGGAGGGGCACCGCCGGGTCTTCACCCACGCCGAACCGGCCGTCCGGGAGGTGCTCGCCGAACACCTGGACTCCGGCACCGCGTACTGGCCGTTCGTGGCGGAACTGCTGCACGACACCGACCCGGGGCACGGTGCCGGTGGCGGGCGGTCGGCCGGTGGGGCGGACCACGGACCGGGCGACCGGTTCGCCGGGCAGCTCACCGAGCCGCTCACCGAACGGGAGCTGACCGTGCTGCGGTACCTCCAGAGCATCCTGTCCAACGTGGAGATCGCCAGCGAGCTGTCCCTGTCGGTGAACACCGTCAAGACGCACGTGCGGAACATCTACCGCAAGCTCGACGCCACCCGCCGCCGGGAGGCCGTCCGGCGGGCCCGGGAACTCCACCTGCTCTGACAGCGGGGTCGGGTGTCGGCGGCCCGGGGTCAGGTGTCGGCGGCCTGGTCGACGGCGGCGAGCAGGTCCGCCAGGGCGTACCCGCCCTCGTGGCAGACCTCGTCGACGAAGAGCGCGGGCACCCCGGTCACCCCGCTGCGGATCCCGCCGACGAAGTCCTGCCGGACCCGGTCGGCGTGCACCTCCCCCTCGACCTCGGTGCCCACGTCGTCGGCGGAGAGACCGAGCTGCTCCACCCCGACCGACAGGTGCACCGGATCCAGCTGGTCCTGGTGCTCGTACAGCCAGTCGTGCATGTCCCAGAACCGGCCCCGCCGGCCGGCCGCCTCGGCGATCTGGGCGGCGGCCTCCGCGTACGGGTGCACGTTGGTGATCGGGAAGTGCCGGTAGACCAGCCGGACCAGCTCGGCCCGCTGACGCAGCACCTCGCGCAGGTTCCGGTACGCCGCGCCGCAGTGGGCGCACTGGAAGTCGGCGTACTCGACCAGGGTCACCGGCGCGTCCACCGGCCCGCGAACGTGGTCGGCCTCGGTGACCGGCACCCGCAGGCGGGCCACGGTGACCTGGAGCGGCGTGCTCATCCGGCCGCTCACCCCCTCCCGGCTCGGACCGGGCCACCGTGCCCGGCGCACCGGTCGGTACGCCGCAACGGTGGCCCGGTCAATGGGCCCAGCGTGTCGCCGGTCGGGGTGAGGCCGGCTCACCCGGCCCGGGTGGTTTCCCGCCCGGGTGGTCTCCCGCACGGTGGTCTTCCGCGCGGTGGTTTCCCGCCCGGGTGGTGCCCGCTCCGGCTGGTCAGGGTCGCACCATGATCCGGTCGCTGACCCCGCGTACGCCCGGCAGCCGACCCACCGCCCACCCGGCGGCCCGCCGCTGGTACTCCCACTCGACCCGACCGCGCAGGGCCACCCAGCCTCCGCTGACGGTCACCGCCAACCGGCCCGGCGGCACGAACGCCTCCCACTCCAGGGCGTGTACGACGGCGGCGGCGAGTTCCGGATCGGTGGGTCCGGCCGGCCGGGGCGGGTCGACCGGCCCGGTGGCGGGCCGACCGGGCGGCCGGACCACGAGATCGTTGGCGACCGCCCGGACCCGGGGGACCCGGTGGGCGGCCCGTTCGGCGGCCCACCGGGCCGGGTGGTCCGCCACCCGGCCGCGCAGGGCCACCACGCCCTCGTCCACGGTCACGTCGACCCCGGCCGGTCGGATCCGGGGTTCCGCGGCCAGTTCGTCCAGCACGTCGGCCCGGACGTCCCGGTCGGTACGGACGATCGTCGTACTGCGCACGGCTCCTCCCGAAGGCTCGTCGTGGTGCTGCGGCACCGCCGGTTCGTAGTGCTACGGCACCGTCGGCCCGTAGTGCTGCGGCACCGGCGGCCCGTAGTGCTGCGACCCTTCGCTTCGTGGCGTTGCGATGCCGCCTCAGCAGGGCGGGAAGGCACCGCCGGGGCCAGGGACCGCCGCCGTCGTCGGGAACGACGCTGCCGGCAGAGGGGGTGAACCGACCTCACCCGGATGGGACGGGGGTGACAGCCGGCCCGCCGTGCGGCACGATCTGGATCGATCGCGTCACCGACGGCGACGAGGGCGGGCGATGAGCACCGAGACGGAGACCGCGGCCCCCACTCCGGGCACCCCGGAGCGGACCGGGCCCGGGTGGACGCTGCTGCTGCTGCGGCTGGCACGGCACGAGTGGACCCTGGTGGTGCTCGGGTCGCTGCTGTTGGCGGCGGTGCTGACCTGGCCCACCCTGGCCGACCTGACCGGCACCATCCCGCAGGACACCGGTGACCCGACGTTGCAGGCGTGGCAGGTGGCCTGGGGCGGCCACGCGCTGCTCACCGACCCCACCAGCCTGTGGCACTCGAACACGTTCTACCCCGAGCCGTACACCTACGCCTACTCGGACACGCTGCTGGGCTACGCCCCGACGGGCCTGGTCGGGGACGGGCCGGTGGCCGCCGTGGTCCGCTACAACCTGCTGTACGTGCTGGTGCACGCCCTGGCGTTCGTCGGGGCGTACGTGCTGGCCCGGCAGTTGGGGGCGGGCCGGGCCGGCTCGGCGGTGGCCGGGGCGGCCTTCGCGTACGCCCCGTGGAAGCTGGCCCAGGCCGGGCACCTGCACGTGCTCAGCATCGGTGGGATCGCCCTGGCGCTGGCGATGCTGGCGCGGGGGCACGGCTGGTCGCTGCGGTACGGGTACCGCCCGGAGCGGGCCCGTCCCGGCTGGGCGGTGGCGGGTTGGCTGGTCGCCGCCTGGCAGATCAGCCTGGGTTTCGGCGTCGGCCTGCCCTTCGCGTACGTGCTGGCGTTGGTCTGCCTGACCGCGGCGGGCGGCTACGTCTGGTCGACCTGGCGGCGGCGGTCCCGGCCGCCGTTCCCGCGCGGGCTGCTCCTGGCCGACCTGGCCGGTGGGGTCTTCTTCGCCGGGGTGGCGTTGTTCATGGCCGCTCCCTACTTCGAGGTGGTGGAACGTCACCCCGAAGGTCGGCGGACGGTGGCCCACATCGAGATGTTCTCCCCGCCGTTGCGCGGCTTCCTGACCGCGCCGCCGGAGAACTGGCTGTGGGGCGAGCGGCACGCGGCCGCCCGGGAACTGCTCGGCTTCCCGAACGAGATGACCCTGCTGCCGGGGGTGGTGCTGCTCGGGCTGGCCTGCGCCGGGCTGGCCTTCTCGGCCTGGCGGCTGCGGCACCGGCTGCTGCTGCTGGCCGGGGTGCTGGTGACCGGGGCGCTCGCCATGGGCACCCGGTTCCTCGGCGACGGTGACCCGGGCTACGTCACCCTGGTCGAGCACGCTCCGGGCTGGGACGGCATCCGTACTCCCGGTCGGCTGGTGCTCTGGACCACCCTGCTGCTCGGTCTGCTGGCCGCCGGCGCGCTGACCCGCACGACCGGCGACCAGCCCGCCACCGGGCCCGGTACCCCGCCCTCCGGGGCCGATCCGGCTCAGCCCTCCGGGGCCGATCCGGCTCCGTCATCGGTGGCCGAGCCGACGCCACCCTCCGGGGCCGGGCCCACGCCGTCCGACGACCAGCCGGCCACCGGGGACGGCCCGGCGTCGCAAGGGGACGGTACGGCGACCGGGGACGGCGCGCCGCTGACCGGGGACGGCCCGTCGACGCAAGGGGACGGTGCGGCGACCGAGGGTCGGGGCTTCGCCCGGTGGGGACGGGCGTTGCTGGTGCTGCCGTTGCTGCTGGTGCTGTTGGAGGGGGTCAACCGCACCCCGCACGTGCCGGTGCCGGAGCAGCCGGCGGCGTTGCGCGGGGTCTCCGGTCCGCTGCTGGTGCTGCCCAGCGACGGCATCCGCGAGCTGCACGTGATGCTCTGGTCCACCGACGGCTTCCCGCAGGTGGTCAACGGGCTCGCCTCGTTCGTCCCGGCCAGTCAGGCGGAGATCCGCGCGGCCAGCCTGAGTTTCCCGGACGCCGGCTCGGTGGCGTACCTGCGGCAGCGCGGCATCCGGACGGTCGTGGTGCTGCCGGGGTACGCGGTCGGCACCCCCTGGCAGGACGTGGCGGCCCGGCCGATCGACGGGCTGGGTATCCGACGGGAGCCGGTCGGCGACGGCTTCGTGTACCACCTGGGCTGATCGAAGAGGGCTGCTCAGCATCGACTTAGTTGGGAGTCCTTCCGAACTCGGGGTCCGAACGGATACTGTGAGGTTCTTCCACGGCAGCGGGAGCCAGCGCGCCGGTGGGGGGAGCCAGGGCAGCTCCCCGGATCACGTCGTCCGCCCGACACGGCCGTTCGCCGCCGTGTGCCGGGCGTCCCGGACCCTGCCCGGGTCACCCCCGAGAGGAACCGCGTGATGCGGAGAAGTATCGCCGGCGCGGCCGTGGCCGTGCTCGCCGCCACCACGGCCCTGCTGGCCGTCCAGATCACCGCCCCGTCCGGTACGGCGACCGCCGCCGCGGCCGACCCGTACTCCTGGAAGAACGTCCGGATCGACGGTGGCGGCTTCGTCCCCGGCATCGTCTTCAACCCCACCGAGAAGAACCTGATCTACGCGCGTACCGACATCGGCGGGGCGTACCGCTGGGAACAGGCCACCCAGTCCTGGACGCCGCTGCTGGACTGGGTGGGCGCCGACAAGTGGGGCTGGAACGGCGTGGTCAGCCTCGCCACCGACCCGGTGCAGACCAACCGGCTCTACGCGGCGGTCGGCATGTACACCAACGACTGGGACCCGAACAACGGCGCGATCCTGCGCTCCACCGACAAGGGCGCCACCTGGCAGGCCACCGAGCTGCCGTTCAAGAACGGCGGCAACATGCCCGGCCGGGGCATGGGGGAGCGGCTGGCCGTCGACCCGAACCGCAACAGCATCGTCTACTACGCCGCCGAGGGCGGCAACGGCCTGTGGCGCAGCACCGACTTCGGGGTCACCTGGGCCAAGGTGACCACCTTCCCGAACGTCGGCAACTACGTCGCCGACCCCAACGACTCCAGCGGCTACCAGAGCCAGAACCAGGGCCTGACCTGGGTCAGCTTCGACAAGAGCACCGGTACGGCGGGCAGCGCCACGCAGACCGTCTACGTCGGTGTGGCGGACAAGCAGAACCCGGTGTACCGGAGCACCAACGGCGGCACCACCTGGGAGCGGATCCCCGGCCAGCCCACCGGCTACCTGGCCCACAAGGGCGTGGTGGACCACGTCGGCGGGTACCTCTACATCGCCACCAGCGACACCGGCGGCCCGTACGACGGGGCGAAGGGCGACGTCTGGAAGTTCAACCGGGCCACCGGGGCGTGGACGCAGATCAGCCCGATCCCGTCCAGCAGCACCGACGCGTACTTCGGCTACAGCGGACTCACCATCGACCGGAAGAACCCGAACACCCTGATGGTCGCCACCCAGATCTCCTGGTGGCCGGACGCGATCTTCTGGCGCAGCACCGACGGCGGGGCGACCTGGAGCCGGATCTGGGAGTTCACCAGCTACCCGAACCGCAGCAAGAAGTACACCATGGACATCAGCTCGGCCCCCTGGCTGGACTTCGGCGTGAACCCGTCCCCGCCGGAGGAGTCCCCGAAGCTGGGCTGGATGAACGAGTCGGTGGAGATCGACCCGCACGACTCGAACCGGTTCATGTACGGCACCGGCGCGACCATCTACGGCAGCACCGAGCTGACGAAGTGGGACACCGGCGGCACGTTCACCATCAAGCCGATGGTCAAGGGGCTGGAGGAGACCGCCGTGCTCGACCTGGTCAGCCCGCCGACCGGCGCGCCGCTGATCAGCGCCCTGGGCGACATCGGCGGGTTCCGGCACACCGACCTGAACGCGGTACCGGCGAAGATGTTCACCCAGCCGGTCTTCACCAGCACCACCAGCCTGGACTACGCCGAGACCAACCCGTCGGTGATGGTGCGGGCGGGTAACTTCACCGATGCCGACCGCCCCAACGACAGCCACGTCGCGTTCTCCACCGACGGCGGCGCGAACTGGTTCCAGGGCACCGAGCCCGGCGGGATCAACAACGGCGGTACGGTCGCCGCGGCGGCCGACGGCAGCCGCTTCGTCTGGGCCCCGGGCGACGCCGGCCAGCGGGTCGTCCACTCGGTCGGCTTCGGCAACACGTGGACCGCCTCGACCGGCATCCCGGCCAACGCGACCGTCGAGTCCGACCGGGTCGACCCGAACGTCTTCTACGGCTTCAGCGGCGGCCGGCTCTACGTCAGTACCAACGGCGGGGTCAGCTTCACCGCCTCGGCCGCGACCGGCCTGCCGGCCACCGGGAACGTCCGGTTCAAGGCGGTACCCGGCCAGAAGGGCCACCTGTGGCTGGCCGGTGAGGGCGGGCTGTGGCGCTCCACCGACTCCGGGGCGAGCTTCACCAAGCTGGCCGGGGTGAGCGCCGCCGGCAGCGTCGGCTTCGGCAAGGCCGCCCCCGGGCAGACGTACCCGGCGTTGTACCTGTTCGGCACGGTCGGCGGCCAGCCCGGCGTGCACCGGTCCGACAACGTCGGCGCGAGCTGGGTCCGGATCAACGACGACCAGCACCAGTACGGCAACGCGGGTGACGCGATCACCGGTGACCCGCGCGTCTACGGCCGGGTGTACCTGGGCACCAACGGCCGGGGCATCCTGGTCGCCGACCGGCTGGGCGGCAACCCGACCCCCACGCCGACCACCCCGACGCCGAGCCCGACCACGCCCACCCCGACGCCCACCACCCCGACCCCGACCCCCACCGCGCCCACGCCGACCCCGACGTCGACCCCGACCGGTCCGCCGCCGCCCACCACCCCCGGCCCGATCCTCGGCTGCCGGGCCACGTACACGGTGGTCGGCTCCTGGTCCGGTGGGTTCCAGGGCGAGGTGACCGTACGTAACTACGAGGACATTCCGATCACCGGCTGGACGGTGACCTGGACGTACGCGAACGGTGAGAAGCTTACCCAGATCTGGGGCGGCAAGCTCACCCAGACCGGGAGCGCCGTGACCGTGCGCAACGCCGACTACAACGGCTTCCTCGCCACCGGCCAGAGCACCACCTTCGGCTTCCTGGCGAGCGTGCCCGGCGCCACCGGCACTCCCACTCCCACCTGTTCCTACTCCCGCTGAGTCCGCCTGCCCCCGGCCCCGCCTCGACCGGCGGGGCCGGGGGCACCGGAGGGGATCGATAGGATGTGATCTCCATCGGGTGGAGGAGCGGGCATGAACGAGACCAGGACGGCGTACCTCACCGCGGCGCGCTCGGCGCTGGCCCTGCTCGGCGAGCCGGCCGTGGCGCGGCGGTGGGCCGAGCCGAGCGCGCTCGCCGAGTTCCGGGTGGGCGGGCTGGCCGGTCACCTGGCCGCCCAGATCCTCCGGGTACCGACGATGCTCGACCAGCCGGTCCCGGCGGGCGCGCCGGTCGGTCTGGCGGAGCACTTCGGTCGGGTGCCGTGGTTGGACGCCGGGCTGGACGACGAGGTCAGCGTGGTCGTCCGCCGGATCGGTGGCGAGCTGGCCGGGCCCGGCCCGGCCGCGCTGCTGTCCCGGGCCGGGGAGACGCTGGAGAAGGTGGCCGGGGTGCTGGCCGAGGCACCGGTCGACCGGTTGGTGGTGGTGCCCGGGGGCTGGTCGCTGACCCTGGACGACTTCCTGGTCACCCGGCTGCTGGAGATCGCCGTGCACTCCGACGACCTGGCGGTCAGCGTCGGCCTGGACACCCCCGAGTTGCCGGCCGAGGTGATCGATCCGGTGTTCACCCTGCTGGCCCGGCTGTCGGCCCGTCGGCACGGGCAGCCGGCGGTGCTGCGGGCGTTGTCCCGGTCCGAGCGGGCCCCGGCCGACATCACCGCCTTCTGACCGGCAAGCCGCCGGCCCGGCGGAAGGTCCTGCCGGCTGTCGGCCTGCGGGATGGTCCTGCCGGCTGCCGGCCCCTGGACGGGCCGGCCTCCGGAATCGTTCGAGCCCCCGGTCACCGTTGACCGGGGGCTCGACGTCTTCGGTGGGGGAGGCGGGCTCAGCCGTCCAGGCCGGCCGGCGAGCTGGGCTTGTCGACGTCGACGAACTCGATGTCGTCCACGTTCCGATCGCCCCGGCTGCCCACGGCCCGGGCCGCCGTTCCGGCCGCCCAGCCGATCGCCGCGCCGGCCAGGGCGGCCCCGACGAGCAGCGTCCAGGGCAGCGCGGGCCGGCGTCCGGCGAGCGCGTCGAAGGCGCGTACCGCTCGGCGGCGGGCCTCCTCGGCGGCCGAGCCGACCAGGTCACCGGCCTCGTCGGCCAAGGTGAGGCCGCTGTGGCGGGCGGTCCGGGCGGTGTCGCGGACGCTGGTGCCGGCGGAGTCGACCGCGGATGTCAGGTGCCGCCACGCCTGGTCGGCGATCCGCTCGGGCCTGCTCCGGCGTTCCAGCAGTGTGGATCCGAACATCCTGGTTACCTCCCTCGGGTACCGGCGGCCACATCGGACCACGGTGTCAGGTCGGGGGCTGCGGTCCGCCCGTCCCCACCAGGTGCCCAACCGGATGGGGACGCAAACCCGCCCGGTGACGTCGATCACCGGCCGATCGGGCCGGCACCGTCACCGGGCGGGGTGGAACCTCTGGGCCGGACGGCCCGAAATCAGCGCAGGGTCACCACGGCGGTACCACGGGCGAAGTCGTCGTCATCGTCATCGTCGTCGTCCCCCGCGCCGCCGAAGCCGCAGGCCAGCACCATGGCGAGCAGGGCGCCGACGCCGGCCAGCCCGAGAAGCCTCTTGATCATCGATAGGTCCTTTCGTCGCCGCCAGCAGTCCTCCGGCTGATGCTAGGCCCGCTGGTCAACGGTGCCAGGACCGCAGGTCAACGGTGCTGAGCCCGCTGGTCGACGGCCGGCTGGCCGCTGTGCCACCCCGGTCGGGGCGCGCCCGGATCGACGGGTGCACACCCCGTCGGTCGACGCCAGCTACCCTTGGTCCGCGGAGCGCACCGAAACCGGGATCGGACGTTCGGCATTTGCGAGGAGAAAGTCCGGACAAAGGCGACTTACCGCGCCCTGGTCCGCGAATTGCTCATCCCCGGGGGTGGCGACCGAGGCTGTCGGAGGAATACTCTCGGTCGCGGCCCGCGTACTGATGAGGCGCCCGGAGACGGGCGAGTGGAGGTGCTCGCGTGAGCCTGTCGATTGTGAAGTCCGTCCTGCCCGGTGGCGTCATCGAGATCGCCCCGCGCGGTGAGATCGACGTCGACACCGCGTACGAGGTACGCGAAGCCGTTGTCGAGGTGCTGGCCAAGGGCCGCCCGACGCGGATCGAGCTCAACATGAGGCTGGTCACCTTCATCGACTCCGTCGGCATCAGCGCGATGGTCGCCGGCTTCCAGACCGCCGAGGTGAGCGGGGTGAAGCTCGCCGTCACCGAGCCGAGCCGCTTCGTGCACCGGCAGCTCTGGGTGACCGGCCTGCTCGGCCTCTTCGGCGCGCCGGAGCCGTACTTCGCCGGTGCCGCCGCCACGCCCGAGCCCGAGGTGCTCCCGGGCGGCTGACCGTCGCGGCGGGCGGGGTGACCCGCTCGCGCCGGACAGCGCTGCCGCCGTGATCCGTCGGCGGGTCCAGAGGGTCAGGTGGGCCGCCAGTCCTCGCCACTGAGTCCGGACAGGTCGATGTCCGTGGCCTCGGTGACCGCCCGGATCGCGGTGGCCGAGGCGTACCCTTCGGCCAGCCAGAACAGGTCGCTGCCCGGCTGGACGGCCGGCCCCGGCTCCACCAGCGAGGTACGGACGTACCCGTGGCCGACCTCGGTGACCGTCAGGTGAACCTGACCGAAGTCGGCCAGGGTGGCCCGGCGTACCCCGCGCAGCCGCTCGTACGGCAGGTTCGGGGCGTTGACGTTGAGCACGCTCTGCACCGGCCCGGCGGTCAACCGGGGGAGCAGGTCCAGCGCCACCCGGGCGGCGGTCGACCAGTGCCACTCGGCCTCGGGCACCCGGATGCCGGCGGGCCCGGCCGGACCGTCGTCACCGACGGCGCTACCGACCGGTTCGTCGTCGCCGACGGTGTGACCGGCCGGTCCGCCGCTGCCGGCGGTGTGACCGGCCGGGCTGCCGCTGCCGGTGGGGCTGCCGATCAGCCCACCCTCGCCGGCGGTGACGACGCTGGCCGGGGGGACGTCCAGTGAGACGGCCATCGCCCGGCACCCGTTCGCGGCTGCGGTGAGGGCCGCGCCGACCGTGCCGGAGTGCAGCACGGCCCGACCGACGTTGGCGCCCCGGTTGACGCCGGAGAGCACCACCGCCGGCGGTGGGCCGAACGCGCCGTGCAGGGCGATCAGCGTGACCAGGCCGGGTGAGCCGCCGACCCCGTACACGGGTACGCCGGGCAGCTCGGGGAGGGGATGGTCCCGGACCACCACGTGCCCCTCGCGTTCCACCGCCGTCAGCGCGGCGCTGGTGCCGGCCGCCTCGGTCAACGGGGCGGCGACCACCACCTCCAGCCCTCGGCGGACCGCCGCCCCGGCGAGCCGGGCCAGCCCCGGGGCGGCCACCCCGTCGTCGTTGGTGACCAGCACCCGCAGGGTCATCGTCCGGCCGTCACGCCGGCGGGGGCGGGGAGGTTGCCGGTGCTCACCTGCCGCCTCGCCCGCGGGTACCCGTCCGGGTCGTCCATGGTCGCCCGCCTCTCGTCCGCTCGCGCGGGGCGGGTTCCCCGGCCAGGGCCGGTCATGCGACCCCTTTCGGGGGGCCACGCCCGGACGGCGACGGCCCGCCACCCCCGGGCGTGGGGGTGACGGGCCGGGCGCACGCGGTCAGTAGACCGACAGGTGTACGTGGTTGGTGTGGTCGCTGGACGGGTCGCCGTTGGCCCCGCTGTACGACTTCCATCCGCTGCTGGGCAGCCAGATCTGCCTGTACCAGATCACGTACAGCACGGCGAGCCGGTCGGCGTTCTTGATGAAGAACGCGGCCAGGTTGTTGCCGTAGGTCCGGTCGCCGCCGGTGGCGTCCCCGCCGAAGCCGCCCTTCTGCGCGGCGAAGTCGCAGGCCCGCCCCTTGGGGTGCTCACCGGACCCGCCGGACCGGTAGCAGGAGACGTACCGGGTGAAGCCGGCCGCCTTGGCCTGGTTGAGCGCGTGCAGCGTACGTGGGGTGATGCAGCCGTTGGCCGGGGTCGGGTCGTTCACGCTGCACGACTCGGACGGCCAGGAGCCGTCGGAGTTGCGCGGGGCCGGCTTGGCGGTGGCGACGGTGCCCGACGACCTGTTGCCGCTTCCGCTTCCGCTGCTGCTGGCCTTCGGCGCGGCGTTGTTCCGCGCGGCGACGACCAGGGCCCGTTCGGCCTGCTGCTTGCGCTTGGCCATCACCTCGACCTGTTTCCGCTGCTCGACGATCTCCTTGGCCAGCGCCGCCTTGGTCTGGTTGGCCTTGTCCCGGGTGGCGAGCAGGCCGCGCAGTTCCCGGTCCTCGTTGGCGGCCACCGCGTCCAGTGCGGCGGCCCGGTCCAGGAAGCCCTCCGGGGAGTCGGCGCTGAGCAGCGCGGAGACCGGACCGAGCCGTCCGGTCCGGTACGCGACTCCGGCGATCGCGCCGACCTTCTGGTCGCGGACCACCAGGTCGGCCTCGATCGTGCTGAGCTGTGTGTTGATCGTCTTCTGTCGGGCGACCGACTTGGCCAGCGCGTCCTTGGCTTCCAGCCAGCCTTTGCTGGCCGCCTCCAACTGGGCGCGCAGCGCCGGGGTGCCGCCCTCCGGGTCGTCCCCGGGGGCCCTGGCCGTCAGCGGGGGTGCCGCCGCGGCGGGAACCACGGCGGCCGGTGCGGCGGCGACACCGAGGGCGAGTGTCGCGGCGATCAGCGCCGCCATCCGGCCGGTGATACGTCGTACGGGTGCCACTCCTGGCATGGACATGTCCTTCCGTCAGCCGCCGACCGGGTTAGCTGACGGGTTCGGGACGGAAGATCCCTACCGCGCGGACGCGGATGCACCCCAAGAACATGGTTCCCCGGCTCGCCCAGCTGGGCGATTAGGCGACGGTCACCGCAGGCGCCGGTGGGCGCCGCCCGGCGATGACCGGGTCCGAGACTACCGAAGCCGACGCATCAGCCGCAGCGTTCGTCACAGCCGTCCCGGGAGACGACAACGGCAAATCTGGCATAGGCGGACAATACACGCCTAGATTTAAGACTGCCCTAATTACCACTCGATCCGGCCGCAGGCCCCGGGTGACTCGCCGGGTTCGACCTGCAACGTGGCGTGCTCGATGTGGAAGTCGTCGTGCAGGGCGGTACGCGCGGCGGCCAGCACACTGCCGACCTCGGCCGCCGGTTCCATGGTCAGGTGGGCGGAGGCCACCTCCATCCCGGAGGTGAGCGTCCACAGGTGCAGGTCGTGCACCTCGGCCACCCCGGGCACCGCGCTGAGCCGGTCCCGGACCGCGTCCACCTGCAGGTGCTCGGGGGCGGCCTGCACCAGGATGCGCAGCGCGGCGCGGGCCAGCCGCCAGGTGCGCGGCAGGATGAACACGCCGATCGCCACCGCCACCAGCGGGTCGGCCCACCACCAGCCGGTGGTCATGATGAGCAGCGCGGCGGCGATCACGCCGACCGAGCCGAGCAGGTCGGCCAGCACCTCCAGGTACGCCCCGCGCAGGTTGATGCTCTCCTTGGCGCCCTCGCGCAGCAGCCCGAACGCGACCAGGTTGGCCAGCAGGCCGAGCACCGCCACCACCAGCATCGGCCCGGTGGTCACCTCGTGCGGGTCACCGAACCGGCGGACCGCCTCGACCAGCACGTAGACCGCGACCCCGGACAGCAGCAGCGCGTTGGCCAGGGCGGCGAGCACCTCCAGCCGGTACAGCCCGAAGGTGCGCTGGGCGTCCCGCCCGCCGCGCCGGGCCGCGGTGATCGCGGCGAGCGCCATGCCGATGCCGAGCACGTCGGTGAACATGTGCCCGGCGTCGGAGAGCAGCGCGAGCGAACCGGTGGCGAGGGCGGTCACCGCCTCCACCACCATCAGGGTGGCGAGCAGGGCGAACGCCGCCCAGAGCCGGCCCACGTGCCGTTGCGCGGCACCCGCAATGCCGCCGTGGTGGTCATGACCTGCGCCCACGCCCACACCCTCCGTCCCCGTGCCGGACCGGATCCAATGTATGTTCACATCGCTATGTATGCAAGTAACGGGCGCGGCGACCGACGCGGGCAGCACGCTGCGTGCGTCGGCCGGGTGCGCGGGGGCGGCCCTGCGGGATCACCGTGCACCCCGGGAACCGGGGCGGAGCCCGCTCAGGCCACCGGGTCGAGGGTGGTCAACCGCTGGGTGGCCCGGGACAACGCGACGTACAGGGTGCGTACCCCCGAACCGGACTCGGCCCGGATCTCACCCGGCGCGACCAGCGCCACCCCGTCGTACTCCATGCCCTTGGCCTGGAGGCTGGTCACCACCTGGAGCCGGGGCGAGTCCAGCCCGCCCAGCCAGCCGGCCACCTCGTCCCGGCGCGGCACCGGCGTGATCACGCCCACCGTGCCGGCCACCTCGTCCAGCAGCGCGGCGACCGCCTCGACGGTACGGGCGGCCAGCTCCGCCGCCGGCACCCGCAGCTCCACCGGGGGCACCCCGGTCGACCGGACCGCGGTCGGCAGCGGCAGGTCCGGGTGCACCGTCCGGATCTCGGCCGCCGCCACCGCGAAGATCTCCGCCGAGTTGCGGTAGTTGGTGGTCAACGTGAACTCGTGCCGCTTCCGCCGGCCGAGCGCCTGCTCCCGGGCCCGGGACAGCTCCACCGGGTCCCCGGTCCACGCCGTCTGCGCCGGGTCGCCGACCACCGTCCAGGACGCCAACCTGCCCCGCCGGCCCAGCATCCGCCACTGCATCGGCGAGACGTCCTGCGCCTCGTCCACCACCACGTGCGCGTAGTCACGGTAGTCCGCCGGCCGCTCCCGGGCCGCCGCCCGCTCCGCCCGCTGCCGGTCGGCGAACGTGCTCAGCTCGCGCACCCCGCCGGCCAACTGGAACGGGTCACGCCGGCGGCGGGCCGGCTTCATCGGCTGGCCGAGCAGCGCGTCCAGCTCGTCCAACAGGGCGATGTCGGCGATGGTCAGGCCGTCGCGGTCCAGCGTCCGCCAGGCCGCCGACAGCGTACGGATCTCCGCGCCGGACAGGATCCCCCCGGCGTACCGGCGCAGCCGCTCCGGCCGGGCCAGCCAGCCGAGCACGTGGCGCGGGTGCAGGCGCGGCCACCACGCCTTGAGGAACTCCCGGAACTCGGTCCGCTCGGCCAGCTCGTCCTCGAAGGCACGCTGCTCCGGCAGCCCCCGGATGCCCAGCTTGCGGGCCTGCGCCCAGAGCGCGGCGAAGATCCCGTCGAACCCGGCCCGGCGGACCTCGTTGCGCCGCGCGCCCCGGGGCACCGCCCGGGTCCGGATCGCGTCCAACTCGTCGCGGCCCAACCGGAGCAACTGCCCCCGGTACAGCAGCCGCAGCTCCTCCGGGCCGTCCGGCACCGCGTCCCGGGCCGCCCGCTCCAGCACCCGACGCATCCGCAGCGAACCCTTCACCGCCGCCACCTCCGGCGGATCGGTCCGGGTCGCCGACAGGCCGGGAAAGAGCGAGCCGAGCGAGCGCAGGGTGGCGGTCTCCTCGCCGAGCGAGGGCAGCACCGAGGCGATGTACTCGACGAACACCGTCGACGGGCCGACCACCAGGATGCCGCCCCCGGCGTACCGGCTGCGGTCGGAGTAGAGCAGGTACGCCGCCCGGTGCAGGGCCACCGCCGTCTTGCCGGTCCCCGGACCGCCGGAGACGATCGTCACCCCCGAGCCGGGGGAGCGGATCGCCTCGTCCTGCTCCCGCTGGATGGTGGCGACGATGTCCCGCATGCCCCGCCCGGTGGCCCGGGACAGGGTGGCCAGCAGCGCGCCGTCCCCGACCACCGGCATCTCCGGCGGGGCGGCGGCCGGGTCGAGCAGGTCGTCCTCGATCCGGGTCACCCGCTCCGCCGAGGACCCGATGGTGCGGCGGCGGACCACGTTCAGCGGCTGCGCCGGGGTGGCCCGGTAGAACGCGGCGGCGGCCGGGGCCCGCCAGTCCACCACCAGCGTCTCGGCGTTCTCCCCGCGTACGCCCAGCCGGCCCACGTGCAGCACCGACCGGTCCCGCAGGTCGAGCCGGCCGAACACCAGCCCCTCGTGCTCGGCGTCCAGCAGGTGCCGTCGCTGCGCGGCGTGGAAGACCATCGCGTCCCGCTCGACCAGCGCCCCGAAGGTGCCCACACGGGCCAGCTGGTACCCCTCCCGTTCCGCGCGGGCGGCCGACCGCCGCAGCTCGGCCAGCCGGGCGTACACCCGGTCGAGATGCCGCTGCTCGACGGCGATCTCCTGCTCGAGGGTGCTCTGGTCGGTCACGCAGGTGCTCCTGGAACGGTCGGCGGCCAATGGTGCCGGACAGGCGCCGACGTGCGCCAGCCTGACCGGGTGAGGGTACGGGCAGCAGCTCGACCAGCGGTCGGGCCATCCCGAAGTCGGCGCGGTTGCGCCCACTATGTCGGATTCCCGCCGTCGGTCCGCCGGGTCGGGTCGGTGTCGTTCCCCGCCCAGACCGGCCACCGCCACCACCGCGGGCCGGGAACTGCTCGCCTCCGCCGAGGAACGCGGTGCCGAGCAGCGACAGGGACGGTCAGCCCAGTGGTTCCAGGGCGGCGGTGTCGTCGAGGGCCTGCCGGACGACGCCGAGCAGGGCGGCGTTGACCTCGTCCGGTCGCTCCATCATCAACATGTGCCCGGCGCCGGGGCAGACCGTCAGGTCGGTGGTCGGCAGCGCCCCGGCGATCGACTCCGCGCACGGCGGCGGGGTGAGCCGGTCCCGGTCGCCGACCAGCGCCGCCGCCGGGACGTTGCCCAGCTCGGTCAGGGTGTCCAGCCGGTGCTGGGTGCCGATCGAGGCCCGGAAGCCGCCGATCGAGCGGAGCGTGGCCCGGGCCACCGCCGAGGTGACCAGCCGGATGTCCGTCGGGTCGCACCGGTCGCCGAAGAGCAGCCAGCGCAGCGACGGCCGCAGCGCCCGCAGCAGGGCCCGTGGGGGACGCCACGCGCCGCACCGGGCCAGCACCCCGGCCCCGGTGGTCTCGGCCAGGCGGATCAGCCGGGCGATCCGGGGCGAGAGCCCGTACGCGGTGTGGGTGTGCCCCTCGGCGGTGGTGGACACGAAGACCAGACCGGCGGTACGGGCGGTGAAGTGCCCGGGGTGGCGGTGTGCGTACTCCATGATCGTCATACCGCCCATGGAGTGCCCGACCAGCACCACCGGACCGGTCGGCGCGACCTCGTCCAGCACGGCCGCCAGATCGTCGCCGAGCTGCGCCAGGGTGGCCGTACGCAGGGCCATGCAGCTCGACCGGCCGTGGCCCCGGGCGTCGTAGGCGACCACCCGGACCCGCCCGGCGGTCAGCTCCTCGAGCCCGGCGAGCTGCCGGTGCCAACTGCGCCCGTCCAGCGTCCAGCCGTGCAGCAGGACCACCGTCAGCTCGGCGTCGGCCGGCCCGGTCGTCTCCACGTGCAGCCGTACGTCGTCGGGAAGCCGCACCTCGAACTGCTCCGGCATGGCCACCTCCCCAGGGAACCGGACGAACTCCACCGCCGGGTACCCGGCGGTAACCTTCCGGCTACCCGCCATGAGACCACGCCAACCGTGTCGGCGAGAAGATTCCCGGGCCGGTGTTTCACCGGCCGGAAAATCCATCGACGCGAATCCCGTCCACGACGACGAGAGCCGCCCGCCGGACTCCCGGCTGGACGGCTCTCGTGGTGTCGCGTGGGTGGTGACCCGGCGCGGTGCTGGCTCAGCCCTCGAAGACGCCGGCCTCGACCAGCCGCTTCTCGGTGGCGTCCCAGCCGTCACCCGGGTGGGTGGCGTTCAGGTTGTTGATCTCCGCCCGGATCTTGGCGGCGTGCCCGGCGGCGGCCAGCACCCGGATCTCCTCGACGAAGGCCTCGGAGTCGGTGCGCAGGTGCGCGGTCTTGCCGTTGGTCAGGTTCCGCACGTAGGCGTGCTTGCCGCCGTTGAGCGGGATGAGGTACTTGAACTCGCCCAGCACGCTGAGGGCGCCACCCTGGCCAGCCTGGCCGGCCCGGACTGACGCGCGCGCGGTCTTAGAGGTGTTGCTCGCCACGGAGGTACTCCTTGCAAGACGTACGGGAGGACGGGAACGTCCGGGGGCTTGTGCGGACACCCCCGCTAGGAGGCGAGCCCGCAGTCAGGTGCGGCGGCGAGGCCGCGAGGTGCTGCTGGTGGCGGCGGAACCGCCGGGTGGTGCCGTTCCGGCGGCGGAACCGCCGGGGTGGTGCGTGACGGTGGAGGCCGTCGGGTGGTGCTGATGTTGCTGTCGGCGGCACAGACCGCCGAGTGAACTGTACACGATCCCGACACCCGGTCGGTCGGCGTGTCGCCTCCCGTCCGGCCGGTCGCGACCGTCCCCAGCGACAACCGCGCCCACCTGCGCGGCTATTCCATCCGGCGAGTTTTCCGATTCCCTGGCGCATCATCCGTCACAGCAGTCATCATGTGTTACCTGGTACCACTTGGCGATCGAGGTCGTAGGGGAAGACGCACCTCGCTCTCCGGGAGGTCCACCGTGCCAACGCGTGGCGTCGTATACGTCCACTCGACCCCGCTCGCCGTGTGTCCACACGTCGAGTGGGCGATCGCGCGCGTCCTCGTCGCGCCGGTCAACCTGCAGTGGACGGCCCAGCCCGTCGATCCCGGCGCCCGCCGGGCCGAGTGCGGGTGGACCGGTCGTCCAGGGACCGGCGCCGAGCTGGCCGCTGCCCTGCGGCAGTGGCCCATGATCCGTTTCGAGGTGACCGAGGAAGCGAGTCCCGGCGTGGACGGCGAACGCTTCATGTACGTCCCCGGCCGGGGGCTGTTCCGGGCCACGGTCGGCGCGGCCGGCGACATCCAGCTCGGCGAGGACCGGCTGCGTGCCATCATGGCCGCCGCCCGGGGCCCGGAGGCTCTCGCCCACGCCCTCGACAAGGCCCTCGGCACCGCCTGGGACGCCGAACTCGAGCCCTACCGCTACGCCGGCGACGGCGCCCCCGTAACCCTCCTAACCCGAGTCGGCTAACCCCCACTCCCCCCCCCCGGCTCCCCGCCCCCCCCGGCTCCCCGCCCCCCCCGGCTCCCCGCCCCCCCCGGCTCCCCGCCCCGCCCGGTCCCCGGCCCGCTATCCCCCGTTGACCATGAAGTTGGTGACACGACACGCCGGGTGGGGTGACAACAACTTCATGATCAACCGCTGGGGGGCGGGGTGGGGTGGGGGAGTGGGTGGGGTGTGGGGGATTTGCGGGGGGTGGTGGGGGGCTGATGGGATGGGGGCGTGTCGTCCCTCCTCCGGCGCGTCGGCGTCGCCTCCGTCCTGCTGGCCGTCCTGACCTCCTCGGGGTGCGCGCAGAGCAGGGGAGAGACACCCGGGGGACCGGGCGGGCCGAGCGGCACCCCGACCACCAGCCCCACCCCGGCGGCCAGCGCCACCCCGGCCGGCGATCCGGCCGCGCGGGCGGCCGAGCTGGTCGCCCGACTCGGCGACGAGGACCTGGTCGGGCAGGTGCTGATGCCGTACGCGTACGGCAGCTCGGCCACCGACGTGTCACCCGGCTCCGCGCGCGGCAACCAGGCCCTCGCCGGGGTGTCCACGCCGGCCGAGATGGTCACCAGGTACCGCCTCGGCGGGCTGATCCTGGTCGGCTTCTCCGCCGACGACCCGACCTCCGGCAACCAGGAGACCACCAACGTCGACAGCCCCGAGCAGGTGCACGGGCTGACCACCGGGCTGCGTACCGCCGCCGGGAAGCTGCCCGCCGGCACCGCGCCGTTCCTGATCGGCACCGACCAGGAGTACGGCGTGGTGACCCGGATCACCGACGGTGTGACCCAGTTGCCCAGCGCCCTCGCCGCCGGGGCGGCCGACGACCCGGCCCGGACCGAGGCCGCCTGGCGGGCCGCCGGCACCGAACTCGCCGCCCTCGGGATCAACCTGGACTTCGCCCCGGTCGCCGACGTGCTCGCCACCCGCAGCACGGTGATCGGCTCCCGGTCCTTCGGGGCCGATCCGGAGCGGGTCGCCGCCCAGGTCGGCGGGGCGGTACGCGGCCTCCAGGGGGCGGGCGTGGCGGCCACCCTCAAGCACTTCCCCGGACACGGGCACAGCGCCGCCGACTCGCACTCCGAGCTGCCGGTGCTCACCCAGCCCCGGAAGGTCCTCGACGCCGGGGCGCTGCCCCCGTTCGACGCCGGCATCGACGCCGGGGCCTGGGCGGTCATGTCCGCCCACCTCGACGTCCGGGCCGTCGACCCCGGGGTTCCCGGCACCTTCTCCCGCAAGCTCCTCACCGACGTGCTCCGGGGACAGCTCGGCTTCCAGGGTGTGCTGATCACCGACGGGATGAACATGGCCCCGGCCAAGCGGTACCCGCCGGGCGAGGCGGCGGTCCGGGCGCTCAACGCCGGCAACGACCTGATCCTCATGCCGCCGAACGTGACCCAGGCGTACGACGGGCTGCTCGCCGCGCTGCGGGACGGTTCGCTGCCCCGTACCCGGCTGGTCGAGGCGGTCACCCGGGTGCTGACCCTCAAGTTCCGGTTGGCTGACAAGCCCGTCCCGGACCGGTCCACCATCGGGAGCGAGGCGCACAGCCGGGCCGCCCGGGACCTGGCGACCGCCGCGGTGACCATGCTGCGCGGCTCCTGCGCGAAGGCGGCGGTGACCGGGCCGGTCACCGTCACCGCCTCGGGCGGCCGGGAGCGGACCCGGGCCGCGTTGGCCGAGGCGCTGACCGCCGCCGGGGTCCGGGTGGTGCCCTCCGGTGGCACGGTGGTGCACCTGGTCGGGTACGGCGACACCGCCGCCGACCTGAACGCCACCGCCGCCGTCACGGTGGCGATGGACACGCCGTACGTGCTGGCGAAGGCGAAGTCGCCGATCCTGCTGGCGACGTACTCGTCGAGCCGGGTGTCGATGGCCGGGCTGGCCGACGTGCTCGCCGGGAAGGCCCGGCCGACCGGCCGCGCCCCGGTGCCGGTGCCGGGCCTGTCCGCCGGAGCCTGTGCCCGCTGACCCTGTCGGCTCACCGTGCCCGCTGCCCGTTGGTCCGAGCCGGGGGGCGCGCGCGGGTCCGAGCCGGGGGGACGTTGGCCCGAGCCGGGGGACGTGCGCGGGTCCGAGCCGGGGGAGGCTGGCCCGGTCGGTGGACGCCCTGCGTCTGACGACCGTCCGGCCGGATCACGGCTGGTAGGTTCGCCTCGTCCGGTGGGCCGGCGAGGGTGGACGGGGGCGAGTGGCATGACACGGACCGGGCCCCTGCTCTCCGTGGTGGTGCCGATGTACAACGAGGAGAGCGTGCTGCCGCTGCTCGCCGCGCGGCTGCGACCGGTCCTCGACGACCTGGCCGAGCCGTACGAGGTGGTGGCGGTCGACGACGGCAGCGTCGACGGCACCGCGGCCGGCCTGGCGGCCCTGCGGGCGTCCTGGCCGCAGCTGCGGGTGCTGCGGTTGCGGCGTAACAGCGGACACCAGGCGGCGCTGGTCGCCGGGGTGCTCCGGGCCCGGGGCCGGTACGTGGTGAGCATCGACGCCGACCTCCAGGACCCGCCCGAGACGATCGTGGCGATGCTCCGGCTGGCCCGTGCCGAGGGGCTGGACGTCGTCTACGGTGTGCGGGCCGACCGGAGCACCGACGGCACCTTCAAGCGGTGGACCGCCGCCGGCTACTACCGGCTGATGCGTCGGCTGGTCGGCAAGCAGGTGCCCGCTCAGGCCGGTGACTTCCGGCTGCTCAGCCGGGCCGTCGTGGAGGCGCTGCGGGAGCTGCCCGAACGCGCGCCGGTGCTCCGCCTGGTGGTGCCCTGGCTGGGCTTTCCGAGCGGCGAGGTGACCTACCAGCGGGCGGAGCGGGCCGCCGGGCGGACCAAGTACCCGCTGTCCCGGATGGCCGGGCTGGCGGCGGAGAGCGTCACCAGCTTCTCCGCCGCGCCGCTGCGCTTCGCCACCTGGCTCGGTCTGGCCGGGGTGGTGGTCTGCGCGTTGCTGGTGGTCGTCGCGGTGGTCGCCTGGTTCGCCGGGGCCACGGTCACCGGCTGGCCGTCGCTGTACATGGCGATCCTCTTCCTCGGCGCGGTGCAACTGCTCTGCCTGGGCCTGCTCGGCGAGTACGTGGCCCGGATCTACACCGCCGTGCAGGGCCGCCCGGCGTACGTCGTCGCCGCCGACAGTGCCGACGACGCCGGGGACCGCGACCCGGTCGTCGGCGGGGAACGGACCGGTGACGGTGGCCCGGTCGGCCAGGTTCCGGGACCGGCCGCGCTGGCCGACAGCCTGCGGTGACCGCGCTCGCCACGGCCGCCCCGTCGGGTGTCGCGCCGACCCGCCGTCCGGTCGCCGTCCGCTTCGCCCCGCTGGCTGTCGGGTTCGCGTTCGTCGCGGTCACCCTGCTCGCCACCGGCACGCCCGCCGTCGACCTGGCCCGTTTCACCGGGTACGCGTCGCTGGCCGTCCTGCTGCCGGGCACGCTGGTGTACCGGGCGCTGCGGTCCCGCCCGCACACCCTGGTCGAGGACCTCGCGGTGGGCGCGGCGGTCGGGCTGGTGCTGGAGCTGGCCGGCTGGGCGGTGTTCGTCGGGCTCGGCGTACCGGGCTGGCTGTGGCTGTGGCCGCTGGCGGTGGTCGGGCCGTTCCTGGTGGTGCCCCGGCTGCGCCGGCACTGGCGGGTCACCGGGTACACCCCGGTTCCGGCCGGCTGGGCCTGGTCGCTGGTCGGGGTGGTCGCCGGGTTCACCCTCTACCTGGCCGAGTCGTTCCTGCGGCCCAACCCGGTGCTGCCCACCGACGAGGGCCAGGCGCAGTACATCGACCTGGCGTTCCAGCTCTCGTTGGCCGGTGCGGCCACCCACCAGATGCCGCTGGACGTGCCGCAGGTCGCCGGGGAGCCGCTGCACTACCACTGGTTCGGTTTCGCCCACCTGGCGGCGGCCAGCCTGGTCAGTGGCGTCGACCTGCCGACCGTCTTCTTCCGGCTGGGGGTTCCGGCGTTGTGCGCGCTGGCCGCCGTGCTGGTGGCGGTGGTCGGCTGGCGGGTCACCGGCCGGGCGCACGCCGGGGTGGGCGCGGCGGCGCTGATGTTCACTATCGGCGAGTTCGGTTACGAGAACGGCATCCGGCAACTGTTCGGCACCCAGGCCACCTTCATCGTCTGGGGCAGCCCGTCGATGACGTACTCCTGGGTGCTGCTGCTGCCGCTGATCGCCGCGCTCGGTGAGATCGTCGGCCGGGCCCGGGGGAGTACGGTGCCTCCGCTCGGCCGGGGCGGGTGGCTGCTCGCCGCGCTGTTCCTGACCGCCTCCACCGGGGCGAAGGCCAGCTCGGTGCCGGTGGCGTTGGCCGCGCTCGCCTTCACCGCGTTCATCCTGCTGGTGACCGGTCGGCGGACGGCCGGTGCGGCCGATGCCCGGCAGGTGGCCGGCGCGGCCGAGGCCCGGCCGGTGGCCGGTGCGGCCGATACCCGGTGGCCGGGGGGCCGGCGGCCGGGCGCGGTCCTCCGTCGGTCGGCTGCGGTGCTGCGTCGGTCGGCTGCGGTCCTCCGTCGGCCGGCCGAGGTGCTGCCGCGGGTGTTCGGTGCGGTGGGGTTGGCGCTGGCCGCCCAGCTTTTCGCCACCGCCGTGCTGTTCCGGTTCGAGAGCCACGGGGTCACCGTCGACCCGTTCTCCGGGCTGCGACCGTACGTGGGGACGCACGGCTTCTGGCTCTGGCTGGCGGTGTCGGTGGCGTTCCTGCTCAACCTCCAGCTCCGGCTGGCCGGCGTGGTGGCCCTGGTCGGGCTGCGCCGGGGCCGGCTGGAACCGGTGCAGCTGCTGCTGCTCGGCGGGGCCCTGGCCGGGCCGGCGATCTACCTGCTGGTCGGTCATCCGGGCAGCAGCAACCAGTACTTCGTCCGGGCCGGTTTCGCGTTCGGGGTGATCCTGTCCGCCTGGGGTTACGCCGAGCTGTTGGACCGGGCGGCGCTGCCGGCCCGGGGGCGCGCTTTGCTGGCCGCCGGGGCGGCCGGGTTCGCCCTGCTGATCACCCTGATCCAGCTGCACCATCCGGCCGCCGTCGGGCCCGGCCCGGCGTACGGGCCGGTGCTGCCGTTGCTGCGTTGGGTGGTGGCGTTGGCGGTGCTGGCGACCGTGCTGGGGCTGCTCTGGCCGGCGTTGGTCGGCGGCTGGCCGGCGCTGGCCGGGCGGGGCGCGGTGGTGCTGCTCACCGGTGCGCTGGTGGCCGGTGCCCCGGGGCTGGTGCTGGACGCGGCTGCCGCGCGGACGTACCCCAACGGCGGGGCGTACGCGGTGGTGCCGATGCCGGCGTCCCGGGTGGAGGCGGCCCGCTGGGTGGCGGAGCACAGCGCCCCGGACGACGTGCTCGCCACCAACGTGCACTGCCGGGTGGTGACCGACGACGGCTGGTGTGACGCCCGGTCGTTCTGGCTCAGCGGGTACGCCGAGCGCGCGGTGCTGGTGGAGGGGTGGGCGTTCGCGCCCCGGATGGTGGGTCTGCCCGGTGGGGCGTACGCCCCGTTCTGGGATCCGGAGCGGCTGCGGGTCAACGACGCCGCGTTCACCGCGCCCACCGCCGCCGGGCTGGCCGTGCTGCGCGACCGGTATGCGGTGCGTTGGCTGGTGCTCGACCGGGAGGTCACCGCCGAGCCGCCTGCCCTCGCCGACCTGGCCGACCTGCGGTTCCGTAACGACCGGGTGAGCGTCTACCGGCTGCGGTAGCGGAAGGGCACCCCGACCAGGCGTGCTGGCCGGGGTGCCCGTGTTCCTGGTGTGCTCAGCGCAGCGGCACCTGGTGGGCCAGGGCCGCGCCGCCGGACTCGTACGCGGCCAGCAGGCTGGTGGGCGTGCCGTCCGCGACGGGCACCGTCACGGTCACCGTCCGGCCGGCGGTCAGCTGCACCGTACGGTCGCCGAGGGAACGGTCACCGTCCCAGGCGTACAGGTAGGCGGTGCCGGTGCGGTCGGCGCGTACGGTGACGCGTACCCCGTCGGTGGTGACCCGGGTGCCGGTGATCCGCAACGCCCGCTCGGGCAGCTTGGCGACGGAGGCCGGGGCCACCCCGTCCACCGCGGACTGTGCGATGGTCTGCGGGCTGTGCACGCTGCGGGCGGCGGTGTCCGGGAAGACCGGCTCACTGGCCTGCCGGGCGGGCGGGTTGTACCCGGGCAGGGTGACCAGCCCGTACCGGTACGGGTCGGCGCGGACGCCGGTGAAGGTGGACCAGCCGAGCCGGGACTGCGAGCTGAGGTCCTGGGTGTCCGAGTCGTAGACCAGCACGTTGAAGCCCATCCGGCGCGGGTCGACCGCGTCCGGCAGCACCGCGAACGGGATGCTCGCCTCGATGGTGTAGCCGGTGTACGGCTCGCTGACCTTGCTGACCACGGTCATCCCCGGCGCGGTGGTCGCGCCCGGCCCCTGCCGGTTGTCGGCGTCACGCTGCCAGCACGGCGGGTTGCCGCCCGCCGGGTCGTCGGTGATCGGGAAGATGCCGGCCTTGAACACGGTGGAGGTGTCGGTCGAGTTCCCCTTCGGGTCGACGATGATCTCCACGCTGTCGGTGCGGCGCTGCCGCTTGCAGTCCTGCGGCACGACCTTCTTACCGAGCACGTCGTCGGTGACCCGCACGAACACCTTCAGCGCGTCCTCGGTGTACGCGATCCGGCCGACCGCCGAGGCGTCCTGCGGAGTGGTGGCCTGCCCCTCCCAGATCCGGGAGAAGTCCAGCTCCTCGCCCGGGTACTCGCCCGGTGTGGCCTCGCCGTCGACGGCGTGGTCGTGCCCGGCGTGCGGGACCTCGCTGGTAGGCACGATCTCCAGCGCGCCGGTCTCCACGTTGGTGCCGGAGCCGCTGGTGGTGGTGATGGTGATGCCGTAGTCGCCGTTCTCGCCACCTTCGTTGGCGGTGGGCAGCGACGGGTCGCTGTTGGTGACGGTGAAGGTGACCGCGCCGGTGGCCCCGGCGGCCAGGCTGGGGTAGCTCTTGGTCGCCGCGTCGGCGGTGAAGCCGGCCGGCAGGCCGAGGGTGACGCTGCCGCTCTGCGCGGTGGTGCCGTGGTTGCGCAGGTCGACGCGCACCTCGCGGCTCTGGCCGGAGCCGAGGGTGAGTACCGG
The DNA here is from genome assembly GCF_028993575.1 of Micromonospora cathayae. Lineage (NCBI taxonomy): Bacteria > Bacillati > Actinomycetota > Actinomycetes > Micromonosporales > Micromonosporaceae > Micromonospora > Micromonospora cathayae. The sequence goes on along the minus strand of NZ_CP118615.1, from coordinate 6,823,423 downwards.
CTTGATCAGCGTGTCGAGCTGCGGGTAGCCCTCCGCGCCGGCCCAGTCGCGGAAGATGCCGACCTCGGGCAGCGGTTCGAGGGTGCCCCGGACGTCGGCGACCACCCGGACGGCCCGGTCGGTGCGCCCGGTGCCCTGCCCGGTGGTCAGGGTCGCGCCGAGCAGCGACTGCTGGTTGGTGTCGGCGTCGGCGGGGACGGTGACGGTGAAGGTGGTGGTCTTCTCCTTGCCCGGCGCGACCGCGCCGCGCAGCACGCCGGAACCCTTGGCGGTCCAGCCGTCGGGCAGCCGCAGCGACACGGTCGGCCTGGTGAGCGCCCGCTTGGCGGCCCGGACGTGCGCGGTGACCTCGACGGTCTGCCCGGGGGCGAGGTCGAACCGGTCGGTGGTCAGGTAGAACTCGCTGTCCTCGGGGAGACCGCCCGGGGCGGCGGGCAGCACCGAGCCGCGCAGGATGGCCTCGGGTGAGGTGTCCGCCGGGTCGTACGGCACCCGGCTGTCGACGAGGGTGTAGAAGTCGCAGCGCATCCGGGCCGGGTCGGTGGGGGCGGCGGCGGTGTTCGCCCAGCCCTGGGTGACGTAGTCGCGGCGGGCGTCCACCTCGATCTCGCCCCAGGTCTTGCCGGTGCGGCTCACGGTGCCTTCCCAGACCCCGAAGACCTGGTCGGTGGGGACGGTCGGGGTGAAGCTGGTCGCGCAGGCGGGGCCGGTGGACGAGCTGCCGGTGCCGCCGGTACGCAGGAACTTCGCCGCCCGGAACGGCTTGAGGCCCTCCCGGCTGAGCTGCTCGGGGAACGCCTTCGGGTCGGCGGCGGCGTGGAACGCCTCGGCGGCGAACCGGGCGGCCTGCTGGTGGTTGCCGTGGTTGCCCGGGGTGGGGGACGGGTTCATGGTCATGACGATCTCGGGCCGGGTGGTCCGGATGACCCGGACGATCTGGGCGAGGGTGTCGTCGTGGCCCCAGATCTGCTCGGACAGCGGCGCGGAGGCGGTGTACCAGAAGTCGACCCGGTCGAGGTTGTAGAGGTTCTCCACCCCGGCCCGGCCGATGGCGGTGCGCTCCTCGCGCTCCCGGATGATGCCCAGCGGCGGGCCCTCCTCGAGGCCGACGGCGTTGCCGCCGCCCTCGCCCCGGGTGATGGTGACGACGCCGGAGCGGACGCCGAAGTTCTCCTTCCACTGGCCGAGGGTGGCGAGGCTGCTGGCCTCGTCGTCGGGGTGCGCGCTGACGAACAGCACGTCGAGGTCGACCGCGTCGGTCGGCCGGGAACCGGCGGTGTCGCCCGACCGGGCATCGGTGGTGTCGGCGGGGGCGGCGAGGGCGGCGGGTGCCCCGGACAGCGCCAGGGCGAGCGCGGTGGGTAGCAGGAACGCCTTGAATCGCATGCAGATCCTTCCGCGGAGCGCGGGGTCGGGGCAGCGACCGTCGGCGTCGGACACCGGTGGTGTCGACGCGGGGTCTGCTGCGGACCGTGGACGGGGACGGTGCGGGGCGGGCGCGGGCGCCACCTCACCGGGTACGACAGCGGCACGGGTGTCCGTACACACTGGAAGGCCTTCGCCCGGTGACGCTAGGGACCGGTGCGGGGTCCCGTCAATCCTTCGCCCGGTTTTCTTTGTTTGCAGAAGAAATAAAGTCGCTGCGTAGTCGGCTCGACACGGTGCCGCGGCCTCGGCCGCCTCCGTCCAGCGGCCGAGCGTTTTGCCTGCTCTCAAGGGGTCTGATCGGGGCCCGAGACGCTTTCGTTACTTGACTCGATAGTTCGTTCGCCGTAGGAAGGAAGTGTGACTGACGTGGTGACGCCACCAACGAGCCCGGTGAGCCGGGAGCGGTCGAAGGAGATCAAGCGGTTGTCCGTGATCTCCACCGCCCGCCAGGTCCGGGTGCTGTCCCGGGCCGAGCTGACCGAGCTCACCGGGCTGAGCCCGGCCACGCTCACCCCGTTGGTCCGGGAGTTGATCGCCGAGGGGTACCTCATCGAACGGGGGCCGGGGGCGTCCCGTGCCGGCCGCCCCCGGGCGATGCTGGAGTTCAACCCGCGCGCCGAGCTGGTCGCCGCGGTGTCGCTGGAGCCGTCCCGGCTCAGCTGCGAGATCGCCGACAGTGACGGTACCGTGATCGCGCACCGGACGGTCCGGCTCAGCGGCGACATCGTCGACACCATCTGCCGGTCCGTGCCCGAGCTGGCCGGGGACGGACTGCCGGCGCTGCGCGGGGTCGCCATCGCCGCGCCCGGCGTCTCCTCCGGCGGCGCGGTGCGCCTGGCCCCCTCGGTCGGTCTGGTCGAGGGCCGCCCGATAGGGGAGTCCGTGCAGCGGCACCTCGGCGTGCCGGTGGTGGTGGACAACGACGTCAACCTGATGGCCGCCGGTGAACACGCCGCCGGGGCCGGCAGCGACGTCGCCGACCTGCTGCTGCTGCACGTGGCCGACGGCATCGGCGCCGGCCTGGTCCTCGACGGGCAGGTCCGCCGGGGTGCCGGCGGGGCGGCCGGCGAGGTGGGCTTCCTGCCGCTGGACCCGGCCGACCGGGGCCACGACGGGGTCGGCCCGTTCGAGGCCCGCTGGTCGGAGAACGCCATCGCCGAACGGATGGTCGCGCTCGCCCCCGGCCGCCGACCGGACGCCCCGGTGGCCGCCCTGGTCGAGCTGGCCGGCACCGACCCGCGCGCCGCCGGCTACCTGGACGAGGTGCTCACCGCCTGGTCCCGCCTGATCGTCTCCTGCGTCTGCGTCATCGACCCCGGCCGGGTGCTGCTCAGCGGGGCCGCCGCCCAGCTCGACGACGCCGCCGTCGACCGGCTCCAGACGCTGGTCACCACCGCCGCGCCGAGCGCGACCGAGGTACGCCGGGCGGTGCTCGGCGACCGGGCCGTGCTGCACGGCGCGGTCAGCTACGCGCTCTCCGCGGCCGCCGCCGGTCTGCCCTACCTGATCTCCAGTCCCTGACTACCCCAATTCCACCCCCTCGGAGGTACCCCATGAGACGTCGCCTGCTCCTCGCCGGAGCCCTCGCCACCGTGCTCGCCGCCGGCACCGCCTGCGGCGGCGGTTCCAGCGGTGACGACGCCGCCAGCGGCGGCACGTCGGTCGAGAAGCTGACCATCTACACCGCCCGCGACAAGAAGGTCTCCGACTACGTGGTGGAGCAGTTCACCGCCAAGTACCCGGAGTACCAGGGCAAGGTCGAGATCCTGAACCTGGGCGCGCAGGAGATCCTGGAGCGGGTCCGGGCGGAGAAGGCCAACCCGCAGGCCGACGTCTGGTGGGGCGGCACCCAGCAGGGGCTGTCCGCCGGTGCCGCCGAGGATCTGCTGGCCCCGATCCAGCCGGCCTTCGCCGGCAAGATGGACGCCCGGTACAAGGACGCCCAGGGCCGCTGGTTCGGGGAGATCCTGCTGCCCGAGGTGATCATGTACAACAACAAGGCGCTCACCCCGGAACAGGCCCCGAAGGACTGGGACGACCTGCTCAAGCCGGAGTGGAAGGACAAGATCATCATCCGGGACGTGGCCGCGTCCGGCACCATGCGGTCCATCTACTCGGCGATGATCGTCCGGCAGTCGCCCGACGGCAGCAACCCGCAGCCCGGGTACGACTGGCTCAAGAAGCTCGACGCCAACACCGGCGCGTACGCGGCCAACCCGGCCGACCTCTACCTGAAGCTCTCCCGCCAGCAGGGCGTGCTCAGCGCCTGGAACCTCCAGGACGTGCTGCTCCAGGCCAACCAGTCGAACATGCCGTTCGGCTACGTGATGCCGGCCTCCGGCGCGCCGGTGCTGGTCGACGGCCTCGCCGCGGTCAAGGGCGGCAACAGCGAGGGCGCGCAGAAGTTCCTCGAGTTCCTCTTCGACGACAAGCTCCGCGCCGACCTCGCCAAGGACTACTTCCAGATCCCGGCCGTGGAGATCGCCGAGCAGCCGGAGTGGCTGGCCCAGCTCGACCTCAAGCCGCTGAACGTCGACTGGGACGTCATCGGCAAGAACGAGACCGAGTGGATCAACCACTGGAACAGCCAGATCAAGAACAAGGGCTGACCACTCCGCCGCCGGACCGGGCCCGCCCCGGTCCGGCGGACGGCCGAGGCGTACCGCACGAAGGAGAGAGCCTCATGATCGATGTCACGCTGGAGTCGGTGAGCAAGCGCTTCGCGCGCGGTGGCGACACCGCGGCCGTGGACGACGTCGACATCACCATCGCCGCCGGGGAGTTCTTCACCCTGCTCGGCCCGAGCGGCTGCGGCAAGACCACCACGCTGCGCATGGTGGCCGGGTTCTACTTCCCCACCTCCGGGCGGATCCGCTTCGGCGACGAGGACGTCACCCGCCGCCCGCCCAACAAACGGGACACCGGCATGGTGTTCCAGAACTACGCGCTCTTCCCGCACCTGAGCGTCGCGCAGAACGTCGGGTACGGGCTGAAGATCCGCAAGGTCGGCCGGGCCGACGCCCGCCGCCGCATCGACGAGGCCCTCGGCGAGGTGCACCTCTCCGGGTACGGCGACCGGCGCATCGACGAACTCTCCGGCGGCCAGCAGCAGCGGGTCGCGCTGGCCCGCGCCCTGGTCATCCGGCCGCGTACCCTGCTGCTCGACGAGCCGCTGTCCAACCTCGACGCGAAACTGCGCGAGGAGACCCGCACCGAGATCCGCCGGATCCAGCAGGAGAGCGGCACCACCGCCATCTACGTCACCCACGACCAGGCCGAGGCGATGGCCATGTCGGACCGGATCGCGGTCATGCAGTCCGGCCGGGTGCAGCAGATCGGCGCGCCCCGGGAGATCTACCACCGCCCGGCCACCAGCTTCGTGGCCCGGTTCATCGGCCGCAGCAACGTGCTGGAACTGCCGGTGGTCACCGCCGCCGGGCAGACCGTCACGGTCCGGCTGCCCGACGGCGGGGAGGTCGCCGTCGGCGCGCCCGCCGACCACGGGCTGGGCACCGGGGACACCGCCCTGGTGTCGGTCCGCCCCGAGCACATCACGCTGACCAGCACCACCGAGCCGGGCGCGCTGCCCGGCCGGATCACCGAGCTGGAGTTCACCGGCATGGCGACCAACCTGGTGGTGGACGTCGCCGGCACCCCGGTGCAGGTGGCCGCGGTCGAGGTGCCCGCCGGGGCCGGCGTCGGCGACCAGGTCGGGCTGCGGCTCAACCGGGACCGGATGTGGGTGGTGCGTCCGTGAGCACCATCCCCGCCACCCCCAGCGCGGCGACCGTACCGCCGGTCACCGCCGACCCGACGCCGCCGCGCGCCCCGCGCCGCCGGCTCGCCGACCGGTTCTCCGGTGGCGCCGGCTCGCGCTGGTTCCCGTACGTGCTGGTGTTCCCGCTGGCGCTGATCCTGTTCGGGTACGTCGTCCAGCCGATGTTCGCCACCTTCGCCGAGAGCGTCGGCGTGAACGGGGTGGCGAACTACACCGCCTTCCTCAGCGGCGACGGGGTGGCCCGGTCCGCCCTGGTCACCTCGCTGATCATCTCGGCGGCCAGCGTGCTGCTCTGCGGTGTGGTCGGCGTGGCGATGGCGTTCCTGCTCAAGCGGTTCTCCTTCCCCGGCCGCCGGCTGATCGAGGCGATCATCCTGGTGCCGGCGGCGCTGCCGCCGCTGATCGGGGCGATCTCGTTCCAGCTGCTCTACAGCGAGACCGGCATCCTGCCGCGCGGCCTCCAGCAACTGTTCGGCACCGAGAGCCCGGTGCTGCCGTTCAGCGGCATCGCCGGCGTGCTGGTGGTGCACACCTTCACCATGTACCCGTACTTCTACCTGGCCACCTCGGCCGCGCTGAGCGGGATGGACCCGTCGGTGGAGGAGGCGGCGTACAACCTGGGCGCCGGCCGGGTCCGGGTCTGGCGGACCGTGCTGCTGCCGATGCTCACCCCGGCCCTGGTGTCGGCGTCGCTGCTGGTGTTCATGACCTCGCTGGCGTCGTACACCGCCCCGCTGCTGTTCGGGGTGGACCGCACCATGACCATGCAGATCTACATCAACCGCACCAACGGCGACCTGCCGATGGCCTCCACGTACGCCTCGGTGCTGGGTGTGGTGTCGGTGCTGTTCCTGCTCGCCATGCGCTGGTACGAGGGGCGGCGCAGCTACCGCTCGCAGTCCAAGGGCGTGGCCAGCCACCGCCGGGAGATCACCAACCCGTTCGGCCGGTGGGCGGCGCTGCTCGCCTCGCTGCTGGCCACCGCCGTGCTGCTCGCCCCGGTGGCGACCATCGCCCTGGTGGCGTTCTCCGCCGACGGCTCGTGGACCACCGAGGTCATCCCGGCCGAGTACACCACCGCCAACTTCGTGACGATCTTCTCCGACCCGGACGCCTTCCAGCCCATCCTCAACTCGCTCCAGATGAGCCTGCTCGCCACCGTCGGCTGCATCGTGGTCGGCGTGCTGATCGCGTACGTGGTGCGCCGGCTGGACTTCCGGGGCCGGGGCCTGCTGGACGTGGCGGTCATGCTGGCCTGGGCGCTGCCCGGCACGGTGGTCGCGATCAACCTGATCTCGGCGTTCAGCACCGGCAACGCGTTCAGCTTCGGGCAGGTGCTGATCGGCACCTTCTGGATCATGCCGTTGGCGTACTTCGTGCGGTTCCTGCCGCTGGTGTTCCGGTCCAGCTCGGCCGCGCTGGCCCAGCTCGACCCGTCGCTGGAGGAGGCCGCCCGCAACCTCGGCGCGTCCTGGTGGCGGGCGTTCGGCACGGTCACCCTGCGGCTGATGCTGCCCGGTGTGCTGGCCGGCGCGCTGCTGGCCTTCGTGCACGGCGTCGGCGAGTTCGTCGCCTCGGTGCTCATCTACACCTCGGAGACCGCGCCCATCTCGGTGGAGATCAACAACCGGATGTACTCGTTCGAGGTCGGCACCGCCGCCGCGTACGGCATGCTCCAGGTGGTGCTGATCTTCGTGGTGATGGTGGTCTCCGGTCGCCTGGAGGGCGGCCGGCGGTCCACCCGGGAGGCGGCCAAGTGGACGGCGTGACGACACCCGGCCCCGCCGGGCCGACGGACCGCCCCGCAGGGACGGACCGTGCTGCGGCGACGCACCGCCCCGCACAGACGGACCGTGCCGGGGGGACGGGTCGCGTCGCGGCGACGAACCAGGCGGCGGCGGCCTGGCCGGTCGGGGGCGGGCTGATCCCGGCCACCCGGATCCCCGGCGGCGAACTGGCCGCCGTGGCCGGGGCCGCCGACTTCGCGGTGCTGCCGGTCGGCGCGGTGGAGTGGCACGGCCCGCACCTGCCGCTCGGCACCGACCTCATCCTCGCCGAGGGCTTCGCGGCCGAGAGCGCGGTGGACGCGCCGGAACCCGGGCCGCGCGGGGTGGTGTTCCCGGCGGTGCCGTACGCGGCCTGTCCGGGGCAGACCCGGCCGTGGCCGGGCACGGTGGCGATCCGGCCGGAGATCGCGGTCGGGTACCTCGCCGACGTGATCGAGGGCATCGTGGCTGCCGGCTTCCCCCGGCTGCTGATCGTCAACGGGCACGACGCCAACATGTCCACCGTCCGGGCCGCGATGGAGTGGGTCTCCGGCCGGCGCACCGCCAGCCTGCTGCTGGTCAACTGGTTCCAACTGGTCACCCCGGCGGAGACCACCGAGCTGTACGGGCCGCTGCCGTCCCGGGGCCACGGCGGCGCGTACGAGACCTCCGGGGTGCTCGGCTTCGACCCGGACGCGGTCCGGCTGGACGCGGTCGACGACCTGCCGCCGAAGCCGAAACTGCCGGTGACCCACCCGTACGTGCTGGTGGAATCCCGCCCCGACCCGTGGCAGGGCTGGTCCGGGCACATCTCGCTGGCCGACGAGCCGATCGGTCGACGGGTCCGGGAGCTGGCCGGGACGCGGCTGCGCGATCTGGTAGCCGCCTGGGTGGCCGCCGACCCGCCGGCCCCACCCACCGCCGACCCGCTGGTGGGGGACGACTCGTGACCGTCGACCGGGGACTCGACGTCGTCGACTTCCACCTGCACTTCCGGATCGGGGCCGACGAGACCATCCGGGCCTGCGAGGACGCCGCCGGCATGCACCCCGGCGGGGAACACGAACGGGCCGTCCGGGCCGCCGGCTCCGCACCGTACGCGCAGCGGTGGCGGCGGGCCTGGGCGTTCCCCGACCCGGAACCGTCCGCGCCCCGCTGGCAGGACGAGGCGGACCGGTGGGCCGAGGAGCTGCGTCGGGTGCACGTCCGGCGGGCGGTCTTCGTCACCGGCGGCGGCAACGACACCCTCGCCGACGTGGTCGACCGTCACCCGGACCTGCTGCTCGGTCTCGCCCACCACGACCCGTACGCCCCGGACGCCGCCGCCGAACTGGAGCGGGCCGTCACCGAACGTGGCCTGCGCGGGCTGAAGCTGTTCGCGCCGCTGCTGCGCGGCCCGCTCGACCACACCGACCTGGACCCGCTCTGGGGCACCGCCCAGCGGCTCGGCGTGCCGGTGCTGATCCACATCGGGCACTACGGCAGCGCCGGCGGCCTCTCCCACGGCCGGTACGGCGGCCCGGACGAGCTGGCCCGGATGGCCCGCCGCTTCCCCGAGCTGGCCGTGGTGGTGCCGCACTTCGGCGTCCAGCACGTCCAGGACCTGCTCTTCGCCGCGTGGGGCTGCCCGAACATCCACGTGGACACCTCCGGCTCCAACCAGTGGGTGCGCTGGATGCCGTACCGGCTCACCCTGGAGGACCTGTTCCGCCGCTGCTACGAGACCATCGGCCCGCACCGGATCGTGTACGGCAGCGACTCGTCGTGGTTCCCGCGCGGCTACGTCACCCGCTACCTCGACGACCAGCTCCGGATCTGCCACGAACTGGGCCTGCCCGACGACCACCTGCGCGCGATCTTCGCCGGTAACGCCGAGCGCCTGCTCGGGCTGCCCGGCTGACCGGACGACCGACCGGCCGACGTCGGGTGCGTCCGAGTACCCGGCCAGGAAGGAAGTAGAGACCCTCATGAGCACACCCCCGCTGACCACCTACCAGCGGCACCACCTGCGGCCCACGTACGACCACCACGTCGGGTACCTCTTCCCGGCGATGGTGCGGGCCAGCCAGGCGCACGTGGTGATGCTGACCGAGCAGGGGCTCATCCCCGCCGACCGGGGTGCCCGGTTGCTGCGCGGGCTCGCCGAGCTGCGCGCCGACCACGCGCCCGCGCCGGCCTTCGACGGCACCTTCGAGGACACGTACTACCTGCTGGAGAAGCGGCTCGCGGAGGCCTGCGGCATCCCCGCCGCCGAGCTGGACGTACAGCTGGCCCGCAGTCGCAACGACCTCGACGCCGGGGTGTTCCGGATGCTGCTGCGCGACCAGTTGCTCGGGGTGCTCGACCGGGTGCTCGCCACCGCCGCGACCACCCTGGACGCCGCGCACCGGTACGCCGACGTGGTGATCACCGGCTACACCCACCGGCGGCCCGCCCAGCCGACCACCATCGGGCACGCCCTCGCCGGGTACGCCGAGGCGCTGGCCGGTGAGGCGGTCGCGTACGCCGACCTGATCGACCAGCTCAACGTCTCGCCGTTGGGCTCGTGCGCGTTCGCCGGCACCGACCTGGACATCGCCCCGGCCCGGGTGGCCGAACTGCTCGGCTTCGCCGGCCTGGTCACCAACTCGTACGAGGCGGTGGCCGGCGCCGACCACCTGGTCCGGGTGGGCACCCTCAACGCGCAGTCCCTGGCCACCGGCGCGCGGCTGGCCCGCACCCTGATGGACTGGCTGAGCTGGCGCTGGGTGAGTACACCGGGCGACTTCACCCAGGGCAGCAGCATCATGCCGCAGAAGCGCAACCCGGTGGTGCTGGAGCACCTGGTGTCGTACGCCGGCCAGGCGGCCGCCGACGCCGCCAGCGTGCTGAACAACGTCGGCGCGGCCTGGTGGGAGGACTCCAACAACGCCACCACCGACGTGCAGGTCCGGCTCTGGGAGAGCAACGACCGGACCGACCGGTTCTTCGCCCTGCTCGGTGGCTTCCTCGCCGAGATCGAGCCGCTGGAGCCGCCGTCGGCCGGGGAGATCGTCGCCTCCGGGGCCACCACCACCGCGGCGGCGGACGCGCTGACCCGGCACGGGGTGCCGTTCCGGGCCGCCCACTCGGTGGTGGGCCGGCTGGTTCGGGGCGGCGCACCGGACACCTGGACCCCGGAGACGGTCCGCGCGGCGGCCGCCGGGGTCGCCGACGGCCTCACCGACGCCGCGGTCGACGACCTGATCACCGCCGCGGTACGCCCGGAGCGGGTGCTGGACCGGGCCCAGGTCGACGGCCCCGGCGCGGACGCGGTGCGGGCCCAGGTGACGGCGCTGCGGACCGTCTTCGACACGGTCGCCGGGCGGCTCGGTACGGTCCGGTCCCGGCTCGCCGACGCCGACGCGGCCCTCGACGCGGTCGCCGCCGAGCGGGCGGGCCAGGACGCGGTCGCCGACGCGACCCCGGACGCGGTCGCTGACGCCGAGCGGGCGGGCCGGTGAGCGTGCGCAGTGAGCGGCGCGGCACGGACCACCGTCCGCCGGCCGTCGTGCCCGACCAGGCCGTCGTGCCTGACCAGGCTGTCGTGCCTGACCAGGCTGTCGTGCCCGACCAGGCCGTCGTGCCTGACCAGGCTGTCGTGCCCGACCAGGCCGTCGCGCCCGAACAGCCGGTGACCGGTACCGGCCCGGACGGCCAGCCGGCCGCCGCCGCTGCCGGTGCCGACCCGGCGCTCAACGACGTGACCGGGGGGCGGCCGGTGCTGCTCGGTATCGACTTCGGCGGTACCAAGATGGCGGTCGGGGTGGCCGACGCCGACGGTCGGCTGCTGGTGCGCGAACGCGTTCCCACGCACGCCGAACAGGGTGCCCCGCAGGCCCTGGACCGTGCCCTGGACCTGGCCGCGAGCCTGGTGGGGAAGGTCGGCGGCGTGGTCACGGCGGCCGGGATCGCCTCACCCGGTGTGGTCCGGCCGGACGGCATCGACCTGGCCCCGAACGTGCCGGGCTGGGACCGGCTGCGGCTGGCCGACGCGGTCCGGGACCGGTTCGGCCAGCCGGCGGTGGCGGTCGACAACGACCTGAACGCCGCCGCCCTGGCCGAGCTGCGGGTCGGCGCGCTGCGCGACGCCGACCCCGGCCTGGTGGTCGGGCTGGGCACCGGCGTCGCGGCGGCCGTCACGGTACGCGGCGCGGTGCTGGCCGGGCACCGGGGCGCGGCCGGCGAGATCGGGTACGCGGTGGCCGGCGCGCCCTGGCCCGGCACGATGCTGGAGCTGGACTTCTCCGGCCGGGCGCTGGACCGGCTCGCCGCCGAGCTGGGGCTGCCCGACGGCGCGGCCGGGCTGGCCGCCGCCGCCGAGGTCGCCGGCCCGGCCCGGGACGCGCTCACCGCCCGGGTCGACGAACTGGCCCGCCACCTGGTCACCTGCTGCCTGCTGCTCGACCCGCAGCGGGTGGTGCTGGTCGGCGGGGTGGCCGGCAGCGACCTGATCCGGGGACTGCTGGTCGACCGGCTCGGCGCGGTGCTGCCGTACCGGCCGGAGGTCGTGTTGTCCCGGTTCGCCGACGACGCGGCCCTGCACGGCGCGGTGCTGCTCGCCGCCGAGGCGGTGCCGGCGTCCCGTTGACCCCCCGGGTGCCGGGAGTACCGGCGCGGGTGCGGCCGGCACCCGGGGCCCCCACCGACCGGTCAGCGTGCCGGCGGGTGGCGCTCCGACGCGCGCCCCGCGCACCCGGCCCCGCGCCCCGCGCCCCGCGCACCCGGCCCCGCGCCCCGCGCCCCGCGCGCCGGTCAGTGTGCGGGTGACGGCACGCGCAGCGCCTCGATCAGCCACTCCACCGCCGGCACCATCGGCGGGAACGGCGGCCGCTGGTTGAGCACGCCGACCAGCGCCCAGTACCGCTCCACCCGTCGGTCGGTGAAGGTCGCCATCCGGTCCGCCAGCGCGGCCCGCTCCCCGGCGGACATGGCCGGGCCGACGATCCGGTCCACCACCTCCCGGGCTTCGGGGGAGTCCGGGCGGATGCCGGCGGCGAGGGCGTCCCGCGCCGGGGTGACGTCGGGCATCGGTGCGGGTGCGGCATCCCCGGCGGTACCGGCCATCGCCATCTCCCGGGCCCGCTGCCGGAAACCGGGATCGGCGACCAGTTCGGCCAGCTCCACCCAGGCGGACACCTCCGCGTCGGTGGGCTCGTCGGGCAGGTCCGCCGGAAGCGCCCGCATCGCCCCGGCGAGCCCCGCACCGGGGGCGTCGGGGTCGATGCCGGCGAACACCTCGGCCACGAAGTCGTCGATGATCTGCTGCCGCTCACGGGCGGAGAGCCGGGCCAGGTCGTGCACGAGTCTCAACTCCTCGGTCGTAGTGCCACCTCGGGCGACCGACCGCAGCACCGCCCGGCGCAGCCGCAGCGTCCGGATCTCGGCGTCCAACGCCCGGACGTGCGCCCGCGCCACCTCCGCGACCCCGGACTGCCGGTCCAGGATGCGCCGCGCGTCGTCCAGTCCGATGCCGAGGTCCCGCAGCGTCCGCAGCAGGTCCAGCCGGGCCACCGCCGCCGCGTCGTACAGCCGGTACCCGCCGCCGGAGCGGCCGGTCGGGGGCAGCAGCCCCTGGTCCGACCAGAACCGGATGGTGCGTACGGTCAGGCCGGTGCGCTGCGCGAGCTGCCCGATGGTGAACAGCTCGCTACGGTCGTCGGTGAACAGCTCGGTACGGTCGTCCACCGCCACAGCGTGCACCCTCCAGCCACTGGAGACTCAAGCCGTCAGTCGTCGAGGTGTGCCCGGCGGGCGGCGAGCACCTCGGCCAGGTGGTCGTCGGTCCACCGGCGGGCCGCGTCCAGCAGGTCGATCAGGGTCCGGCCGAGCGGGGTGAGCGCGTACTCGACGCGGGGTGGGTTCTCCGGGTACGCCGTCCGGGTGACCAGGCCGTCGCGCCGCATCGCCCGCAGCGTCTCGGCGAGGACCTTCGCGGTGACCCCGCGCAGCGCCGCCCGCAGTTCGGTGAAGCGGCGCGGGCCGAACGCCAGGCAGCGCACCACCATGCCGGTCCACCGGTCCCCGACCTGTAGCGGCACCGCGACGCCGGGGCAGTCGGGATGGAACAGGTCCGGCGGCAGCGGATCGGCCATCGTCCGAGCGTACCGCCGGTTCCGTTGCGGTTACCGGCACCCGGTGCCGTACGGTCCGCCGGTCGACGCGCCGAGACGAGGGAGAACGACATGGACGGCATCGTGGTGTTCGGGGCCGGTGGTCGGGCCGGCCGGGCGGTCACCGGCGAGGCGGTACGGCGGGGCCACCCGGTCACCGCCGTGGTCCGTGACCCGAACCGGTACCCCGGGCTGGCCGCGCCCGGGGTGACGCTGCTCGCCGGGGACGTCACCGATCCGGCGGCCACCGCCCGCATCGTGCCCGGTCACCTCGGCGCGGTCGCGGCGGTCACGCCGGCGTCCGACCCGGGGGCGCTGGCCGCGCTCGACCGGTTCGACGACGGGTTCTACGTCCGGGCCGTCGACGCGCTGCTCGCCGGGGCGGGCGTGCCCAGGGTGGTGCTGATCGGCCTCTTCGCGACCCTGCTTGACGGCACCGGCCGGCGGGTGCTGGACGACCCGGCGGTCTTTCCCGCGTCGCTGCGGGCGTTCGCCCTCGCCCACGACGCCGGCCTGGACCGGCTCCGGGCCGCCCGCACCCCGGTCGACTGGCTGGTGCTCACCCCGCCCGCCATGCTCGATCCGGCCGGCCCGCGCACCGGGCGGTACCGTGTCGGGGGCGACACCGTCCCCACCGACGGGTCCGGTCCGCTGTCCTACGCCGACCTGGCCGTCGCCACCCTCGACGAGATCGAGTCGCCCACCCGGCACCGCACGCGGGTCGCCGTCTACGCCTGACCGGCTCAGGCGGGGCGGCGGGCGTGCGGCGACCGGATGTCGGCGAGGACAGCGCGGGCGGCGCGGTGGTCGCGTCCGTCACGCCGGGCGGCGGGCGTGCGGTGACCGTTCAGGCGGGGCGGTGGGCGCGCAGCATCAGCGACACCCCGGGCAGCCGCCCGACCGGCAGGTACCGCTCGGTGGTGATGATCGCCCGTAGCCCCAGGTTGACCACGCCGGGCAGGGCGTCCAGGTCGCTACCGGTGGAGGTGCGCCGCCGCCAGGCGGCCACCGGGCGGAGCAGCACGTTCCAGCTCCACAGCTCGTCGACCACCAGCCCGGACCGCTCCACCACCGCCCGCAGCGACTCCCGGTCGTACCGCCGGACGTGCCCGACCGCCACGTCGTGCGCCGACCACAACCGCATGTCGCACGGTACGGCGATCAGCGCGGTCCCGCCCGGCCGCAGGGTACGCCGGATCTCGGCGGCGGCGAGCCGGTCGTCGTCGACGTGTTCGAGGATGTCGAAGGCGACCACCAGGTCCAGCCCGGCCGAGCCGATCGGCAGGTGCCGGGCGTCGGCCCGGATCACGTCCAGGCCACGTTCCCGGGCCACCCCGGCGCCCTCCGCGCTGTACTCCAGCGCCACCGGCCGCCAGCCGTGTGACCGGAGCACCCGGGTGTTGCCGCCGCCGGCCGCCCCGATGTCCAGCGCCCGGCCGGGCCGTTCACCCGAGGCGGCCAGCCGGCGCAGCGCCCGACCCAGCAGCGCCCGCCGCTCCCGGTACCACCAGTGGGTGTCCTCGAGCGTGGCGAGCTTGCGGATCTCGGTCGCTTCCACGCTGCTCACCCTAGAGGAAGGGCATCCTGCCGACGGCGTGTGCGCAGGAGTCTCAGCCGGGGACGGTCGGCGTCCGCGCCCAGCGCAGGAACCGGCGGAACAGCTCGGTCGGGGACGGCGGGTCCGCCGGGTGCAGGGCCCGCAGGTCGGCGTCGGCGTCGTGCATCAGCGGAGCGAGGTACGTGCAGAGGCCGATCCGGTCCCCGGCGTACGCCAGCAGCAGCGCGGCCCGCGCGGCCGGGCAGGGCCAGGGGGCCAGGCAGGCCCGGCACAGCCAGAGCGGACGCAGCGGCGGGTGCGGTCGGGCGGCGTCGTGGTCCACGGTTTACTCCTCGTCTTCTCCGGCGGTGCGGCGGCCTGGCGGTGCGGCGTTGTGGCGGTCCGGCGATGGTGCGCCGGCCCGGTGCGGTGGTGCGGTGGTCTGGTGGTCCGGTGGTCCGGTCGGGGGCCGCCCCCGGGAAAGACCCGGGGTGGGCCACGGCCGGGGGAGGGCCGGGCGGTCGCCGGGTCGGGGCGGCCCCCGCGCTGGTCCGGCCGCCGGGCGTCGCCTCCACCAGCCGAACGCGTGCCCTCCACCCTGGACTCCGGCGGCCCGGGAATGGAGGATGACCAGACGTACGCAGCTGTCGGTGACCGGAAGGATGCCAGGAGTGAGAGGTGGTGAGGGGTGAGCACGTATCTCGCCCTGGTGATGAAGCACGCCCGGGGCAACCGGGAGCTGACCCAGGAGCAGACCGCCGAGCGGGTGCACGTCTCCAGTTCGCTGATCGCGATGTTCGAGACGGGCCGGCGGATTCCGCACCCGGACACCGCCCGGCGGCTCGACGACCTGCTGGGGACCGGTGACCTGATCGCCAAGATGGCGGCCGAGGCCCGCCGGGACGCCCAGCCCCGCTGGTTCCGTCCGTGGGCGGAGGTCGAACGGGAGGCCACCTCGCTGCGCTGCTACCAGCAGGCCATCGTCCCGGGCCTGCTGCAGACCGAGGAGTACGCCCGCGCGGCGCTCGCCAGCGGCCTGCACGTGCCCGGCAAGGTGGAGGAGCACGTCGCGTTCCGGATGGAGCGGCAGGCGCTGCTGGACCGGGACGACCCGCCGCTGACCACGTTCGTGGTGGACGAGGCGGCGCTGCGCCGGGGCGAGCCGACCGTGCTGAAGGAGCAACTGCTGCACCTCGTGGAGATCGGGCTGCGGCCCCGGGTGCTGGTGCACGTGGTGCCGTTCGGTTCCGGTCCGTACGTCGGGCAGTCCGGGCCGTTCACCATCGCCGCGACCGGCGGCGGCGAACACCTGGCCTTCCTGGAGGACCAGTTGGAGGGGCGGGTGGTGGCCGACCCCAAGCAGGTCGCCACCCTGGAGCGGGCGTGGGACGCGGTCCGCGCCGTGGCCCTGCCCCGAGACCAGTCGAGAGACCTGATCCTGAAGCAGGTGAACGCGCTGTGAGCAGCATGGAACCCGTCTGGCGGACGGCCACCCGGAGCAACACCAACGGCGGCGAGTGCGTGGAGGTCGCCGACAACCTGCCCGGGGTGGTGCTGGTCCGGGACAGCAAGGACCGGGCCGGCGGCACCCTGGCCTTCGACCGGCACGCCTGGCGGGCCTTCGTCACCGCCACCCGCACCACCTGAGCATGCCCGCCGGGTCACGCTGAGCATGCCCGCCGGGGTCACGGCGCGGGTACCGACCGGGTCACCGTGAAGGTGCCCGCCGGGTGTCACCCGTGGGTGACCACGGACGGCCCGGCGGGCACCGGCAGGCTCAGAACGTCGGCGGCTTCGTGCTGGCCGGGGTGAGGATGCCGCCGGCCCGGGTACGCACCGCGTGGGCCGCCGCCGCCGCGTTGCGGACCACCGTGTCGGCGTCGTGGCTGACCATCTTCCGGTCCCGCTTGACGATCCGGCCGTCGATCAGCACCGTGTCGATGTTGGCCGGGGTGGCCGAGCGGACCACGGTCGACTCCAGGTCCCCGATCGGGGCGATGTTCAGGTCGTCGGCCCGGATCAGGACGATGTCGGCCCGCTTGCCGGGGGTGATCGAGCCGGTGACCTTCTCCAGGCCGAGGGCCTTCGCGCCGTTGATGGTGGCCATCTCGATGGCCTGCTTGAACACCACGGCGGGCAGGTCGGCGGTGTCGCTGCCCAGCCACGGGATGCCCAGGTTCCAGGCCACGTTCATCGACTCGAACATGTTGATCGGCGCGAGCGAGCTGGCGTCGAACGACAGCGAGACGGTGATCCCGGCGGCCAGCATCCGCAGCAGCTGCCCGTGGAAGCCGCCGGCGGTGCCGAGCCGCAGCTCCGAGTGGACGGAGAAGCTGACCGGCGCGCCGGTGCGGACCATCGCCTGCCGGTCCGCCTCGTCGAACGGCAGCGCGTGGCAGAGCAGGAAGTCCGGCCCGAGGAAACCCATCTGTTCCAGCGCGGCGGCCCGGACGGCGGTGGTCGGGCCCTGCCCGGAGTGCACCGAGATCGGCAGCTTCCGCTTCTGCACCTCGGCCATCTCGACCAGGAAGTTCGCCAGCTGGCCCGGCCCGCGCAGGTTCACCCCGAGGTGTACCAGCCCGTCGAACGGGGACTTCGGGCCGAACCAGGTCCTGCTGACCCGGTCGATGTCGGCGAAGTCGATCGGCTGGGTGGCCGGCTGCCCGTCCCGGTGCCCGTACGAGTAGCGGGCCCGGACCAGCCCGTCGGCGTGCGCGTGCAACTCGGCGTCGGCGTACTCGGGTCCCCGGGTGTTGTGCGACCAGTTGTTGACGGTGGTGATGCCGGCGCTGGCGCACTCGACCAGACCGAGCAGCACGCTGTGGTAGAAATCGTCCGGCTGGTACGCGGCCACGGTCGCCGACTTCGCCGCGAAGTACTCGAATCCGGTGGAGACGAAATTGCGGCCCAGCGCACTCCACATGTGGTAGTGGGTTTCCACGAAACCGGGCATCGCAATCATGCGTGACGCGTCGATGGTTTTCGCGCCGCGTACCTTCAGGTCGGGGCCGACCTGGACGATGACGCCGTCGCGTACCTCGATGTCGGCCCTGGCCCGGGTGCCGATGGTGGGGTCCACCGAGACCAGCGCGGCCCCTTTGATCAGGTAGTGGCCGCGGTCCGGCTTCCTGCCGGACTTCGTGCCGGGCTGGTGCGGGCCGGGGGAGGCCGCGACCGCGGGTGCGCCGGTGAACAGCGGCGCGATGGCGGTGGCACCGGCCGCGGCGAGCAGCGCGCGGCGGCCGAGGGTGTGCGCCGGAACGGGCCGGCCGCAGTCGTCGACAATTGCTGTTCCGTCGATTCCGTCGTTCTCCGACGGGGACGGTGACTGGGTTGGGGGCATGCGGGAAAGCTAGGAACGGGCCATTTCCCACTCGTCACCGGCCGAGGAACAGCGGATTAACCCGCAGGTCAGGCCCACATCGCGGGAAGGCCCCGCTGTCGTATCGCACGACAGCGGGGCCGAGGTCCGACCGAACGGCTGATCACAAACGGGGACGCCGTCCGTAGCAGGCGGGCTGGGCTCAGGGCCGGGTGAAGACCAGCGCCACGTTGTGCCCGCCGAAGCCGAAGGAGTTGTTCAACGCGGCCGGGATCTCCATGTGGCGGGCCTTGTTGGCGGCCACCTCCAGGTCGAGCGCGTCGTCCGGGTCGTCCAGGTTGATCGTCGGCGGGATCACGCCGTCCCGGATCGACAGCACCGTGGCGATCGACTCCAGCGCGCCGGCCGCACCGAGCAGGTGCCCGGTCATCGACTTGGTCGCGGTCAGCACCGGGTGGTCACCGAGCGCCCGGTGCAGGGCCACCACCTCCGCCAGGTCACCGACCGGCGTGGAGGTGGCGTGCGCGTTGACGTGCACGATGTCGCTCTTCGCCACGCCGGCGTCGGCGATGGCCTTCGCGATGGCCCGGACCGCGCCCGCGCCCTCCGGGTGCGGCTGCACGATGTCGTACCCGTCGGAGGTGATGCCCGCCCCGGCGAGCCGGGCGTACACCCGCGCGCCCCGGGCGGCGGCGTGGTCGGCACGTTCCAGCACCACGATCCCGGCGCCCTCGCCGAGGACGAAGCCGTCCCGGCCCTTGTCCCACGGCCGGGACGCCAGCTCCGGCTCGTCGTTGCGGGTGGACATGGCCCGCATCGAGGCGAACCCGGCCATCGGCAGCGGGTGGATGACCGCCTCGGTGCCGCCGGCCACCACCACGTCGGCCCGGCCGGCGCGGATCAGGTCCAGGCCGAGGGAGATCGCCTCCGCGCCGGTGGCGCAGGCGCTGGCCACCGCGTGTACGCCGGCCTGCGCGCCCAGCTCCAGCCCCACCCAGGCGGCGGGGCCGTTCGGCATCAGCATCGGCACGGTGTGCGGGGAGACCCGGCGCGGGCCGGACTTCTCCAGGATGTCGTCCTGGTTGAGCAGGGTCACCGCGCCACCGATGCCGGAGCCGATGCTCACGCCCAGCCGCTCCGGGTCGAGCCCGGAGTCGGCCAGGCCGGCGTCCGCCCAGGCCTGGTGCGCGGCGATCAGGGCGATCGCCTCGGACCGGTCGAGCCGGCGCAGCTTCACCCTGTCGATCAGCCCGGCCGGGTCGACCGCGAGCTGCGCGGCGATCCGGACGGGCATCTGCTCGGCCCACTCCTGGGTGAGCGCACTCACCCCGGAGCGGCCGGCGAGCATGGCGTCCCAGGTCGACGTGACGTCCCCGCCCAACGGGGTCGTCGCGCCGAGCCCGGTGACGACGACGTCGGTACGACTCATGATCAGGACTGCGCCTCGATGAAGCTGACGGCGTCACCGACGGTCTTGAGGTTCTGCACCTCGTTGTCCGGGATCTTGACGCCGAACTTCTCCTCCGCCGCCACCACGACCTCCACCATGGAGAGCGAGTCGACGTCGAGGTCGTCGGTGAAGGACTTCCCCTCGGCCACCTCGTCCGGGTTCACCCCGGCCACCTCTTCGAGGATCTCGGCGAGGCCGGTGGTGATCTCGTCACGGGTCATTGCGATGTGGTTCCTCTCATATGGTGTGAACTCACCGGACGGCGGTGCCGTCCGGTGGGAACGGCGCGGTGGGAGACCGCGCCGGACATCAGGGGCAGCGGACGACCTGACCGGCGTAGGTCAGCCCGCCGCCGAAGCCGAAGAGCAGTACCGGTGCGCCCGAGGGCACCTCCCGCCGCTCGACCAGCTTGGACAGGGCCAGCGGCACGCTCGCCGCCGAGGTGTTGCCGGACTCGACGATGTCCTTGGCGATCACCGCGTCCGGGATGCCCAGCCGCTTGGCGATGCCGTCGATGATCCGGGTGTTGGCCTGGTGCGGCACGAACGCGGCCAACTCCTCGGGGCGTACCCCGGCCCGCTCGCACGCCTGGAGGGCGATCGGGGCCAGCTCGGTGGTCGCCCACCGGAACACGGCCTGCCCCTCCTGCTGCACGTACGGCCGCCAACCCTCGATCCGGACCGCGTCGCCGCGCTCCGGCACCGAACCCCAGACCACCGGGCCGACCCCGGCCGGTTCGCCCTCGGCGGTGGCGGTGACCACCGCCGCGCCCGCCCCGTCGGCGAAGATGATGCAGGTCGAGCGGTCGGTCCAGTCGATGAAGTCGGAGAGCTTCTCCGCGCCGATGACCAGCGCGTTACGCGAGGCCCCGGCCCGGATGGCGTGGTCGACCGTGCCGAGCGCGTACGCGAAACCGGAGCAGGCGGTGTTCAGGTCGAACGCGCCCGGCGCGGTGATGCCCAGCTTGGCGGCGACCCGGCAGGCGACGTTCGGGCTGCGGTCGATCGAGGTGCAGGTGGCGACGACCACCAGGTCGATGTCGGCGGCGGTGAGCCCGGAGTTCGCCAGGGCCTTGTCGGCGGCGGCGGCGGCCATGTCGGCCACCGTCTCGCCGTCGGCGATCCGCCGGCTGACGATGCCCACCCGGTCGCGGATCCACTCGTCGTTGGTCTCGACGATCTGGGCCAGCTCGTCGTTGGTCACCACCCGGGACGGCTGGTAGTGCCCCATGGAGAGAATGCGGCTTCCGCTCATTGCTGCTGTCCTCCGATGCGGGCGATCAGGTCCCGGGCGGCCGGCAGGTCGTCCGGGGTGTTCAGGGTGACGATCTCCGGCAGCGCGTCGGAGCCCTTGTACTCCCGCTTGATCAGCCCGGCGAGGGTGCCGGCCGGGGGCAGCTCGATCACCCCGGTCACCCCGAGGTCGATCAGGCTCGTCATGCAGAGGTCCCAGCGGACCGGGGCGGTGACCTGGCGGACCAGCCGCCGCACCAGCTCCCGCCCGTCCGGGACGGCGGTGCCGTCGAGGTTCGACAGCAGGATCCGGGCCGGATCGGCGGCGGTGACACCCTCCGCGAGGGCGGTCAGGGCCGCCTCGGCCGGGGCCATGTACGGGGTGTGGAACGCGCCGGCCACCTTCAGCCGCATGATCCGGGCCCCGGTCGGCGGCTCGGCGGCGAGCCGGTCGATGGCCTCCGTCGACCCGGCCGCGACGACCTGGCCGGTGGCGTTGCGGTTGGCCGGGTACAGCCCGTGCTTCTCGATCACGGTGAGCACCTCGTCGGCGTCGCCGCCCAGCACGGCCGCCATCCCGGTCGGCTCCAGCGCGCAGGCCGCCGCCATCTCCCGGCCGCGTACCCCGGCGAACGCGACCGCCGCCTCGGGTGACAGCACCCCGGCCAGCGCGGATGCGCCCAGCTCACCGACGCTGTGGCCGGCGACCAGTCCGACGTCGGACATCGGCAGGTGCGCGGCGGCCAGCAGCGACGCCGCGACCAGCAGCGGCTGGGTGCGGGCGGTGTCCTTGATCTCCTCCGCGTCGGCGGCGGTGCCGAGATGGACCAGGTCGACGCCGGCGAGCGCCGACCACCACCGCAACCGTGCCTCAGAACCGGCCAGATCGAGCCATGGGGTCAGGAAGCCGGGTTTCTGCGAACCCTGGCCGGGAGAGAGTACGGCGAGCACGCCTATGACTCTCCTTGATACTCGCCGGTCGCGCGTTGTCGGGAGGTACCAAACCACACTAGAACCTTTGGAGGGATCCTACAAGGCTGCCTGCTGGTCAGCGTACCTCGGCGCGTCCGCCCGCCCCTGGTGGCGCGGTGGGCGGCACCGGATCGAGCCGGCCCACGGTCAGCGCCACCTGGAGC
Organism: Micromonospora cathayae; assembly: GCF_028993575.1. Lineage (NCBI taxonomy): Bacteria > Bacillati > Actinomycetota > Actinomycetes > Micromonosporales > Micromonosporaceae > Micromonospora > Micromonospora cathayae. The sequence goes on along the minus strand of NZ_CP118615.1, from coordinate 6,801,643 downwards.
GCGAACGCCTCCCGGGGCGCCAACGGCGACAACCCGGTCACATCGGCGATCCGACGCAACCGGTAACGGACCGTGTTCGGGTGCACGAACAGGGCGCGGGCCGCGCTCTCCAGCACCCCACCGGCGGCGAAGAACGCGTCCAGGGTCTCCAGCAGCTCCCCGCCGGCCCGGACCAGGGTCGCGTAGAAGTCCTGCCGCAGCCGCCGCCGGGCCTCCGCGTCACCGGCCAGCGCCCGCTCCGGCAGCAGCTCGCTGGCCGGCACCGGCCGGGGCGCGGCCGGCCACGCCGGGGCGGCCCGGTAGCCGGCCAGCGCGGAGCGCGCCGACTCGGTCGCCTCGTCCAGGCTGAGCACCGACGGCCCGACCACCACCGGCCCCTCACCGAACGCCGGCAGCAGCTTCTCGGCGGCGGCCAGCGGATCGGCGGCCCCACCGAGCACCACCACCAGCCGGTCGCCGTGCACCCCGCCGATCACCCCGACCCGGATCCGCCGGGCCAGCCGGTAGACGGTGTGCAGCACGGCGGCCACCTCCCCGCCCGGGGAACGGCCCACCGCCACCGCCACCGGGGGCGCGTCCGCCCAGCCCAGCGCGGCGGCCCGGCTGGCCAGCACGTCCGACGAGTCGCCGCGCAGCAGCGCGTCCACCAGCAGGGCCTGGAGCCGGGCGTCCCACGCGCCCCGGGTCTCGGCGGCCCGCGCGTACGCCCGGGCGGCGGCGAAGGCGATCTCCCGGGAGAAGCGCAGCACCACCTCGCGGAGCTGCTGCTCCTCGCCGTCGGCGGCCAGCTCCGGGACCTGCTCCTCGACCACGTCGATGGTCACCTTGATCAGGGCGACGGTGTGCTGGAGGCTGATCGACCGGGCGAGGGCCTGCGGTGCGGTGGCGAACACCTCGTCGGAGACCTCCTGGGTGCTGTCCGCCCGGCCGCCGCCGTCGCGCAGCCACTGCACCAGGGACCGGACGCCGGCCTGCGCGACCAGCATCACCCAGGACCGCTGGTCGGCCGGGAGCGCCCGGAACCAGGGCAGGGTCTCGTCCATCCGGACCACGCTCGCCGTGGCCAGCGCGCCCGCGGCGCGTTCGATCCGGCGCAGCGTGGCCGCCAGCCCGGCACCCTTCGGCTCGGTCACCACGGCCCTAGCCTGACACGCCCCCCGCAGGTCACCGCGCGCCAGCCCCCGGGTCGTGCCATCATGCGGCGGTGATCGCCCGCCCGCCGCTGCTCGTCCCGCTGTCCGCCCTGGTCGGATTCCTGCTGTTGACGATCATGGTGCTGACCGACTGGCCGCCGCTGGAACGCGCCGACCGCGCGGTGAGCGAGGTCTTCCGTGCCTACGGTGACCGGCACCCCGGGCTGATCTCGGCGCTGCGGATCCTCACCGACGTGGCCGCCACCGTCCCGTTCCTGGTCACCGGCCTGGTCGCGGCGCTCACCCTGCTGCTGCGGGGCCGCCGGCCGGCCGCGGTGTTCTGCGCCACCGTCACCACGGTCGTGCCGGTGCTGTGGGGCCTCGGTCACTGGGCGCTGTCCCACCCGCGCCCGGTGGACGGTTTCGTCACGGTGCAGAGCAACGGGTTCCCGAGCGGACACACCAGCAACGCCACCGCCGCCGCGCTCGCCGCCGCACTGTTGCTCTGGCCCTGGCTGGCCCGGACCGGTCGGATCGTGACGGTCCTGGTGGCGGCCGGGTTCGCGCTGTTCGTCAGCCTGACCCGGGTCGCCCTGTTGGCCCACTGGCCCGCCGACGTGCTCGGTGGCTGGCTGCTGGCGCTGGTGGTCGTCCCGTTGGCCGCGTACGCCGTCCGGCCCGGCACCGGCGTCACCGCCTCCGGCCCGCCGGAGCGCACCCCGGCGTCCTGAGCCGGCGTCGACCCGGGGCGGCCCGGTCGGGCAGCGATCCCGGCGCGCCGACCCGGTCCCGGCGGCGACCCGCCCGGCCGTGACCGTGGCCTGGAGTTTACGCATGCGACGTACCGCGCGCCGCCGACGGCCAGTACGGTGACAGGGCACGGCACGGTTCGTGGAACTTCCATGGAACGCGGTCGCGCGTCGTCGTCGTGATCGATCCGACGGCGGGCCCCAGGTGGATCGCCCATGGGCGAAGGCGAACGTGAGGAGACCGCAATGGCGCACGGGGAGGCCGAACACGGCTGCGCCCAGGGGGAACCCGGCCGGCTGGGTCATCACGACCAGCAGGCTGCCGGCAAGCCCCACGGCCACCGCCGGTCGCCCCTGGGCACACCGCACCTGACCGAGCCGGCGGGTCGTCCCGTCGAGGAGGAGCCGGTGGTGCCCCGGCAGCGGGTCGCCGACTGCATCGACCCGGAACCGGTGCGGCAACCGGCCTGCCGGAGCGAACTTCCCGGCTGGGCCGGCGCGCACCGGCACGGGCCGGTCCGGCCGACCCAGCGCGCCAACCGTCGGGAACGCCCACCACGCCGCTGGTGCTGACCGCCGGCACCAGCCGGTCGGCGCGCACCGTGGACGCCCACCAGGTGGGCTGGTCAGCGGGTGCGCCGCCGGATCAGCAGGGCGATGCCGGCCAGCCCGAGGGTGATGGCGACCACCACGCCGGCGTTGAGCAGCAGCAGCCGCTGCAACTCGTCGACCGCCTTGTCGAGGTCACGCCCCGGGTCGAGGGCCTCGTCCGGGAGCATCCGCTCGCCGCCGCCGACCCCGCCGCTGACCGTCTCGACCTGGCGGGGCAACGGCACACCGGCCGTACGCAGCGTCTCGGACATGTTCAGCCGGCCGAGGAACCAGCCGGCCCGGGTCTTCCGCTCGTCCGGCTGCTTCGCCGGGCGGAAGGCCCGCGGCCCGCCCTTGGCGAGCGGGTACAGGTCGAAGGTCTGCCGGGGCTCGTCGCCGGCCAGCACCACGACCGTGTACTTGGGACCGAGGTCGGCGGCCTTCGGGCCGGACGGAGCGCCGGTGGCACCGAACCAGTTGACCTGGTCGATGATGGCGGTCACGTGCTCCGGGTCGTTCTCGGCCCGCAGCCGCAGCGCCTCGGCCAGCCCCTCCCCGGTGATCTCCACCCCGGCCGGAGCCGGCTTCGGCGCCGCCTGGGCGATGCTGCCCGACAACGCCGCGACCAGCATCGCGCCGACCGTCGCGACCAGCAGCCGCCTCACCCTCCGGACCATCGCCGCCTCCTCGCCCCGTTTCGATGGATGGCCTTGCTGCAGGTCACGCGCTGGCTGAGGACGGCACGACCATGTCCCGCAGGGACGGGCCTCCATCTCAAAGACTCCGCTGAACGTCGCTCGGTTGCAGCTTTCAGAACAGTATTTGGAACTATCTGCGATCTCCGCCCGACTAATGTCTGGACGGTTGACCGGTGGGCGGATCGTACCTTTACGGAGGGGTGCATGGGGGGCAGGGTCCTACGGATGGTGGCTGGTTGGTTGGTCACGATCGGCGTGGTGCTCGGCGTGTCGGTGTGGTCGGCGACCCCGGCCGCCGCGCACAACTCGCTGACCGGCAGCGATCCGCGTGACGGCGCCCGGTTGGCGCAGGCGCCGACCCGGATCGAGCTGCGATTTCTCGCCAAGGTCGATCCGAACACGACGAAGATCACAGTAACCGGACCGGACAATGTGCCGGCGTCCCGGGGTACCCCGACCTTCGACGGGTCCCGGGTGCGGGTGGCGTTCGTTCCGGGCGCGGCGGGTCTCTACACCGTCGCCTACCAGGTCGCCTCGTCCGACGGGCACCCGATCAAGGGCGAGGTCCGGTTCACCATGACCACCGGTACGCCGGCCGACCCGACGCCGTCCCCGGAGCCGACCGTGGCGTCGCCCACCCCGCCGTCGCCGAGCGCCGCGCCCACCTCACCGGCGGCCAGCCCGCCGGCGGCCGACCCGGCCGCCGGCTCCACGGACGACAGTGGGGTGCCGGCCTGGGCCTGGCTGATCGGCGGGGTGACCGTGCTCACCGCGCTCGGGCTCGGGCTGCTGCTCCGTCGCCGCCGCTCCACCACCCGGTAGCGCGGCGACCCGCCAGCGCCCCCCCGGCCCGCCGGGCATAACGTGCCATCGACGGGTCCGACCCGTCGGCCCCGCTCACCGCCCCGCCGCCGGTGCTCCGGCCCGCCGGCACGGGGGTGCCGACGGGCCGTACCGGGATCAGGGGAGGCGGACCCGGGCGGCGCGCAACCGGGCCAGGGTGCGCTCCCGACCGAGCACCTCCAGCGACTCGAACAGCGGCAGGCCGACGCTGCGACCGGTGACCGCCACCCGGACCGGCGCCTGCGCCTTGCCGAGCTTGAGCCCGCGCTCCGCGCCGACCGCCTCCAGGGTCGACTTGAGCGACTCCGCGTCCCACGACTCCAGCGCCGTGTAGGCGGCGGTGGCGGCGTCCAGCAGTTCGCCCGCGCCCTCCTTCATGGCCTTCGCCCAGGCCGCCTCGTCGATCAGCGGCGAGTCGAGGAAGAGGAAGTCCACGTTCGGCACGATCTCGCTGAGCACCGCGATCCGGGTCTGCGCCAGCGGGGCGACCGCCGCGAACGCGTCCGCGTCGAACTGCTCCGGCTGCCACGGCGGCGGGGCGATCGTCGCGGTGCCGGTCAGCCAGGGCTGGCAGGCGGCGACGAACTCCGGCACCGGCAGGGCCCGGATGTACTCGCCGTTGAACGCGCGCAGCTTCTTCTCGTCGAAGAACGCCGGGGACGGGTTGACCTCCGCCAGCCGGAACTCCTCCTCGATCACCGACCACGGGACGATCTCCCGGTCGCCGGACGGGGCCCAGCCGAGCAGCATCAGGTAGTTGCGCATCGCGTCGGCGAGGTAGCCCTCGTCCCGGTACGCCTCCAGGGCTACCTTGTCGCGCCGCTTGGAGAGCTTCTGCCGCTTCTCGTTGACCACCACCGGCACGTGCGCCCAGACCGGCGGCTTGACGCCGAGGGCGTCCCAGAGGAGCTGCTGCTTCGGGGTGTTGGGCAGGTGCTCCTCGGCCCGGATCACGTGGGTGATCCCCATGGTCATGTCGTCGACCACGTTGGCGAGCAGGAACACCGGGGAGCCGTCGCCCCGGGCGATGACGAAGTCCTCGATCAGCCGGTTCTCGAAGGTCGGCTCGCCCCGGATCAGGTCGACCACCACGGTGGTGCCCTCGTCGGGGGTACGGAAGCGCAGCGCCCGTCCCTCGCCCGGCGGCAGGCCCCGGTCCCGGCAGAAGCCGTCGTAGCCGGCGTACTGCGAGCCGCTGCGGGCCTGCACCGCCTCGCGGGTGCAGTCGCAGTAGTACGCCCGGCCGGAGTCGTGCAGCCGCTGGGCGGCGGCCCGGTGCTCACCGGCGTTCTGCGACTGGAAGTACGGCCCCTCGTAGGTGCCGCGTTCGATGCCGATCCAGTCCAGCGCGGACAGGATGCCCTCGGTCCACTCCGGGCGGTTCCGGGCGGCGTCGGTGTCCTCGACGCGCAGCACGAACACCCCGCCCTGCTGCTTGGCGTAGATCCAGTTCTGGAGTGCCGAGCGGGCACCGCCGACGTGGAACATACCGGTCGGAGAGGGGGCGAATCGCACACGTACCGTCACGTCCCCAGGGTACGGCCGGTCGGCCCGACCGTCAGGACGGGGTCGGCCCTCAGCGCACGGCGCGGATCTTCCACACCAGGACGCCGCCGAGCAGGGTCACCACGGCGGTCACCAGATACAGCGCCGGGTAGCCGCCCAGGTGGACCACGATCGGCGCGGAGAGCGCCGGCCCGAGCACCTGCGGGGCCGAGTTCGCAATGTTGATCACCCCGAGGTCCCGGGCCCGGTCGGCGGCGGCCGGCAGCACCTGGGTGATCAGCGCGGCGTCCACCGACAGGTAGACGCCGTAGCCCGCGCCCAGCAGCAGCGCCGCGCCGACCGCGGTGGACCAGACCGGGGCGACCGCGAGCAGCACCGCCGCCACCGCCATCACCACCCCGGACGCCACCACGAACACCTTCCGCCGGCCGGTCCGGTCGGAGAGCCAGCCGGCCAGCACGGTGGTCACCGTCAGCCCCAGCGTGTAGAGCCCGATCAGCACCAGCAGCCCGCCCTCCGGGTCGGGGTGGCGTACCTCGTCGGTGAGGAAGTACAGCAGGTACAGGGTGCCCAGCGCGTTGCCGAGCTGCACCAGGAACCGGGTGATCCAGGCCCAGCCGAAGTCCGGGTACCGGCGCGGGTCGATCCACAGCCCGGCCAGCAGGGCGCGCAACCGCAGTGCCGGCCGGTGTGTCCGGGGCAGCGGGTCGTCCGGGGTGAGCAGCGCGAACGGCAGCGCCGACAGCAGCACCACGGCGGCGACCGCCAGGTAGCCGGCGGCGTTCCCGGTGACCACGGCGGTCACCAGCACCACCCCCAGCACCAGCCCGAGCGCCTGCGGGATACCGACCCAGCCGGAGACCGCGCCGCGCTGGGCCACCGGCACCCGGTCCGGCACCGCCGCGGTCAGGCTGGCCAGCATCGCGTTGAAGCAGACCTGCGCGGCCACCCAGCCGACCGTCACGCCGAGGACGCTGCGCTGCCCGGCCAGCAGCGCCAGGGCCGCCGCGCCGAGCAGCGCGCCACCGGCCGTCCACAGGTGCCGGCGACCGAGTTCCCGGCCGCCGACCCGCAGCACGGTACGGTCCGACAGCGCCCCCACCAGCGGGTTCGCCAGGACGGCGGCGAGCGCCCCGACCCCGGTCACCACGGCCAGCATGGTCTCCTTGCGGTCCGGGTCGATCAGCTCGATCTGCTGCGGCAGCAGCACCTGGATGGGGGTGAAGAAGGCCATCCACACGCCGAGGTTGGCCGCCACGAGCAGGGCGATCCAGCCGCGCCGCACCGGTACGGTCGGCTCGGCGAGCGCGGCCGGCAGCGAGCCGGGGGTGGGGTCGACGGTGGTCATCGCCGGTCGATCAGGTCCCGGTACCAGTGGTACGACGACTTCGGGGTCCGCGTGCCGGTGGGGAAGTCCACGTGCACCAGGCCGAACCGTTTGGTGAAGCCCTCCGCCCACTCCCAGTTGTCCAGCAGCGACCAGACGAAGTAGCCGCGCACGTCCACGCCCTCGTCGATCGCGGCCCGCACCGCCCGCAGGTGTCCGTCCAGGTAGGCGATCCGCTCCGGGTCGGCGACCCGGCCGTCGGCGTCCGGGGTGTCGTCGTACGCGCAGCCGCCCTCGGTGACCTCGATCGGGGGCAGCGCGTCGCCGTACCGGTCGCGCAGGCCGACCAGCAGTTCGCGCAGCCCGTCCGGGACCACCGGCCAGTCGAACGCGGTACGCGGGTAGCCGTCCAGCTCGACCAGCTCGAACGGCAGCGGGGAGCCCTCCTCGGGGGCCCGGATGCCGCTCGGGTTGTAGTAGTTGACGCCGAGCACGTCGAGCGGCGCGGCGATGGTCGCCAGGTCCCCGTCGCGCAGCACGTCCGGCCCGGGTTCCAGGCCGGCCGGGTAGCCGAGGCCGAGCAGCGGGTCGGTGAAGAGCCGGTTGTGCAGCGCCTCGTACGCCGCCCCGGCGGCCCGGTCGGCGTCGGTGTCGCCGTACAGCCGGACCGGGGAGTAGTTGTTGGCGATGGCGACCGGGCTGCCGCTCCGGGCGCGCAGCGCGGCGACGGCCAGCCCGTGTCCGAGCAACTGGTGGTGGGCGACCGGCACGGCGTCGAAGAGGAGCTGCCGCCCGGGGGCGTGGCTGCCGATGCCGTACCCGAAGCTCATGTGCACGAACGGCTCGTTCAGCGTGATCCACAGTTTCACCCGGTCGCCGAGCCGGGCGGCGACCAGGTCGGCGTACTCGGCGAACCGGTGCGCGGTGTCCCGGGCCAGCCAGCCGCCGGCGTCCTCCAGCGGCTGCGGCAGGTCCCAGTGGAACAGGGTGGCGACCGGGTCGATGTCCCGGGCCAGCAGCGCGTCGGTCAGCCGGTCGTAGAAGTCCAGGCCGCGCGGCTCGGCCGGACCGGACCCGGCCGGCTGCACCCGGGGCCAGGCGACCGAGAACCGGTACGCCGAGACGCCGAGGTCGGCCATCAGCGCGACGTCCTCGGCGTACCGGTGGTAGTGGTCGCAGGCGACGTCGCCGGTGCTGCCGTCGGCGATCCGGCCCGGCTGGTGGGCGAAGGTGTCCCAGACCGACCGGCCCCGCCCGTCGGCGTCGGCGGCCCCCTCGATCTGGTAGGCCGAGGTGGACACTCCCCAGCGGAATCCGGCCGGGAACGCGGGCATCGGCGTGGTCATGCGCTCTCTCCCCCAGGGCGAACGTGAAAGGTGTTCGGGACTCTAGGCCCCGCGTCGGGGGATGCGCCATAGGTGGGCGGCGGGAATCTGGCAAGGGTTGTCGGCGTGTCTTTTCCGAATGCGTCCCTTTAAGTCCGATTTGGCGCATAGAGTGCCGAATATCGTGGGATGTCCTCAGTGGGGGAAAGACAGAAATGATCCTCGTGGAACGCAGCGCGCACGTGGCGGCGCCGGTGGAAGTGGTCTGGGACGTGGTGCAGCGGGCCGAGCAGTTGCCGGCCTGGCTGGCCGGCGTACGCGCGGCCGAAGTGCTCTCCGGGGAAGGCTACGGCCGCCGGCAACGGGTCCAGGCCGGGCGGGGCGCGGCGCACGAGGCCGAGGTGATCGCCTACCAGGAACCCCACCTGATCGGCTGGCGGGAACGGGCCAGGGGGGCCGGTGCCCGGGCCGAGGCGCGCACCGAGATCTACGTCCAGCTCACCCCGAACGAGGACGACGAGACCGGCGGCACCATCGTGCGGCTCATCGTCGTACGCTGGCCGGCCGGGCCGGTCAAGGCGGCCCTGCTCCGGCTGGGCCTGCGGCGGGTCGGCGCCGACCTGGAGGACTCGCTCGCCCGGCTGACCGACCTGGCCGCCGTCGGCTGAGCCGCGCGCGGTCCAGGCGTCACCCGCGGTGGCCCGGAGTTCCCGCCAGGGACCCCGGGCCACCGGCGTCCGGCCACCGCCCCCCGGTGAACATCCGGTGAACCTCTGTGCCCGTCCGGCCCGCGCCCGCCGCGCGGGCCGACTTCTTTCTCCGCGCCTGCGCCCCAGGTCGAGGCGGCTTCTCGAGTGGTTCTCGAGTGGTTCTCGAGCACGGACTTTGATCGATCAAGTTGGATCAAGCTACCGTCGGTCACAGCCGCGTCACCGGGGCGCGGCCGACCTCCGGAAAGCGAGGAACCGCCGTGGAAGAAGTCGAGGAACAGTACGAGAAGCCCACCTGCGAACTCGTCGGCACCTTCACCGAGGACACCGAGGGCTGGGGCGTCTACGGTGCCGGCGACAACCTCAGCTCCCCGTACCGCTGGGACTGGAAGCCGTTCTGACCGTGCCGACGTGACCATGGTGCCCGCCCTCCGGCGTCCCTGCCGGTCGGCGGGCACCACCCGAACCCGCCCGTGGGAGTGGTGACGTGCGTGAACAGGATACGAACCGGTCGTTCTTCGTGGTCCTCACCGACGACGACGCGGTGACGGCCCGGCTGCACCCGATCCGGACCGCCGCCCTCACCCGGCTCGACCACCCGTCCGGCCGGGCGTGGATCGTCGGCCGGTTCACCAACGACGATCTCCTCGACGTCCGGTGCGGGGACGTCCGGGTGGCCGTCGTCGGTGAGTTCGCCGTCGGCCGCGACGCGGTGCACACGGCGGTGTCCCGGTACGCCGCCCGGCCGGACCTCGCCCGACTGCGGGACGACATCGGCGCGGGCAGCTTCCACGTCGTCGTCCGGGACCCCGACGGGGTGACGGTGGCCGGGACCGCGACCGGCTCCCGCCGCGTGCACCGTACCCGCAGCGGCGGGCGGACCTTCCTGTCCAGCCGGGCCGACGTGCTCGCGGCGCTGCACGACCACCGGATCGACGAGGAGGGCGTGGCGCTGCGGCTGCTGATGAACGCCCCGTACCCGGTCGACCGGCGTGGGGTCTGGCGGTACGTCGAGCCGGTCCCGCCGGGCAGCGCCGTCACGGTACGGCACCACGACCCGGCCCACCCGGTCGAGCGGGTCTGGTGGGAGCCACCTCCGGCGACCCGGAACCTCGACGACGGCGCCGTCGAACTCCTGACGGAGCTGCGCCGGGCCGTCGGCGTGCGGACCGGTTCGAGCCGGGCCCTCTCCGCCGACCTCTCCGGCGGCGTCGACTCGACCTCGCTCTGCTTCCTCGCCGCCGGGTCGGGACGCCGATTCACCACCTACACCGTCCACGACGACGAGCGCAGCGACGACCACGTCCTGGCCAGGGCCGCCTCGGCCGACCTGCCCCAGGTCACCAGCGTGTGGCAGCACGTCCGGGACCTCTCCGACGAGTACGCGCACCTGACCGACGGCCGGCCCTGGGCCGAGGAACCCGCTCAGGTCTTCCTCTCCCACCGCCGGCTGCACGACACCGTCGCCGCGCTCGGACACCCGGGTCCGGCCGTGCACCTGTGCGGTGACGGAGGCGACAACCTCACCCGCCCCGGTCACAGCTACTGCCACGACCTGATCCGCACCGACCCGCTGCGGGCCGTCGGTCACCTCCGCGCCCTGCGACACACCGCACGGTGGTCGCTCACCGACATCGCCACCGCCCTGCGCGACGACCGCCCGTACGGCGCGTGGCTCGCCGACACCGCACGCCGTCTCGACCACCACGACCACGACCACGGTCGTCCGGACTTCGGCTGGGGCGTCCAGCCGACGTTGCCGCCCTGGGCCGGCGGGGCCACCCGGGAGACCGCCGTACGGGCGCTGGAGCAGGCGGCCGGCACCTGTGCACCGCTGTCGGCGAGCCGCTCCCGGCACGTCGAGCGGCACGCCATCCACCTGACCACGGGGATCATCCGGCACATGGACCAGGTCACCGAGGCGGCCGGGGTGCGGGTCGCCGCGCCGTTCACCGACGACCGGGTCTTCGCCGCCGCGCTCGCCGTCCGGCCCGCACAGCGGTTCGACCCGTGGACGTTCAAGGCGCTGCTACGCCGGACGATGCGCGGGATCGTCCCGGACCACGTCCTCGACCGCAGGACCAAGACCGTGGTGCCCGGCGACGTCCGGGTCGGCACCGCCCGCCGGCACCGGGCCGCGCTGCTCGACCTGCTGCACGGATCGGCCCTGCACGGCCTCGGCCTGGTCGACGAGGGCGCCCTCCGGGCCCAGTTCGAGCATCAGACGGTACGCGGTGCCCTCGCCCTCCACCTGCCGGCCACCGTCAGCGTCGAGGTGTGGCTGCGACGCCTGCGGTCCGACGACCGACCCACCACCCCGTTCCTGCGACCGACGGAGCTGCCATGCGACTCAAAGCCGGCCTGATCGGCGCCAAGACCGGAAGCGGCGAGACCCTGCTGGACCCGGGCACGGGCCGGTTCTGGCGGTTCAACCGGACCGGCGCGGCCATCCTGGACCTGGCCCGCAGCGGGCTGGACCGGACCGGCATCGCCGACGGGCTCGCCCGCAGGTACGGGCTGTCGCCGGCGGACGCGGCGCGGGACATCGAGGCGTTCGTGCGGGATCTGGAGCGGAAGGGCCTGCTCGTCGATGGACAGGGTTGACGCGCGTTCCCGCAGCGACGTGGCGATCAGCGTCGGCCAGCGGTGCACCGCCCTGCTGAGCCTGCTCGTCGGGAAGCTGCTCGCCCGGCTGCGCCCGGTCCGGCTCCTGCCGGTGCTGCGCACCCTGGCCCGGGGAGCCCGCCCGGTCGACCACGCCCGCGCCACCGAGCTGCACCGCCGCCTGCTGGCCGCGAACATCGCGGTCGGTCGCTCCGACGCCTGCCTCCGGCGTTCCCTGGCGCTGGTGGTCTCCTGCCGACTGCACGGGACCATGCCCACCTGGTGCCTCGGCGTCCAGCACGAGTCGCCGTTCCGGGCACACGCCTGGTGCGAGGCGCAGGGGCGGGCGGTCGGCGAGGTCGTCTCCCCGGACGTGGTCGCCACCATGCTCACCGTCGCCCCCGGGCCACCACCGGACCGCGTCCGGCCCGGCACCTGAGCGCCGGCCGGGAACGTCGGTCCACCGTGCGGCCGGCGACGGCGGGTGCGACGCCGTCGGCGGGCCACGGGCCGCCGGGCCCGCCGACGGCGAGGGGCCGGCGGGGACGTTCCCCCCGCCGACCCCTCGGACGTACCGTCGGGACTAGGAGTCGCCGCCGGTCTCCCCGACCGGGGCGGCGTTGACGTCCTCGATGGCGTACTTGCGGGCCGCCTCGGCCGGCACCTCGGCCGGCACCACCCCGCGCAGCGCGAGCTGCCGCAGCGTCGCCACCGCCACCGACTCGGCGTCGACGTGGAAGTGCCGGCGCAGCGCGTGCCGGGTGTCCGACAGGCCGAAACCGTCCGTACCGAGCGAGGTGTAGTCGCCCGGTACCCAGCGGGAGATCAGGTCCGGTACCGCGCGCATCCAGTCGCTGACCGCGACCTTCGGCCCGTCGGCGTCGGCCAGCTTCTGCTGGATGTACGGCACCCGCTGCTCGCCACCCGGGTTGAGCAGGTTGTGCTCCTCGCACTGCACCGCGTCCCGGCGCAGCTCCGTCCAGGAGGTCACCGACCAGACGTCGGCGGCCACCCCCCAGTCCTGGGCGAGCAGCTGCTGCGCCTTCAGCGCCCACTGCATGCCGGTGCCGGAGGCCAGGATCTGCGCCTTCGGCGCGTCGCCGGGCGAGTTGACCGACGGCGCGGGGGAGTAGCGGTAGATCCCCCGGAGCAGCCCCTCGACGTCCACCCCGGCCGGCTCGGCCGGCTGGAGGATCGGCTCGTTGTAGACGGTCAGGTAGTAGAAGATGTTCTCCTGCGCGTCGCCGTACATCCGGTGCAGGCCGTTCTCGACGATGTGCGCGATCTCGAACGCGAACGCCGGGTCGTACGCGACCACCGCCGGGTTGGTGGCGGCGATCAGGTGCGAGTGGCCGTCCTCGTGCTGGAGGCCCTCACCGTTGAGCGTGGTCCGGCCGGCGGTCGCGCCGAGCACGAAGCCCCGGGTCATCTGGTCGGCCGCCGCCCAGAACCCGTCGCCGGTGCGCTGGAAACCGAACATCGAGTAGAAGATGTACAGCGGGATCATCGGCTCGCCGTGCGTGGCGTACGCCGAACCGGCCGCGGTGAACGAGGCCACCGAACCGGCCTCGTTGATCCCCTCGTGCAGGATCTGCCCGGTGGTCGCCTCCTTGTACGACAGGAACAGCTCCCGGTCGACCGAGGTGTACCGCTGCCCGTGCGGGGAGTAGATCTTCTGGGTCGGGAAGAGGGAGTCCATGCCGAACGTGCGGGCCTCGTCCGGGATGATCGGCACCCAGCGCTTGCCGAACTCCTTGTCCTTCATGATGTCCTTGAGCAGCCGGACGAAGGCCATCGTGGTGGCGACCTTCTGCTTGCCCGAGCCGCGCTTGACGTCGGAGAACCGCTCGCTGCCCGGGATGGCCAGCGTCGGCTGCTTGGTCCGCCGGGAGGGGAGGTACCCGCCGAGCTGCTGCCGCCGCTCCCGCAGGTACGCAATCTCGTCGGACTTCTCGCCGGGGGAGAAGTACGGCGGGAGGTACGGGTTGTCCTCCAGCTGCTTGTCCGGGATGTCCAGGTAGAGCCGGTCGCGGAACGACTTCAGGTCGTCCAGCGTCAGCTTCTTCATCTGGTGGGTGGCGTTGCGGCCCTCGAAGTGCGACCCGAGCGTCCAGCCCTTGATCGTCTTCGCCAGGATCACCGTCGGCTGGCCGGTGTGCTCCATCGCCGCCTTGTACGCCGCGTAGAGCTTGCGGTAGTCGTGGCCGCCCCGCTTGAGGTTCCAGATCTCGTCGTCGGAGAGGTGCTCGACCATCTTGCGGGTCCGCGCGTCCCGGCCGAAGAAGTGCTCCCGGACGTACGCCCCGGACTCCGCCTTGTAGGTCTGGTAGTCGCCGTCCGGGGTGGTGTTCATCAGGTTGACCAGCGCGCCGTCGGTGTCGGCGGCGAGCAGCGGGTCCCACTCCCGGCCCCAGACCACCTTGATCACGTTCCAGCCGGCCCCCCGGAAGAACGCCTCCAGCTCCTGCATGATCTTGCCGTTGCCGCGCACCGGACCGTCGAGCCGCTGGAGGTTGCAGTTGATCACGAAGGTGAGGTTGTCCAGCTCCTCGCGGGCGGCCACCCCGATCGCGCCGAGCGACTCGACCTCGTCCATCTCACCGTCACCGAGGAACGCCCAGACGTGCTGCTGGCTGGTGTCCTTGATGCCCCGGTGCTGCAGGTACCGGTTGAACCGGGCCTGGTAGATCGCGTTCAGCGGGCCGAGACCCATGGAGACCGTCGGGAACTCCCAGAAGTCCGGCATCAGCCGCGGGTGCGGGTACGACGGCAGCCCGCCGCCCGGGTGCGACAGCTCCTGCCGGAACCCGTCGAGCTGGTCCTCGCTGAGCCGACCCTCCAGGTACGCGCGCGCGTACATGCCGGGGGAGGCGTGCCCCTGGTAGAAGATGTGGTCGCCGCCGCCGGGGTGGTCCTTGCCCCGGAAGAAGTGGTTGAAGCCCACCTCGTACAGGGACGCCGAACTGGCGAACGTGGAGATGTGCCCACCCACGCCGATCTCCGGGCGCTGCGCCCGGTGCACCAGCATCGCCGCGTTCCACCGGATGTACGCCCGGATCCGCCGTTCGATGTGCTCGTCACCGGGGAACCACGGCTCGCGCTCCGGCGGGATGGTGTTGATGTAGTCGGTGGTGGTCAGCGACGGCACCCCGACCTGCCGCTCGCGGGCCCGCTCCAGCAGGCGCAGCATCACGTAACGCGCGCGCTTGGTTCCGCGCTCGTCGATGACACCGTCCAGCGACTCGACCCATTCGCTGGTTTCTTCAGGGTCGATGTCCGGAAGCTGGCTCGGCAGACCGGCGGTGATCACCGGGCGCTTGCGTTCCGTGGCCACAGGCGTTCCCTCGGTTGTGTGTGGGACAGGTCTCTAGCGCCATCCTGCCCTCTGGTGGCACTTCTCGTCACCTCTGCGTCCCCTAGACGCGACGCTCAACACAGGTACCGACCAGTAACTTTCGACCCGGACACCAGCCGTCCCCCGCCGTCGCCGGACGCACGCTTTCCCGGTTGCCCGGTCCCCCTACCGTGACCGCCATGACAACCCGACAGGTGGGTGGAACCGTACTGGTGGTTTTCGGCGGCCTCGGCGTCGCGCTGGCCTTCTTCGGCCTGGTGGCCGAGACGTTCGCGCTGCTGCCGTTCGGGATGTTCGGCTGCGTGCTGTTCTTCGTGGGCACCGTGCTGATCGCCTCCGGTGCTGCCGCCCGCCGCCGGCCCGGCCACCCCCACCGGCCCGGCGGTGGCGGGTACGTCCCGGCCGCCGGTGCCACGTACCACCCGCACCCCCACCACCAGCACCACGGCGGCGGCTGGCAGCCGTCCGACCCGCCGAGGTACGACGACGACTCCGGCCGGGGCTCCTCCGGCGGGTGGGACAGCGGCTGGTCCACCGACAGCGGCGGCTCGTCCGGCTGGTCGGGCGGGGACAGCGGGGGCGGTTCCTCCGGTGGCGACAGCGGGGGCGGCGGTGGTGGCGGTGGTGGTGGCGGGGACTGACGCGCGGCGGCGGGACTGACCCGGTCCGCGCGTCGCCGTTGCCGGTGGACGGCCGGGCCGCGTCGCCGGAGCCGGTGGATTGCCGGTCCGCGCGTCGCCGTTGCCGGTGGACGACCGGGCGGTGCGGCAGAATGCCGCGTATGCGCAGTGAGGTGATCACCGTCCAGACCGGCTCCCGACCCACCGTCCGGGACATCACCGCCGAGGCCGAGCGGTTCGTCTCCGGGCAGGGCGACGGCCTGCTGCACGTGTTCGTGCCGCACGCCACCGCCGGGCTGGCGATCATCGAGACCGGCTCGGGTTCCGACGACGACCTGCTCACCGCCCTCGACGAGCTGCTGCCCACCGACGACCGCTGGCGGCACCGGCACGGGTCGCGCGGGCACGGGCGGGACCATGTGCTGCCGGCGTTCGTCCCGCCGTACGCGACGGTGCCGGTGATCGCCGGCCGGCTCGCCCTGGGCACCTGGCAGTCGATCTGCCTGGTCGACACCAACGGGGACAATCCCACCCGCAAGGTCCGCTTCTCCTTCCTCCCCGGCTGACCCGTCCGGGCCGCCGTCGACTGCCCGCGCTCCGGGATGCGCGACCGCACTACCCTCGCGCCGGTGAACCCAGAGAACCCGGTGACACCGACGACCATGGAAGATCTCGACGCGCCGATCGTCGCGGTGACCGTCTACGCCGACCGGGCGCGGGTCACCCGCCGCGCCACCGTCGCCCTGCCCGCCGGTGAACACCGGCTGAGCATCGGTCCGCTCCCGCTCGGCCTGCGCCGCGACTCGCTGCGGGTCGGCGGTCGGGGACCGGCCACCGTGCTCGGCGTCGACCTGGCCACCCGGCGGCAGGCCCGCAGCACCGACGCGCAGGCCGCCGAGCTGGAACAGCGTCGCCGGACGCTGGCCGAGGAGGTGACCGCGCTGGACGGCGCGGACGCCGTCGAGGCCCAGCGGGCCGAGTTCCTCACCCTGCTGACCCAGCGTGCCGGCGGCACGTACGCCCGGGCGCTCGCCGCCGGGGACGCGGCCCCGGGTGACGTGGCCGCCTTCGCCGACACGGTCGCCGACCAGCTCACCGCCGGCCACGAGCGGCAGCGGGAACTGGCCCGCCGCCGTACCGACGTGACCGAGGCGTTGGCCGCCGTCGACCGGCAGCTGCACGAACTCGGCGGCAAGCGCGCCCCGGACCGGCTGGTCGCCGAGGTGACCGTCCAGGTGACCCCGGACGCGCCGCCCGCCGGTGAGACCGGTCCGGCCACCGGCGAGCTGGAGCTGGAACTGACGTACGTGGTGGACGGGGCCCGCTGGGAGCCCTCGTACGACCTGCGGCTGGTCGACGAGGCCGTCACCCTGACCTGGTTCGGGCTGGTCACCCAGCAGACCGGGGAGGACTGGCCGGAGTGCCGGCTGGAGCTGTCCACCGCCCGGCCGGCGGTCACCGCGTCGGTGCCGGAACTGTCGCCGTGGTACCTGGACCGGGTCCGGCCGCTGCCCCCGCCGGTGCCGGCACCGATGCCGATGGCGATGGCGTCCGGTGCGCCGGGCAACCTGCCGAAGCCGGTCGCCCCGGCCGCCGCCTTCGGCGGTGCGGAACGGTCCCGGGCCGCCAAGTCCGCCCCGGTCCGGGAGACCGTCGCCGAGGTGGAGCAGGGGATCGCCGCCGCCACGTACCGCCCGGCCCGGCCGGTCGCGGTGCCGGCGGACGGTACCGCGCACCGGGCCACCGTCGCCGTGCTGGAACTGCCGGCCAGCCTGGACCACGTGACCGCGCCGGTCCGCGAGCCGGTGGCCCACCTGCGGGCCACCGTGCGCAACACCTCCACGCACACCCTGCTGCCCGGCCCGGCGGCGATCTTCCACGGGTCGGACTTCGTCGGCAGCACCCGGCTGAAGACCTGGGCCCCCGGCGAGGAGACCGAACTGGCGCTCGGCCTGGACGACCGGGTCCGGGTGGAGCGGAAACTGACCCGGCGCAGCGACACCCGGGCCACCCTCGGCTCGACCCGCCGCCGCGAGGTGGAGTACGCGGTCACGGTCGCCAACCACACGCCCCGGGCGGCGACGGTGACCGTGCTCGACCAGCTCCCGGTGTCCCGGGACGAGGGCGTGGTGGTCCGGGAGACCCGGCTCGACCCGGCCCCGGCGGAGCGTACCGAGCTGGGCGAGCTGACCTGGCGGCTATGGCTCGCCCCGGGTGCCACCGGCGAGGTCACCCTCGGCTTCCGGGTCGAGGTCGCCAAGGGCGTCGACCTGGCCGGCTGGCGCGACTGACCGGCCCGGGGCCCTGCCCACCGCCCTCGGCGGGCAGGGCCGCGCCGGCCGCCGTCAGGTGCCCAGGTCCCGGCGGGTGAACCACCAGGTGCCGGCGGCGACCAGCACGCCGGTGGTGGCGAGCAGGGCGAGCAGGCCGCCTGGCTGCACCCCGTGCACCAGCGGATCACCGCCCAGGTACCAGTGGAACGGGGACCCGTCCCGCGTCCAGGACAGCGCCTGCACCTGCGGGAACACCGAGTTCGCCAGGTAGCCGAGCACCGCCACGCCGGCCCCCGCGCCGAGGGCCGCGGCCCGCCGCCCGGTGGCCGCGCCGACCGCGAAGGCGAGCGCCGCGAACACCACCCCGAACAGCGCCAGGTGGACGGTCATCGCGGCGAACCCGCCGACGGTGACGCCGGCGAAGTCGACCGCGCCACCGAGCGCGACCATCGCCGCCCCGAGCAGGACGGCCACCCCCACGACGCCGACGGCGACCGCGGCGAAGCGGTGCAGGGCGAGGCGGACCCGACCGACCGGGTGGGCGAGGACCAGGTCGAGGGTGCCGGCCTCCTCGTCCCCGGCGACCGCGCGGGTGCCGGCGGCGATCGCCAGCACCGCCACCAGCAGCGGCACCAGCAGGCCGTACACCGCGCTGCCCAGGTAGCCGGCGGCGCTGGTCAGGTCCCGGTAGTTGAACGCGGCCAGCAGTTCCTGCGGGTACGCCTGCATGGCCCGGGCCATCTCCGGGGTCTGCATGGTCGGCCAGAACGACGCGTACAGGGTGCCCACCGCGACGATCGCCAGCGCCCAGCCGGCCAGTGAGCGGCGCGCGTCGTACAGCGCCTTGGTGAACGGGTCACGCGGCGACACGGCCGACCTCCCCCTGGTCGGCGTAGTAACCGAAGAACAGCTCCTCCAGGTCCGGTTCCTCGGACAGCAGGCCCACCACGGTGTGCGCGGCGGCGGCCTTGACCAGCGCGTCGGCCCGGCCGTCGAGCCGGCAGCGCAGGGTGGTGCCGGTGACGGTGGCCGCGCTGACCCCGGGCAGCGCGGCGAACTCCTCGACGCGTACCGGGTCGGCGAACTGCACCTCGACCCGGCGGACCGCGCGTTCCCGCAGCTCCTCGACGCGTTCGACGGTGACCAGCCGACCCTCCCGGACGATGCCGACCCGGTCGGCGGTCTGCTGCACCTCGCTCATCACGTGCGACGACATGAAGACGGTGTGCCCGGCGGCCCGCGCCTCGCGGACCAGGGCCAGGAACTCGTGCTGGAGGAACGGGTCCAGCCCACTGGTCGGCTCGTCGAGGATCAGCAGCTCGGGGGCGTGCATGAACGCCTGCACCACGCCCACCTTCTGCCGGTTGCCCTTGCTCAGCGCCCGGATCCGCCGGTCCAGGTCCAGGTCGAGCCGGTCGGCCAGCTCGGTGATCCGGGCCGTCGGCACGCCGCCGCGCAGCCGGCCCAGGTAGGTCAGCAGCTCCCGGGCGGTCTGCCGGCCGTCGACCACGAAGTCGCCGGCCAGGTAGCCGATCCGGCGGCGCAGGGCCACCCCGGCGTGTCGTGGGTCCACGCCGAGCACGCTGATCCGGCCGCTGGTGGGCCGGATCAGGTCGAGCAGCAGCCGGATGGTGGTGGACTTGCCGGCCCCGTTGGGGCCGAGGAAGCCGTACACCTCGCCGCGTTCGACCCGCAGGTCCAGCCCGGTCAGGCCACGGTTGCGGCCGTACGTCTTGACCAGGGCCTCGGTGCTGATGGCCGACTCATCCATCGGCCTCTCCCTTCCTCCGGAGCGGGGTGGATTCTGTGCCGGGCCGGCCGGCCCGGAGCTGTTCGGCCTCGAAGCGGGCGACCAGCGTGGGCAGCTCGCGCTCGACGAAGGCGTAGAAGTCGCGCATGACGCGCAGCCGCTCCGCGCCCGGCGCGTCCGGGCCGCCGACGATCTCGAGGCCGCGGTCCATCAGTTCGCGGAACAGGCGGAACTTGGTGGGTTCGGCGGTGATCCGGATGATCGCGTCCGGGGTGACCTCGTACGCGTGACCCCGGTGGCCCGGCACCGGCGCCCGGCGGGCGAAACCGCTGCTCTCCAGCATCCGCATGCCCGTGCTGACCGATCCCTTGGACAGCCCGAGGGCGGTGGCGAGCTGCCCGCTGGTCTGCTGCGGCGGGTCGCAGACGAGCAGCCAGCCGAGCAGTTTCCCGTACGCCGGGGGGAGGCCCAGGCCACTGAGGACCACGGCGGCGTCCTCGGCGTACCGGCGGTGGGGTGCGAGGTCGGTCATCGGGGGTAGAACCATCCGTTTCAAACGTTCAAAGACTTCTGAACGAATTGTAACGACGAGTGGACGCCGACAGATGATCCGTACGTAGGATGTAAGACATGACGCAGGTCACGTTGACCGCCTCCGCTCCCGGCTCGCAGGACCGCGCGGGGCTCGCCGGGGACACCGTGCGCCGGATCATGCACCTCGCCGCCGCGATCCGGCACTACCAGGACGTCGACATCGCCGACCTGGGTCTCACCCCGGCGGTCGCCCGGGCGCTGCACGAACTCGACCCCGACCGGCCGATGCCGGCCCGGCACCTCGCCGACCAGCTCCGGTGCGACCGGTCCAACGTGACCGCCCTGGTCGACAAACTGGAACGCGCCGGCCTGGTGGAACGCCGGGTCGACCCCGCCGACCGGCGGCTCAAGACCCTGGTGGTGACCGAGGCGGGCCGCGAGGTCCGGGCCCGGGTGCACCAGGTGCTGTCGGACTCCCGACTGCTCGCCGCGCTCGGCGTCGACGAACTGGCCGCCCTGCGCCGGTTGGTCCGCAAGATCTCCGACTGCGACAAGGGCTGACCGGCCCCGTCCCGCCCGTCCGGGCCGGTCACCGGCCGATGGTCCGGGACGTGTCTGAGTGGGCAGGTCTGGCCCGCGTCGGTAATGCTGTCGGACGTGACCACCCCGCAAGATCTCGACGACCGGTTCCGGGAGAGCCTGGCCGCCCTGGCCGTACCGGCGCAGCGACGTGACCCGGACCAGCCGGTCCGGGACGGTGCCACGCTGACCGGGACGCAGGCGCTGGACCTCTTCGACGCGCAGGTCACCAGCCGGCAGCTCGACCTGGCGGCACGCTGGCTGCGCAGCTTCGGCGAGGGCTACCACACGGTGGGCTCCGCCGGACACGAGGGCAACGCGGCGGTGGCCGCCGCCCTGCGGCCCACCGACCCGGCCCTGCTGCACTACCGCTCCGGAGCGTTCTACTGCGCCCGCGCCGCCCAGGCCGCCGCGCCCGGCCCGGCAGCGGGAGCGGCCCCCGGTGGACCGGGCACCGAGCCGGCGTCCACCGCCCGCACCGCCGAAACCGGCCGTACCGGTGAACCGGGCCGCACCACCGACCCGGCCGGCGACGACGACACCGGCCCGGAGGACCCGCACCTGGGGGCCGCCCGGGACGTCCTGCGCGGCCTGGTCGCCTCGGCGTACGACCCGATCGCCGGCGGCCGGCACAAGGTCTTCGGCCGGGCCGACCTGGCCGTCGTCCCCACCACCTCCACCGTCGCCTCCCACCTGCCCCGGGCGGTCGGCATGGGACTGGCGGTGGAACGGCTGCGCCGGCTCGCCGACGGCACCGGCCGGCGGCCCGGCGGGCGGGTCGGCAGCGGGGCCGGCGCGGCCCGCACCCCCTGGCCGTCGGACGCCGTGGTGGTCTGCTCGTTCGGCGACGCCTCGATCAACCACGCCAGCGCCACCGCCGCGCTCAACACCGCCGGCTGGTGCGACCACACCGGGCTGCGGGTGCCGGTGCTGTTCGTCTGCGAGGACAACGGCCTCGGCCTCAGCGTCCGCTCCCCGAAGGGCTGGGTGGCGGCGATGCTCCGGTCCCGGCCCGGCATCCGCTACTTCGACGCCGACGGCAGCGACCTGGTCGACGCGTACCAGGGCGCGACCGAGGCGGCGGCCTGGGTGCGCCGGCACCGGCGGCCGGCCGTGCTGCACCTCAGCACGGTACGGCTGATGGGGCACGCCGGGGCGGACGCGGAGGCCACCTACCGCAGCGCCGAGGAGATCACCGCCGACCTGGAGCGGGACCCGCTGCTGACCACCGCGCGGCTGCTGGTCGACGCCGGCCTCGCCGAGCCGGCCGAGCTGCTCGCCCGGTACGACGAGGTCGGCTGGGAGATCCGCAAGATCGCCGAGGAGGCGATCGCCGAGCCGAAGCTCACCACCGTGGCCGACATCGTCGCCCCGCTCGCCCCCCGCCGGCCGGTCCGGGTGGCCCGCGCGGTCGCCGACGCCGCCGCCCGCGCCAGCGGCCCCGCCGCGGCGGCCCGGTCCGCCGCCTTCGACGGGACGCTGCCCGAACTGGCCGGCCCGCTCACCCTCGCCGAGAGCGTCAACGCCGCGCTCGCCGACGGGATGCTCGACCACCCCGGCATGGTGGTCTTCGGCCAGGACGTCGCGGCCAAGGGCGGGGTGTACGGGGTCACCCGGGGCCTGCGCGACCGGTTCGGCGTGTCCCGGGTCTTCGACACCCTGCTGGACGAGACGTCCGTGCTCGGGCTGGGGCTCGGCGCGGGAGCGGCCGGCATGCTGCCGGTACCGGAGATCCAGTACCTGGCGTACCTGCACAACGCCGAGGACCAGCTGCGCGGCGAGGCGGCCACCACCCAGTTCTTCTCCAAGGGGGCGTTCCGCAACCCGATGGTGGTCCGGGTGCCGGGGCTGGCGTACCAGGAAGGGCTCGGCGGACACTTCCACAACGACAACTCGGTTGCCGTACTGCGGGACGTGCCCGGCCTGGTGGTCGCGGTGCCGGCACGGGCCGACGACGCCGCGCCGATGCTGCGTTCCTGCCTGGCCAGCGCGGCGGTGGACGGCAGCGTCTGCGTCTTCCTGGAGCCGATCGCCCTCTACCACACCCGTGACCTGTACGCCGACGGCGACGGCGAGTGGCTCGACCCGTACCAGGGGCCGGGCGGCTGGGTGGGCGCGCACGTGCCCATCGGCCGGGCCCGGGTGTACGGCGTCGGCTCCGCCGAGGACATCACCATCATCACGTTCGGTAACGGGGTACGGATGTCCCTGCGCGCGGCGGCGCACCTGGCCGCCGAGGGCGTCGGTACCCGGGTGGTGGACCTGCGGTGGCTCGCGCCGCTGCCGGTCCCCGACATCATCCGGGAGGCGTCGGCGACCGGTCGGGTGCTGGTCGTGGACGAGACCAGGCGATCCGGTGGCGTCGGCGAAGGGGTGATCGCGGCGCTGGTCGACGGCGGGTACGTCGGAGCGGCCCGCCGGGTGGCCGCCGTCGACTCGTTTGTACCGTTGGGGCCGGCGGCGCGACAGGTCCTGGTCTCGGAAGATGCCATTACCCAGGGTGCCCGTACGCTGCTGGCACGGTAAATTCCGTTCCACCCGGTGCGCCACTTGCGCCGGGGGGCTGGAATGTGTGGACTTTGCCTAACGGTGTCGGAGGAGATGCCGGGAGCAGCGATGTGAGATGAGGAGGCACGCGACAGTGAGCGCGACCGCTGGTCAGGCCGCCGACGGGGTACGCAGCCTGGCGGACCGGTTCGGGATCGAGCCGGGGATGGTCGTCATGGAGATGGGGTACGACGACGACGTCGACCAGGATCTCCGCGACGCCCTTACCGACCGCTGTGGAGAGCTGGTCGACGAGGACACCGACGAGGTGGTCGACGCGGTGCTGGTCTGGTACCGGGACGGCGACGGTGACCTCTTCGAGCTGCTCGTCGACGCCCTCGGCCCGCTGGCCGACAACGGCGTCGTCTGGCTGCTGACGCCCAAGGCCGGGCGGGAGGGGCACGTCGAGCCGAGCGAGGTCGCCGAGTCCGCGCCGACCGCCGGGCTCCAGCAGACGTCCACGGTCAACGCCGGCCGGGACTGGAGCGGGGCCCGCCTCGTCCTCCGGCGGGGGACCAAGGGCAAGAAGTAGCAGCCAGCGCCCGTACCGGGTGTGGCAGGCTGGTCCCCACCGTGACTAACCAAGGAGCTTGCATGCCGATCGGGGTTGGCGCCGAGGCGCCGGACTTCGTACTCAAGGACCAGAACAACCAGGAGGTCCGGCTGTCGGACTTCCGCGGCAAGCGCACTGTCCTGCTCGTGTTCTACCCGCTCGCCTTCACCGGCATCTGCCAGGGTGAGCTGTGCGAGGTGCGGGACAACCTCAACGAGTACGTCAACGATGACGTCCAGGTCCTCACCGTGAGCGTCGACTCGGTGTACGCCCACAAGATCTGGGCCGAGAAGGAGGGGTACCAGTTCCCCCTCCTGGCGGACTTCTGGCCGCACGGCGCGGTCGCCCAGGCGTACGGCGTCTTCAACGACGTCGCCGGCATCGCCAACCGGGGCACCTTCATCATCGACAAGGCGGGCGTGGTCCGCTTCGCCGAGATGAACATGCCCGGCGAGGCGCGCGACCAGCAGGACTGGCGCAAGGCGCTGGCGGAGACCGCCGCCGCCTGATCCACCCACCGGGCATACGGTTCGACCGGGCCGGTGGCCGGCAGGTAAGCTGCCAGCCACCGGCCCGCCGTACGGGGCGTCCGGGCGCGTAGCTCAGTGGGAGAGCACTCGCCTTACAAGCGAGGGGTCGCAGGTTCGAAACCTGCCGCGCCCACCACGTACCACCAGCGCGGAGGCGCTTCCGAAGATCCGGTCCCCGGCCGTTGACAGCAACGGTGACAGCAACCGGGGTCACGACAGGCCGCCCGTCGAGCTTGCCGAGCGCCTGACGCATCACGTCAAGGTTCTCGTGCGGGTAGACCTTGAGCGTGATCTTCACATCGGCGTGTCGGGCGATGGCCTGGACGACGTGCGGCGGCACACCCAGCTCCATCTGCAGGGACACGACAGGCCGGCAGCCGGCGATGAGGACGCTCCTGTTTCCGTCAAGTAGGTGGGTTCAGGCGTTTGAAAGTAGGTGTGCGGTGGGGGCGTAGTCGATCTTCCAGTCGGTGTAGACGCCGAGGGTGCCGTCGGTGAGGCAGCGCAGACCGAGGCTGATCCAGCGAACCTCGTTGTCGGTGTTCATGGCGTAGCCGACGCCGACGGTGAAGGTCTCGCCTCCGCAGGGACAGGCGCATTCCTCCAGATCCGCGTCTTCGAGGTAGTCGGCGCTGTCGGCGATGGGTGTTCCGGTCTGGCAGTCGTGGCAGGTGATCAGGGCGCAACCTTCCTCGTCGTCGACCGTGACGTGGAACGTCTTTCCGTCGCAGTGCCGGCAGCCGACGTCTTTGACGTGTTGGACCGGATAGCCGCCCGCTTGGTGGTGCCGGATGTAGGTGGCGAGGTCGTCGAAGTCGTCACCCTGCCACGGGCCAGCGGTCTTCCTGACGGGCATGGTCAGCTCCTAGCACGCTGAGCAGAGCGAAGGTTTCGCGAGAAATGTAGCGCTTGAGACATCGGGGCGGACTTCGGTGGACGGGTGTGGACACAGCAGGACTGTTCTTGCAGCTCACCGATGGTGGGGAAGCAGGTTAAGCGGCTGTGGTGGTTGCCTGGGGGGGTAAGGAGTCTGCCTCGTGCTGGCACGCCCCGGGCACAATTCATTCCGTTTCAACGGGGATCGACGATAGCGAACTCGGCGTCCAGCAGATCGGCTGATTCCTCGATGGTGGCCGCAAACTCGTTCGGCGGGATTCTGGCGACGAAGACCTTGCCCAGATCCTCGGGGAAGGGATGGCTTGCCCGCCAGAACGCGAAGAGGATCACCAGTTCGTCTTCGAGGTAGGCGTACGCGGACACGTTGTCGACGGTCTCGCCCCACTGCATGAACCAGAACTGCTCCCGGTACCCTGTCTCATCGGCTTGGAGCAGCCGGAAAATCTCCTCAGGGGCGTGGCCGGGGAACGGACAGGGCTTGACGTTGCCTCGGCGCACCTGCGCCGCGCTCGATCGCATGGCGCGAGAGAAGAACGGAACAAAGACTGAGTTGTCATCGATGGTCAGCCTTTTCCCAGCCACCCACAGGTCGACAATGCGAAGTGAGGGCGGCTGGACCTCGCCCACCTCCACCGCGATGGTGGCCCGGTCGCCGAAGCAGCGTGTCATCAGCCCCGAGGCTACCAACGGCACGACGCCGTACCAGCCGACCGGATCACACCGAGGGTGGCTGTCGACAGCAACCGGGCGGGACGAGGAGAGCGCCCACCATGTACCACAGCGCACAGGCGATGATCCTCCGGTGCTGGAGTTTCTGATCCGGATCAGGGCCACCCACGAGTGGCCAGGAGTCTGCCGTGACCGGATGGCGGTCGTGCTCACGCCGGACGGCTGGGACTGCGTCGTCACCGCTGGCTGGGGAGATCACCGGGTTCGCTGTGACGAGACCGAGGTGGCCTTCTCCGGGGAGCCGGTCGGTTGGCAGCTCTCCTTCGAGGGCCCCATGACCCAGGAGACGGCGGAGCGCTTCGTCGCTTCGGTCGCGTACCAGGTGGAGCAGGAGGTAGGCGAGCCCGTCGAATGGATCCAGATCGCCTGGTGACCGGGCGCGTCGAGCTGGCTGCGCCCTTACCCCACCGGGAGACTCCGTCAGGAGGGATGAAGTGAGCAACCAGTACATCGTCATCACCGGCGGACCCGGAGCCGGCAAGACCACTTTGATCGACGGGCTGCGGGATGCCGGCCACGCCTGTGTCGACGAAGCGGGACGACAGATCATCCAGGACCAGCTGGCGATCGGCGGCCGGGCGCTGCACACCGGGGACTCACGACTGTTCGCCGAGGTCATGCTCAGCTGGGAGATCCGTTCCTACCGTCAGGCCAGCCAGCATGCCGGGTTGGTCTTCTTCGATCGGGGGATCCCGGATCTGGTCGGCTACCATTTCCTGCTCGGTCAGCCAGTGCCGGCGCACGTGACGGCGGCGGCGCAGATGTTCCGCTACCACCGGCGGGTGTTCGTCGCCCCGCCCTGGCCGCAGATCTACACCACCGACAGCGAACGGCACCAGGACCATGCCGAGGCCGTCCGTACCCACGACGCCATGATTGCCGCCTACACTCGCCACGGCTACGAGCCGATCACCCTGCCACGCGGCGATGTCGCCTCTCGCGTCACGTTCATCGAGCAACGCACCGGCTTCGAGTAGTGTACGGGTCGTTTCCCCGGCGGCTGCGGTTTCACGAGCGGAGACGGGATCGTCGAGGATCGCTGGCTGGCCTGGTGCTGTGGCGGGTTGCCGGCAACGAGCGGCGTGTCGTGGGAGGACGACCACTACGCCGCATGATGGATCCGTGGCGCTGGTCTTACGCTCCTCACCCATGACCTCGGACCAGATCATCACCGGCACCGACGGATGGAGCTTCCTGATCGGTGCCCGCTTCGTCGGCCCGTACGAGTGGGCGGAAGAGTCACGGGAGTACATCTCCGACGAGCAATCGCATCTCGAACCGCTGCTGGAGGGGCTGACTCTCGCCGCCGACGACGACGGGCTGATCCTGGAGTTCCGGCGCGACGAATTCCATGCGGGCCCATTGTCGGATGCGGCGCCCACGAAGGCTGATGTGTGGGATTGGCCGATGACGTGGGACGAGCTCGTGGCGCTGCCGCTGTCGGAGCTGATGCTTGAGTTGGTGAACGCTGGCCTGTTGGCAATGCGCAGCAACGGGGAGCTGATGGACTATCAGCTCACCCTCCCTGCCGAGGAAGAGTCAGACGAGGAAAGCGAGCGGGAGGAGCCGGGGTGGTGCCTGCCGCATCGGGTGAACATTGATCCGTGGGGTGGGACGCAGTTGACGTTCGAGGGTGCCTCGGCTCGTCACGACGGTGCCCCGGTCCATCCGGTTGTCCGGCTCGACCTCGGGGCCACCGTGGGTCATGACGGTCCGACTTTCTCCTATCGGGTTTCACTCACGGACGCGCAGGTGGATTCGCTGCTTCAGGCGTTGTTCCAGGCAAGGGAGGATGCGCGCCTACTGGCGACTCAGGCCGGTTGGCGTCCTTCTCAGGTCAACGTCGGTTCGTCCGGCACGAACCCGGACCTGGGCCCTGCACTGTTCTGATCGGCCCGGCAGTACCTGCGAGGGCTGGCTGGATCCATCGCCGCATCTCCCGACGGAGGGCGCGCTGCTTCCCCCGTAGTCCGGGTGGCTCGGATCCGGTCCGGGCCGGTTCAGACGGCGACCCGGAGGGACTCGGCGAGGTGGGTGATCTCGGGGGCGGGCCGGGTGGCCCGGCGGACCAGGGTGCGCAGGGTGTTGCGGGCGGCAGGCCGGTGACGTACCTCGGCGGGCGCGGTCCGGTACGCGAGCAGCAGCGCCCGACCCGCCTCGGCCAGGTCCCCCAGGCGGACGCAGCGGCCGGCCACGTCGACCAGGTGGGCCGCCCGCTGCTCGACCGGCAGCCGCTGGAAGGCGGGCGTGCCGAGGAGTGCCCGGTGCCGGTTGAGCGCGTCGGTGTGGTCGCCGAGGTCGAGCGCGGCGGTGACCCGGGTCAGCTCCACCAGCACCGGTGCGCAGCTCGTCCCGTACCGGCCGGGGCTCTCGCCGACGATCGCGGCAACCTCGTCGGCCTGGTCGAGAAGGTCGCGTACGCCGGGCCGGTCGCCGCAGCCGGCGGCCCCCAGTGCGGCGTGGAGCAGCAGGGAGCCGCACCCGGGAAGGTGCGGTGCCGGTGCGGCGGTGAGCGGGTCGGCGGGGGCGAGCCGGTGCGCGACGGCGATGGCGACCTCCAAGCTGTGCCGGGGGCGGCCCATGGCGTGCAGCACGCGGGCCAGTTGCCCGGCGGCCGACGCGGTGAGCACCGCGTCGTCGGCGTGTTGGCAGTTGGTCAGGGCCCGGTCGGCGGTCAGCCAGGCCATGCCCGTCTCGCCCAGCTTGCCGAGCAGCGCCGAGGTGAGCTGGTGCGCCTGCCCGAGCAGGTGGTACGCCGTCGGGTCGTCCGGGTGCGCGAGCCTGAGCCGCTGGGTGTCGCGTAACAGGCCCGGCAGGCCGCGCAGCAGTTGCCGGTAGTCGGTGTGTTGGAACGCCAGCCAGCCGTGCTCGACGGCCCGACGCAGGTCGCGGCGGGACATGGGGCCGGTGTGGTCGGGGCGGGGGAGGGTCGCGTCGTACCGGAACAGGGCCACCCGGACCGCGTCGACGTCCCGGTCGGACACCCGGGTGTCCGTCGCGTCGTCCGGGTCGGTGGGGGACGGCTCAGTGCCGAGCAGGAGTTGGACGTCGATGCGGAGAGCGCGGGCGATCTCCTGGAGATTGGAGAGCTTGTCGAGCCGGCGGACGCTCCGTTCGACCTTGTCCACCCAGCTCTTCGACTTGCCGAGCGCGTCGGCGAGCGCCTGCTGGGACATGCCACGCCGGGCCCGCCAGTACGCCACCCGCCGGCCCACCGGCAGCCTATCCACGGCACCGGTACCCGCATCGCTGCCCGTACGTGAGCAGGGGAGCGGGCCGCTGGGCGAGGGGTACGAGCCGGGTCGGCCCGTCGTACCAGCGGTGCCGTCCGCCCTCGGGGGTGCCCCGTTGCCGTTCGGCCTCCGCCACGATCCGCTGTTGGGCGGCCCGGAACTCCGCATCCTGGATGGCCTGACCGTCATACTGCCGGGTCGCTTCGCGGCGTACCGTCCGCCAGATCCGGCGGACCGTCGAGCCGATACGGGAGCCCAGACCGGCTGGCTTGTTCTTCATGGTCTTTCCTTCCGAGAGGGATGCGCGGGCTTGTGTCGTGCGGGAATCCCATTCCCTAGTAGTTCCGTCACGGCACCTGAAGCGTCGATGGATGTTCACGATTGTCCGAGCAGAAATCGATTCCCGGCAGGTGCTGGAGTTGCTTACTGCCTCTAGCAGACCCTGCCGCCCCGAAATTCAGCAGAGTGGGAGGGCCTGACGCGGTAGGGCGGGAGATGAGGGGTAGTGACTGGGGGTGACGCGTCCCTTGCGTCCACGCCAAGGAATCGTGCATCGTGGACCGGTCGACTATCGCCTGAACGTCAATCGGGGTACGTCTATGACGCCACTGCGGCAAGCGCGAAACGACAAGGGTTGGTCGAAGTCCAGGCTGGCTCACGAACTGGAGCGCCTGGCGCAGGGGCGACACGCGCTGGCGACGCGAGCGAGCCTGCTGCGAATGATCTCCGCATGGGAAAGCGGCGAGCGGGACGCCTCTGATCCCTACCGATCACTGCTTTGTGAGGCGTACGGGCTCGAAGCTGTCGAGCTGGGGCTCAGCGGTTCGGTCGACCGGGTTCGCTCCGACGCGGGCCTCGCCTACCAGGCATCCTTGAACCGGGCCGCCTCGTCCCTTGATGACCTGACTCGGTTCGACGACATGGGACACACCGCCGTGACCCGTGGCAGGTACATTCCTGATGCGTTGAGTGCGGCTTGTCTCGACTGGCTCTTCGGTTCATCGGTGACCGACCTGCCGAATCGCGGGGGAGCGGTGACCGGGCACGACATCGAGGAGATGCGAACGATGACCAGCACCTTTGACGGGCTGGACCGGAAGTTCGGCGGAGATCACTGCCGACTGATGGCTGTGAGGTATCTGAGGGACCGGGTCCTTCCGAAGATCTACGCTGTGAAGCCCGCCCGTGTCGAACGCGACCTTTTCAGCGCGACGGCGATCCTGTGTGAGCTTGTCGGCTGGATGGCTTACGACACCTCGCGGCATTCCCTGGCACAAAGGTACTTCGTCCAGGCGCTGCGTTTCGCTGAGGCGGCAGGTGACCGTGCCTACGCCGCCTACGTTCTGACCAGCATGGCCGACCAGGCGCTTCATCTGCGACGACCCGATCACGCGCTCAGGCTCGCGCAGGTGGCTCGCGAGGCAAGCAGTCGAACCGGCGTAGCGGTGGCAATCACCGAGGCATGTGTTTTCGAAGCGCGCGCATTTGCCGCGCAGGGCGACGAAGCGGGTTGTACCGCCGCTCTGCTGCGAGCCGAGCGAACTTTTCACCAGATCGACGGCGGGGATCGGCCAGCCTGGAGCGGGCACTGGGGAGAAGCCCTCTTCGTCAGCCACGCGGGCACCTGCTGGGTCGATCTGGGTAAAACGCAGCAAGCCCGCCGGATGTTTGCCCTGATCAGGGATGACACCAAGGGCCAGGCTCGCCGCCGCATCTATGGCGCGGTTCAACTGGCACGGGTGGCGCTGCTTGAGGGCGATGTGGAGCAATCTTGCGCCTTTGCGACGAGGGCGCTTGAGTCCGCCGCTGGATTGGCCTCCCGTCGATCTCACGAACATCTGGTGCGAATCAGTCAGCAGCTCGCGACGCATGGACAGCAGGCCGCTGTCAGGGACTTCCAACAGCGTGCCGATCTGCTGCTGGCCGGCTGACTGGCGGTGTTCCCAGCCAGGTTCAGTACCGTAGGGCCGTGACGTTGGCTGAGGACCTGTTCGCCGAGGGCGAGCCCGAACGGGAGTTCGACCCGGGCATCGCCGGACGACTGCCCCGCAAGCGGGTAGCCGGCGGGGCGCTCATCCGAGATCATGCCGGCCGGGTGCTGTTCGTGGTGCCCGGTTACAAACCTCTCCTCGACATCCCTGGAGGAATGGCCGAGGCCGACGAGTCGCCGCTTGCCGCATGCCGCCGGGAAGTGCAGGAGGAGATCGGCCTGGACCTGGACATCGGACGCTTGCTGGTGGTCGACTGGGTGCCAGCTCACGGTGTGTGGCCCGACGGTGTGATGTTCGTCTTCGACGGCGGACAACTCGATGAGCGGTCGGCCGCAGCTCTCCAGCCGACCGATCCTGAACTCAGAGGTCTACGGTTCCTGGCCTTTGACGATGCCGTGCCTCTTCTGCGCCCGTCCATGGCACGCAGGATCAGGGCGGCTCTCGACGCGCTCGATGAGAACCAACCGTGCTACACCGAGTTCGGTCGGAAGCAGTAGATACCGCATCCCTGCCCGCTGTCAGCGTCTCGCTGTCAGCGGCGGTCGGCACCTGCACCAGCACCGGGCCGCCCACGACGTACGCGTTGCCGCAGGTGTCAGGAGGCGGACGGCGGCTTGAGGCGTTTGCGCTCGACGATGCTCGTCGCCGTCACCACGCTCAGCGGGGGTACGTCCCTCGCGACGACGGCACCCGCGCCGACCACGGATCCGCGACCGATCGTCACCCCGGGGGTGACCGTGGCCGCGGCACCGATCCACACGTCGTCCTCGATGACGATGGGCGCGTGCGTGATGAAGTCGTAGCGTTCGTCCAGTTCGACGGGGTGGCCGGCCGTACTCAGCGTCACCCGGGGGCCGATCAGGACCCGGTCGCCGATGGTGATACCGCCGTAGTCGAGGAAGAAGCAGCCCTGGTTGATGAACACCCGCTCGCCGAACGACGCGCCGAGCCCGTAGTCGCAGTGGAACGGGGGCAGGACGGTCAGCGAATCGGGGACCGGTCCGCCGAAGATCTCGGTGAGCAGCGTCCTGCGCGCGTCGAGGTCGTCGAACGGCAGCGCGTTGAGGCGGGCGCTCAGGCCCATGACGAGCGGTACGCGCTCCGCGAAGGCTCGTGACTCGGGCGTCCGGGTCGGTAGGCGTCGCTCGTTGCGCACCACGCGATGCTGGCACAGGGGCGGGGCATGAGGTGATGCGGGGAAAGGCCGGGGCGGGCGAGGTGATGCCGGCAGGGGCCGGGCGGACGCCGCCCGGCCGGTAGGGTCGTCGGCGTGGATCTGGACGACATCGCCGCCCGGCTCGGGGTGCCCGTCGAGGAGGTCGACCGCGTGCACCGGCTGGCCGGTGACCTGCCGTCGGCTCCGCTGCCCGACCGGGCCGACGCGCCCGCGATCCTCGACCGGCTCGCGGTACGGCCGGACGACGCCGCCGAGATCATGGCCGGCTGGCCCGACCCGGATTCTCCGCTGTGGACCCCGGAGCTGCGCTGGCTGCTCGACCGCTCGATCGCCCTGGTCCGCGCCGATCTCGGCGGCCACGGCTGGCTACCGCCCGGCCCGGCGCTGCCCCGCGACCGGGGCCCCGCCTGGCGGCACCTCTACGCGTACACGTACCTGGGCCTGGTCGACGTGGCCCGGGGGTACCACCGCGAGCACGGTATCCCCGACGCCGTGTCCTGGGTGACCCTCGCGGACCTGGGCCGCAACCTGGCGATCGACCGGCGGATGAACCGGGAGGGCTGGCCGGTCATGCAGAGCTGGCTGACCCTGCACGTGCGCGGCGGCCTCTACGAGCTGGGCCGGCTCCAGCACCATCGCGGCGACAGCGCCCTGTCCCTGCACATCCCCGAGTCGGGGCCGCTGACCCCGGAGGCGGTCGACGCGTCGCTGGACGCGGCCCGCGCGTTCTTCCCGCGCCACTTTCCGGACGAGCGCTACCCGGCGTTCTCCTGCGGCTCGTGGCTGCTCGACCCGCAGCTACGGGAGTACCTCCCCGACGATTCCAACATCGTCCGGTTCCAGCGTCGGTTCGAGCTGGAGCCCTACGCGGGGCCGGAGGAAGGGCTGGACGCCGACGTCGAGGCGCTGCGGTTCGTGTTCCGTACCCTGACCACACCGCTCGACCGCCTGCCGCGCCGTACCGCGCTCCAGCGCGCGATCGTCGACCACCTGCGGGCCGGCGGCCACTGGCACTGGCGGCGCGGCAGCTTCCCGATGTGACCACCCGCCGGTCGCCGCTCCCCGAGCCCTGCCGGGCAACTGCGGCTAATCACGAGGAATTAACTCGTTCGACGCGCCTATTCATTGATCATGCTGTATTGACTTATATTTTTTGACATAACCTGCCGTCGGGCGCGTCCGGGGTCGGGGAGAAATCAGGCCGCGTTCCATCCGCTCCTGCCGTCACCATTGCCGAGAATCGTTCGGCGCTCGACAGAAGAGGTGCTCACCTCCTGTCTGCCGTATGCCTGAACGCTCGTCGGCGACCGGTTCGGCTCGAATTTGATTCCTGTCTCGGTAGAAGAGACGGATCAACGACTGTCCACGGCTACGGGCCGGCCGTTCGGGTCAGTCACCGCGCGGCCGGTAGTCGAACCTTTCCACAGATCGGAGAGAAAAATGGGCAGATGCCCGCCCCGAGAGGTGTCCGGCGACGTGTTCGCCGTACCGGCCGGTCGTTTCCGTCGATCGGCTGCCGGCGCCGTACTGGCGGCGCTGGCGATGGTCCTGGTGATCGGTGACGCCTCCGTCGGCTACGCGCACGGCACCCCGGACAGCCGGTCCGCCGCGCCCGCGCCGGCGACCCTCCACGCCCCTGCACCTGCACCCGCAACCGCGCCAGCGACCCTCCGCGCATCCAGACCCGGACCCGCACCCGCGCCCTCCCGCGCACCCGAGACCCTCCGCGCACCCGAGACCCTCCGCGCACCCGAGACCCTCCGCGCACCCGGGGCCCAGCAAGCCCCGGCCGAACTCGGCAGTGTGATCGCCATCGCCGCCGGCTTCGGGCACAGTATCGCGTTGCGTTCCAACGGCACCGTCGTGGCCTGGGGCGACAACACCTACCACCAGCTCGGTGACGGCACCGACACCACCAGCCTCGTTCCGGTGCAGGTGTGTGCGGTGGGGGAGGTCGCGCCCTGCGGCCGGTTCCTGAGCGGGGTCACCGCCATCGCCGCCGGCGGCTTCCACAGCCTCGCCATCCTCCGCAACGGCACCGTCGTCTCCTGGGGCTGGAACGGTGAGGGGCAACTCGGCGACGGCACCTTCGACCAGCGTCTCGTCCCCGTGCAGGTGTGTGCGGTGGGCCAGGTCGCGCCCTGCGGCCAGTTCCTCAGCGGGGTCTCGGGCATCGCCGCCGGCGGTCTGCACAGCCTTGCCCGGTTGGGTGCCAGTTCGGCCGTCGTCTCCTGGGGCTGGAACGCCGACGGTCAGCTCGGCAACGGCACCACCACGGAGAGCCCGGTCCCGGTGCGGGTGTGTGCGGTGGGGCAGGTCGCGCCCTGTAGCCAGTTCCTCACCACCGCCCGGACCCTCGCCGGGGGTTACTGGCACAGCCTGGCGGTGGTGGGCAACGCCGACGCCGTCGGCTGGGGTTACAACGGCGAGGGGGAACTCGGTGACGGCACCACCACGTCACGCTCCACCCCGGTGCGGGTGTGCGCGGTGGGGCAGGTCGCGCCCTGTAGCCGCTTCCTGACCGCCGTCAACGCCGTCTCCGCCGGTGCCAACCACAGCCTGGCCCGGCTGGGCGACGGCAGCGTCGTCAGCTGGGGCTACAACGCCCTCGGCCAGCTCGGTGACGGCACCACCACGACACGCCTCACCCCGGTAAGGGTCTGCGCGGTGGGGGAGACCGCACCCTGTACCCGGTTCCTGTACCAGGTGCGGATCATCGCCGCCGGTGCCGACCACAGCATGGCGCAGCTGAGCAGTGGCGGCGTGATCACCTGGGGCTACAACGCGGAGGGCCAGCTCGGTGACGGCACCACCACGTCACGTTCCGTCCCGGTACGGGTGTGCGCGGTGGGCGAGGTCGCGCCGTGTACCCGGTTCCTGATCCTGATCAGGGGCATCGCGGCCGGCACCTTCCACAGCATGGCGTTGCAGCCCAACTACACCGTCGCCACCTGGGGCGGGAACTCCTTCGGCCAGCTCGGGGACGGCACCACCGAGAACCGGCTCACCCCGGTGCAGGTCCTGGCACCCGCGACCTAGGACCTGCGCGCCTCCGCGACGGAAACCGGATCGCACACCGCGCCCGTTCCGGGCCGGCCACGCGACCGCCGGCCCGGAACGCGCCAGCCACGCAACGGTCGGCCCGGAACGCGCCGACCCGCCCGTCGGTCGTCACCACCGTCGCGGGGCGCGCGGCGCGGTGGCGGCCGGCCGGGCGGACAGGTGCGCTTCCCGGCGGAACGGGAACCCCCGCCGGAAGAGACCGCCGTACCGGAACCGGAGGGGCCGTGAGCTACGCCCACGTCAACGGGGTACGCCTGTGGCACACCAGCCACGGCGCCGGCCCGCCGCTGGTGCTGCTGCACGGTGGTATCGGCTCCGGGGAGATGTTCGCGCCGCTGCTGCCGGCGCTCACCGCGCACCGCCGGGTGGTCACCGTCGACCTCCAGGCGCACGGTCGTACCCCGGACGTGGACCGGCCGCTGCGCCACGAGTGGCTCGCCGACGACGTGGCCGCCCTGCTCGGCCACCTCGGCCTGGCCGGGGCGGACCTGCTCGGGTACTCGCTGGGCGGTGCGGTGGCCCTGCGTACCGCGATCCAACATCCGGGCCTGGTGCGCCGGCTGGTCTGCGTCTCCGTCCCGTGCCGCCGCGACGGCTGGTACCCGGAGGTGCGCGACGGGATGGCCCGGATGGGGCCGGAGACCGCCGAACAGACCCGCGCCTCACCCACGTACGAGCACTACGCGCGGGTCGCGCCGCGCCCACAGGACTGGCCGGTGCTCTGGACCAAGCTCGGCGCGCTGCTGCGGCGGGACTACGACTGGTCCGCCGAGGTGGCCCGGTTGACCCTGCCCACGCTGCTGGTCTTCGCCGACGCCGACGCGGTCCGCACGGCCCACGTGGTGGAGTTCTTCGGGCTGCTCGGCGGCGGGCACCGGGACGCCGGCTGGGACGGCAGCGGCCGGCCCACCGCCCGGCTGGCCGTGCTGCCCGGCCTGACCCACTACGACATCGTCGGCTCGCCGGCCCTCGCGGCGGCCGTCGTCGGCTTCCTCACCCACCCGGTCCACCGGCCCGGCTGACCGGCCCGCCCGGCTGTCTGAGCGCCCGGCTTCAGGGCAGCCGCCGGGCCAACCAGGGCAGCAGGGCGTCCGCCTGGGCGCGCTGGAACGCCCGCACGGTCGGCACCGCCGGCGGGGGCGGCTGGCGGGCCCCGTCGAGGAAGAAGCCGGCCATCCCGGCCAGCACCCCGGTCACCGCCGCCGGATCCACCCCGGCGGTGCACGGTCGGGCCCGCAGCAGCGCCTCGGTGTCGTGCCCGCCGTACAGCTGGACGTTGATCAGCAGGAGGATGCTGTCCAGCCAGGCCGGCCCCCGGCAGGCCCACGGCCAGTCGACCACGGTGACCGTGCCGGCCCCGTCGATCAGCAGGTTGTCGGCGCGTACGTCCAGGTGGCACAGGGTGTCGCCGGTCAGCGCGGCCAGCCCCGCGTCGGCGGCGGCGCGCAGCTCGTCGAGGTGTGCCCGTACCCACGGGTCCAGGTCGGCGGGCGGGTCGGCGGCGATCCGGTGCCAGCCGGCGAAGTCCGGCCCGAGCGAGCGGGCCGCGGTGCGCACCGGGCCGGCCGGCGCGGGGGTGAGCACCCGGGCCATCGTCTCCAGGGTGTCCTGGACGGCGGCCAACTCGTCCGCGCGCCACGGCGTCACCGGATGCCGGCCGTCGACGTCGGCGTAGACCAGCGCCACCCAGTCACCGTCGTCGTGGCAGCCGAGCAGCCGGGACACCGGCGCGCCCGGCGGCAGGACGGCCGCGTTGCGGGCCTCCCTGCGGTGCAGTCGGGCACAGCGTTCGTCCACGGCGGGACTGGCCGCCTTGACGAAGGCCCGCCGCCCGTCGGCGGTGCGGACCCGGTCGGCGGTACCGGGGGAGAAACCGCCCGGCTGGGACACCGCCGCGACCACCTCGCCCCCGAGAATCCGTCCGACCCCGGACCGGACCGACGCGGGCAGGTCGGCCCAGCCGATCCGGCGGTTCGTGGCGGCGTCCATCCGTCCACGGTGGCCGCCCCGCCCCGGCCGCGGCAAGCGGATTAGGGCGTGTCCGACCAAGGCCGAGCGTTCTGGCTGGAACTCTGGTCCCGTGTCGCGCTCTCGGTTGCTCTCGGATGCCCAATGGTCGTTGACCGAGGGAATGCTCCCGAGACCGACGGGACGACCGGGCCGGATGGGAATGGCCGGCGACGTATAGTCGCGGTGCGGGCGAGGCGCCAGGCCGAGATTCCGGCACCGGTCTGAGGGGGCAGGATGTTCGGTTGGAAGAAGAACCTCAACGATCTGATGGCGCAGCTCAGGCCCGACCTGAGTCGGGAATCGCTCGGCGTCGGGCCCGACTTTCCGGGTGTCGCCCCGAACCCGCTCCTGAGCAGTGCTGCACGGAAGCGCAATGCGGAACTGCGTACGGGGGCGCTTGCGCTCGGCGTTCTCGTCGACTGGCGGGAGGTCAACAGCAACCCGCGCGTGGTCCTGATGTTCGACGTGGAGACCGCCGACGGCATCTCGTTCCGCGGTATCGCAGACGAAGACCTCACGATCACCGAGCTCACCCGACTCGCCCCGGGACAGACGTTGCCCGTGCGCTACCGGCCGGCCGTCATGGACCACTACGTCGCCCTCGCCCGGGACGCGGACCCCGCCCGTGTGCAGCAGCTCTCTGAAGAGATCGCGAGCCGCAAGCGGACCTGACCCGAAGCCATCGGGTCGGTGCGGCTGGGTTCTGTATCGCGGATCGTGGTTGCCGGGGACGGCGCGTAGCCAGTCGAGGGTTTCGACCAGGTCCAGGGTGGCCTGGACGTTGGCGGCCACCCTGTCGTATCGGGTGGCGAGTCCGCGCCAGACAGAACCTAGCCGGCTCGGGGCCACGCCGGCGGACCAGCCGGGCCACGCCGGCCGGGCCGGGTGCGCCGGCGGACCGGCCGGGGCGGGGCTGCGGCGAGCCGGGCCGGTTCAGCTTCGTCGGTAGTGCAGCATGACCAGCCCGCTGTCGAACGGCCGGGTGTCCACCAGGGTGAACCGCGCCGGGTCGAACCGTCGGGCGGCGAGCGGTACGCCCTCCCCGGCGACGATCGGGTGCAGCTTCACGACCAGCTCGTCCACCTCCGGCAGCAGCAGCCCGGCGAGCTGCCCGCCACCGCAGAGCCAGATGTCACCGCCCGGCCGGCTCTTCAGGTCCCGCAGGTAGCCGACCGGGTCGTCGGCGACGACCGTGACGTCCGGGTAGTCGGCCGGCGGCAGGGTCCGCGAGAAGACGTACTGGGCCAGATGGGCGTACGGGTTGGTGATGCCGACCCGCAGGGCCGGCTCGTAGGTGCCGCGTCCCATCACCACCGCGTCGAACCGGCCCGTCGGCCGGTCGATCCCGAACGCCGGGTGCGCGGCGGTGGGCAGCGTCTGCGGCCAGGCCCCGGCCAGATGGGCCGCCACGTCCGGTTCCAGGGGGAAGAAATCGTACGACCCGTCGGGCGCGGCGATGAAACCGTCGAGGGTGCTGGCGACGTAGTACACGAGCGAACGCATGAGTGACCTCCGGGCTCGGACCGTACCAGCCAAGATCCTCGGGAATGTCCGGCCCGGCGGCGGGTAGCCGTGGGGGACCGCCGAGGGGAGGGTGGCAATGGGCGAGCTGACGATCGGTGTGCTCGGGTCGTACGGGGGCCGGAACCTCGGGGACGAGGCCATCCTCACCGGCCTCCTGACGGACCTGCGCTCCCAGGAGCCGAACGCCCGGATCGTCGTGTTCTCCCGTAACCCCGACCACACCCGCACCCACCATCCCGACGTGGAGGCGGTGCCCTGGGAGGGCGTCAGCCGGGTCGACTCGGCGGCCGTACTGGACCGGCTGGACCTGCTGATCCTCGGCGGCGGCGGCATCCTCTACGACCGGGAGGCCCGCCGCTACCTGCGGGTGGTCCGGGTCGCGCAGGAACGCGGCCTGCCGCTGCTCACCTACGCCGTGGGGGTCGGGCCGCTCACCGAGGCGGTGGACTGCGGCATGGTCCGCGAGACGCTGACCGGCGCGACCGAGGTGACCGTCCGGGACGAGGAGTCCCGGGTGGTCCTGGAAGAGGCGGGGCTGCTCACCCCGATCACGGTCACCGCCGACCCGGCGTTCCTGCTCGAACCGGAGGAGTTCCCGGCGCGACTGCTGCGCGAGGAGGGCGTACCGGACGGCAAACGGCTGGTCGGGATGAGCGTCCGGGAGCCGGGACGGGCCGCCGAACGGCTGGACGTCGACGCGTACCACCGGCTGCTCGCCCAGGTCGGTGACTTCCTGGTGCACCGGATCGACGCCGACGTGGTCTTCGTCCCGATGGAACGGGACGACATCCGGCACGCGCACGGGGTGCTGTCCCACATGACCGCCGCCGAGCGGGGACGCATCCTGCACGGCGACTACTCGCCGCCGCAGGTGCTCGGACTGATGCGCCACTTCGACCTGGCCGTCGGCATGCGGCTGCACTTCCTGATCTTCGCGGCGATGGCGGACACGCCGTTCCTCCCGTTGCCGTACGCCGGCAAGGTCTTCGACCTGGCCCAACGGCTGGGGGTGCCGGCGCTCAAGGGGGTGGCCCGGGAGGTGGAGGGCCCGCTGCTGGCCGAGGTGGACCGGCTCTGGGACGAGCGCGACACGCGCTCCGAGGCGGTGGCGCAGCGGGTGGCCGAACTCTGCGAGCAGGCCCGGGGCACCTCCCGGGTCACCCGTGCGGTGCTGGACGGCCTCCGTTCCCGCAACCGGGCCCGGGTCAGCGCCTGAGCCCCGCCCGGCTCGCCCCGACGCCACCACCGGTGGCCGCCGCGATCAGGTGGCCGGGCCACGCCAGCAGTAGCGCCAGGCGGGTTCGCCCTCGGCAGACTCAAGCTCGTAGATCTCCGCGCCCGCCAGCCCGGTGCTGCCGAGATGGTGGTGGGTCAGTGGGGGCCGCCCGTTCGGGTCCAGCTCGACGGTGACAGTCTCGCCGTCGAAGGTGCCGCCCACCAGGGGAATCTCTGCCGAGGATGCCATGGCCCCATCCTGCCCCGGCCAAGGTCCACCCGCACGGCGATGCGCCGCGCGGGGCCCTGCCACCCCGCCGCAGCACGGCCCGGCACCCCGCTGACCGTGGGCCGGGCGGTGGGACGAACCGGCGTCCCGGGCGGAAACCGGGCAGCGCGCCGAGGTCCGGCACCACTACGGTTCGACGCATGGCCGAAACCACCATCGACCCGCCCATCGACCCGACGCTCGCCCCGGTGATCGCCCGCACCGGCGACGAACGTGCCGTCCTGGAGGCTTTCCTCGACCTGCACCGTGGCGTGGTGCTCAAGAAGCTGCGCGGCCTGGCCGACAGCGAGGCGGCCCGCCGGCTGGTGCCGTCCGACACCACCGTCGCCGGGGTGGTCAAACACCTCACCATGGTCGAGGCGAACTGGTTTCCCCGGCTGCTCGCCCCCCGACCCGGCGACGAGCACCTGACCTCGGCGGAATCGGGCCGGGCGAGCTGGACGATCCGCGCCGGGGACACCGTCGAGCGGCTGGCCGCCGGGTACGAGGCGGCCTGCGCCCGCTCCCGCGAGGTCGCCGCCCGTTTCCCGCTGGACCACGTCGTGCCGCAGCCCCAGCTCGGCGAGGTGAACCTGCGGTGGATCTACGTCCACATGATCGAGGAGACCGCCCGGCACGTCGGGCACGCCGACATCCTGCGCGAGCTGACCGACGGGCAGACCGGGGCGGTCTGACCCGCCGGCCACCTGCGGCTCCGCGTCGCCCCCCCCGGCCTCAGCCGATTGGGCCGCCCCGGCGTCAGCGGGGTGGGTCTGCCCCGGCGTCAGCCGGGTGGTGGGAGCAGGCCGGGCGGGTACTCCATGCCGTCGTGCGTGCAGGCCGCCGCCGCGACCTCGGCCGCGTACCGGGCCGCCGACTCCGGGTCGGCCCCCCGCAGCCGCCCGGCCACGAACCCGGCCGCGAAGGCGTCACCGGCCCCGTTGCTGTCCACCACGGCAGCGGGTGGCACGGCGGCCGGGATCCGCGCCGGACCGTGGCCCGGCCGGTGCAGCACCGAGCCGTCCGCGCCGTGGGTGACCAGCACGGTACGGGGGGCCAGCGCGGCGGCCACCCGGCCCGCCGACGCGCCCAGCCGGACCCCGCTGACGAAGACCAGCTCGGCCAGGTCGGCGAACGGCCGGTGGTAGTCGTTCCCGCCGTCCCAGTCGTGCAGGTCGGTGGAGAGCCCGATGCCGGCCGGGAGGGCGGTGCGCAGGGCCGGCAGCAGCTCCCGCGTCCAATCCATGATCGACAAATGCACGTGGGCCGCCTGCCCGGCCAGCCCGGCCAGCTCGTCGACGGTGAACGGGGCCGGCCCGCGCCACGGGCGGGGATCGTGCAGCGACATCCGTCGGCCGGTCGGGTCGACCAGGTTCACCGACCGCCGGGTACCACCCGGATCGGTACGCAGCAGCGGGTGCACGCCGGTCCGCGCCAGCGCCGCCCGGACCACGTCGGCGGGCGGGTCGTCACCCAGCACGTCGACCAGCGCCACCCGCAGGCCGAGCGCGTGGGCGGCCAGCGCCACCCCGGCACCGGTGTTGCCGATCCGCAGGTCGATCGGATCGACCAGGAGCGAGTCGACCACCGGCAACGGGAACGTGGGCACGCGTACCCGGACGTCCACGCCCAGACCGCCGATCACCAACAGGTCGAACATGGCGCCGACGATATCGGGCCGCCGCCTCACTATCCTGTCGCCAGGGGTCGACGAGGGGAGCACGGTGCTGGTCGTCCACGGGTCGTGGCTGGTGGGCGTGGGGCTCGCCGTCTGGGGGGAGTCCAGCTCGGCGCCGGCCCGGCCAGCACGCCGGCCCGGCCGCCCGCCCCGGGAACGGCCGCACCCCTTCGCCGCCGACCACGCCACGTTGACCGCCGCGCTCGGGCCGGCCGCCACGGCGGCCACCGCCGGCAGCACGCCGCTCGTGCTGCCCACCCGCGGTGGCGTACCGCTCGACTCGCCGGAACTGGTCCGCACCGCCGCCGTGGACCCGCTGCGGGGTGCGGTCACCCCGGCCCGCTGGCAGGTGCCCACCCTGACGTACGCCCCGGCGGACGCCCTCACCCTGCTCCGCTGGATCGACGCCCTCGCCGGGGTGCCCGGGGCCGGCCTGCGGCACCTCGCCGCGCTGGCCGGGTTCGCCACCGACCTGGTGGCCCGGGGGCGGGTCCTTCCGGTCGTCCTGGACGACGAGCGGGCGGCGTACCCGGACCGCGCCGACCCGGACCACGGCGTCGCCGCCTGGCATCCCCTGCTCACCGGCGCGGACGCCGGCTGGGCGCGGGCGCTCACCCTGGCCCTGCCCCCGTCGGTCCGCGCCGACGGGGCAGCCGGGCCGGGTGAGGTGGTCGCCGACGCGTTGGACGCGCTCACCGACGCCGCCGCCCGGGCCGCCCTGGGTGACCTGCGCCTGCCCGGGACCGGTCGGGGCGACGCGGTCGCCGGCTGGCTCCGTGCGCTGATCGGCCCCCGGGGTGGCTTCCGCGCCGAGCCTGCCGAGCGGGACGCTCTCCGCGCCGAACTGGACGCCTGGCAGCGCGACGCGGTCGGTAGCCCGGTCCGGGCCAGCTTCCGCCTGGCCGCACCGCCGCCCGTCCCCGACCTGCCCACGGACGCCGACCTGCCGGGCGGTGATCCGGACAGCTGGCGGGTCGAGTTCGGTCTACAGGCCGCCGACGAGCCGAACCTGATGGTCGACGCCGCGACGGTGTGGCGGGACCCGGCCGGGGCGGCCGTGTTCGGGGACCGGGTCGACGACCCGCAGGAGACCCTCCTGGCCGAGCTGGGCCGGGCCAGCCGGCTCTGGCCGGCCCTGGACGACGCGCTGCGCACCGCCACCCCGGAGACGTTGACGCTGGACATCGAGGGCGCGCACCGGTTCCTCCGGGAGGGCGCGCCGGTGCTGCACGCCGCCGGGTTCGGGGTACTGCTGCCGACCTGGTGGCAGCGGCCGACGGCCCGGCTCGGCGCGCGGCTGACCGCCCGCAGCCGGACCGCCCCGGGCACCGTCGCGACCGCCGGCGGGGTCGGCCTGGACGCGCTGGTCGACTACCGGTGGGAGTTGGCCCTCGGCGACCAGCCGCTGACCGCCGACGAGCTGACCGAACTGGCGCGCCGGAAGACCCCGCTGGTCCGGCTGCGTGGCCAGTGGGTCGAGTTGGACCCCAGACGGCTCGCCGCCGGTCTGCGGCTGCTCCGGTCCTCCGGCGAGCTGACCGTCGCCGACCTGCTGCGGCTCGGTCTCGCCGACGGTGACGCCCCGGACGGGCTGCCGGTCGTGGAGATCAGCGCCGACGGGGCCCTCGGTGACCTGCTCTCCGGCCAGGCCGAACGGCGGCTCACCCCACTGGACCCGCCGCCGACCTTCACCGGGACGCTGCGGCCGTACCAGCGGCGGGGGCTGGCCTGGCTGGCGTTCCTCCAGTCGCTGGGGCTCGGCGGCATCCTCGCCGACGACATGGGGCTGGGCAAGACCGTGCAACTGCTCGCCCTGCTCGCCGCCGACCCGCCGGAGACCGGGCCGACCCTGCTGGTCTGCCCGATGTCGCTGGTCGGCAACTGGCAGCGGGAGGCGGCCCGGTTCACCCCGAAACTGCGGGTACACGTGCACCACGGCGCGGACCGGGCCCGGGGCGAGCGGTTCGCCGAGGCGGTGCACGACACCGACCTGATGATCACCACGTACTCGGTGGCGGCCCGGGACGCGGTGGCGTTGGCCGGCGTGGCCTGGCACCGGGTGGTGGTCGACGAGGCGCAGGCGATCAAGAACGCGGCGACCCGGCAGGCCGAGGCGGTCCGGCTGCTGCCGGCG
Source organism: Micromonospora cathayae (assembly GCF_028993575.1). NCBI lineage: Bacteria > Bacillati > Actinomycetota > Actinomycetes > Micromonosporales > Micromonosporaceae > Micromonospora > Micromonospora cathayae. Next base: position 6,757,497 of record NZ_CP118615.1, on the reverse strand, counting down.
CGGCACCGGATCGCGGTCACCGGCACGCCGGTGGAGAACCGGCTCGCCGACCTCTGGTCGATCATGCAGTTCGCCAATCCGGGCCTGCTCGGGCCGGCGGCCACGTTCCGCAAGAAGTACGCCGAACCGGTCGAGCGGCACGGCGACGAGGCCGCCGCCGCCCGGCTGCGCCGGATCACCGGTCCGTTCGTGCTGCGCCGGCTCAAGACCGACCGCTCGATCATCTCCGACCTGCCCGAGAAGCTGGAGATGGAGGTGCTCTGCAACCTCACCGCCGAGCAGGCCGGGCTCTACCGGGCGGTGGTGGACGACATGCTCGCGAAGATCGAGTCGGCCGACGGGATCGAGCGTCGTGGTCTGGTGCTGGCGACCATGACCAAGCTCAAGCAGGTCTGCAACCACCCCGCCCACCTGCTGCGGGACGGCTCGGCGCTGCCCGGCCGCTCCGGCAAGCTGGCCCGGCTGGAGGAGATCCTCGACGAGGTCCTGGCGGCGGGGGAGAAGGCCCTGCTGTTCAGCCAGTACGCCGAGTTCGGCGGGATGCTGCGCGGGCACCTGTCGGCCCGGTTCGGCCGGGAGGTGCTGTTCCTGCACGGTGGGGTGGGCAAGGCCGAACGGGACGAGATGGTGACCGGCTTCCAGGCCCCGGGCGGCCCGTCGGTGTTCGTCCTGTCGCTCAAGGCCGGCGGCACCGGGCTGACCCTGACCGCCGCCAACCACGTGGTGCACGTCGACCGGTGGTGGAATCCGGCGGTGGAGGACCAGGCCACCGACCGGGCGTTCCGGATCGGGCAGCGCCGGCGGGTCCAGGTCCGCAAGTTCGTCTGCGCGGGCACGGTCGAGGAGAAGGTGGCCACGATGATCACCGAGAAGCGCGGCCTGGCCGCGAAGGTGGTCGGCAGTGGTGAGCAGTGGCTCACCGAGCTGTCCACCGACCAGCTGCGGGACCTGTTCGTCCTCGACCCCGGGGCGGTGGTCGAGTGAGCGGCGACAACCCGTTCGCCGACTACGGGCCGCCCCGTCGGGTGTCCGGCGGCCTGCGGGCGCGCAGCACCCGGGGCGCGATCGGCCGGTCCTGGTGGTCCCGCCGGTTCCTGGAGGTGCTGGAGTCCTTCGCGCTCGGCACCCGACTGACCAGGGGCCGGGCGTACGCGCGCGCCGGGCAGGTGCTCACCCTGGAGGTCGCGCCCGGCACGGTGACCGCCGTGGTGCAGGGGTCCCGGGCGCAGCCGTACCAGGTCCGGATCGAGCTGGCCTGCTTTCCGGAGCCGCTGTGGGACCGGCTGGAGGAGGCGCTGGCCGCGCAGGCGTTCTTCAGCGCCCGGCTGCTCGCCGGTGACCTTCCGGGTGAGCTGGAGGAACTCTTCGCCGCCTCGGGCGCGCCGCTGTTCCCGGCCGGCGTGCACGAGCTGACCCAGACCTGCTCCTGCCCCGACTTCGCGGTGCCCTGCAAACACCTGGCGGCCACCTTCTACCTGCTCGCCGAGGCGTTCGACGCCGACCCGTTCCGGCTGCTGCACTGGCGCGGCCGGGAACGGGCCGAGTTGCTCGACCGCCTCCGGGCCCTGCGTGCCGCCCGCCCGACCACCCCTGGCCCGTCGACCACCCCCGGCCCGTCGACCACCCCCGGCCCGTCGACCACCCCCGGCCCGACCACTGCCGGGCCGTCGTCGTCCGTCGGGCCGGCGGATGCTGCCGGTACGGCGGCCGCTGCGGGGACGGGGGCCGCCGTCGGGCCGACCCCGGGCGGTGGGCCGGGCGCAGGGCCACGGGCCGCCGGCACCGCCCGGGTGCTGGCCGACCTGCCCGCCGTACCGGTGGCCGACCTGCTGGACCGGTTCTGGGTGCCACCGGTGCCGCTGCCCGAGCGGCCACCGACCCTGGCGACCGGCCCGGAGCTGCTGCTCCGCCAACTCGGACCGCCCGGCAGCGCCCTCGGTGGACCCGGCCTGACCGAGCGGCTTCGCCGCGCCTACCGTCGCCTCGGCACCGCCGCCGACAGCCCGTCCGACGGCCCGTGGCCCGCCGACGGCCCGTGGCCCGACGAGGGTCCGTGACCCGACGGTCCGTCCTGACGGTGCTGGGCGGGATCGACGGTGCCGGCAACCGTGCTGGTGCTGGTGCTGGTGGGGCTGGTGCGTCAGAGCCAGCGGCGCCGGTAGCGCCACATGAGCCCGGAGTTGACCAGGAGCACCACGGCGCAGACCGCCCCGGCGACCCGTCCGGCGAGTACGGTCATCGCCGGCAACGAGGCCCACAGCACGATCGTCAACAGCATCAGGTAGCGGCCACGACGCGCCCGCGCCCGCTGGTCGAGCCGGGCGAAGAACTGCGGGTCGCTCTCCCGCAGGTGTCGGGTGATCTGTTCGAACCTGCGCTGATCCTCTTTGCTGAGCATGGCGGTGCCTTCCCCTCACGCGGTTCAGCGGTTCGGCGGCATACCCGCTGCGGTGGCGGCTCACGCCCCTGCTGCTGCTTCTTTCCCGGGTGGAGGGCGGCCGGAGAGCAGGGAGATCGGCCCGCCCCAGTGTCGGCTTAGTGAAACCTTAAGTTTCACTGTGCCCGGTGACCGGGGTGGACAGCGCCCCGGACCGGCCGAACGTCACGTTCGGGACGTCGACGGGCGTGTCTGCCCTGCTGGGGACGCCGGCCACGGTAAGGGCGGGAAAGCCGGCCCGGCCGGGTCTGCTCAGCGGTGTCTTAAGTGGCCCACCGGATGCCTTCCGCCCTGCTTGAAGGGTGTCTACCGCTTGGTTACCTTGCCGTAGCACCCGCTCGGCGACGAGCAACCACTCGGTAGTAGCCGCCCACCTCCGTGCCATCGACCGGGCCCGGTCACGGCGGCGCCTGAAGCAGAAAACGGGATTGGTACATGGCCGACCAGAACGTGCCTCCACACCGGCCTCGGGACGAGGGCCGCTGGGACGGGCGACCGCACCCCACCTCGGACGGCTACCACCAGCCGCACCCGGCGCAGCCGTACCACGCGGCCGGTCACCCGCCGGCCGATCCGTACCACCGGGGACAGGACGGACCGCAGGGCGATCCCCGGACGCCGTACGCGTCCTGGCCCGGCCACCCCCAGCAGGCCGGACACCCGTACCAGTCGGGATATCCGCAGCAGCCGGCCCCCGCACCGCAGCCGGCCCACGCGCCCTGGCCGGGGCAGCCGCAGCCGTCGGCGCAGCAGGCCCCGTGGCCGGGCGTGGCCGAGCCGGCGCGTCGCGGACCGCAGTGGGTCGGCCCGGCGGGCCTCGGCCCGCAGGGGTACCCGGGCGGCAGCGACCGGGGACTGCCCAACCTGGACGATGACGACGACCACGGCCGGCGGGGTAGCCGCCGCAAGGCGTTGGCCGCGCTCGGCGGCACCGCCGCGGTGGTCGCCGGAGGCGCGGCGCTGGCGATGACCCCGCAGTTCCGGGGCCTGTTCGGTGAGGACGCGGCGGTCGCCGGGGACGCCACCGGCACGAAGGTCACCGACGGCAACGCGGCCCGCCCGAGCGGCCAGCAGCCCAGCACGGTGCGTACCTACACCGAGCAGAACGAGAGCTACATGGGCTCCCGGGCCGGTGCGGCGTTGAAGAAGAACACCCCGACCACCGGACGGATCTTCGCCGGCCCGGCCGCCGCCGCCGAGGCGACCGAGGTGACGGTCAAGACGGTGCTCGCCAAGGACCCGGTCCGGCACCTTGCCACCCGGACCACCTTCGGCGCGACGCCCAAGGTGCTCGCCGACATCAAGCGGATGGGTATCGACGCCTGGCTGCGCTGGCAGCTCGACCCGGAGAAGATCGCCCCCACCAAGGCGGAACTGAAGCTCAGCGAGCTGCCCACCCTGCGGATGACCTCGAAGCAGCTGCGCGAGCAGCGTGACATGCTCAACGAGAAGGGCGCGCAGCCGGAGAAGGAGATGGTGGACGCCACCATCGCCCGGCAGATCTGGTCGGACCGGCAGCTCTTCGAGGTGATGGTCGACTTCTGGAACGACTTCCTGCACGTCGCCGCCGACTTCGACGGCGGTGAGGTGTACCGGCACTCGTTCGACCTCGAGGTGGTCCGCAAGTACGCGCTGGCCAGCTACCCGGAGATGCTGGTCGCCGCGAACAAGCACCCCGCCCTGCTGCTGTACCTGAACCAGAACGACTCCCGCGCCGACGCGGTCAACGAGAACCTGGCCCGGGAGAACCTGGAGCTGTACTCGGTCGGGGTCGACGGCGGCTACACCGAGAAGGACGTCCGGCAGGCGGCGATGCTCCAGACCGGACGCGGCGTCGCCGACGGCGAGTACGTGTTCCGCGCCGACCGGCACTACGTCGGCAAGGTGAAGATCCTCGGCTTCAGCCACGCCAACGCGTCGAAGGACCCGGAGCAGGCCGACGCGGTGATCGACTCCTACATCCGGTACATCGCGCTGCACCCGTCCACCGCGAAGTACATCGCGCAGAGCCTGGCCACCCGGTTCGTCTCGGACACCCCGCCGAAGACCCTGGTGGACCGGCTCGCCAAGACGTACACGGCGAACAAGGGCCTGATCAAGCCGGTGCTGATGACCCTGTTCAGCTCGTCGGAGTTCTGGGCGTCGGTGGGGCAGAAGGTACGCCGCCCGATGGAGTACCTGATCGCCAGCTACCGGGTGCTCGGGGTCTCGCCCGAGGCGTCCCCGGACTACAAGGCCGACGACAACAAGCGCACCGCGTACGCCCGGGGGCTGCGGCAGATCCACGACAAGCTGCGCGAACTGGGGCAGTACCCGATGGGGCAGCCCACCCCGGACGGCTACCCGGACGTCTACCTGGCCTGGACGTCGGCCGGCACCATGGTCAACGGCTGGAACGAGGTCGGCGACATCGTCAACGGCTACCGCAAGGCGTTCTCGTACGTGAAGCCGGAGAAGCTGGTCGCCAAACCGCCGGCCACCGCCGGGGCGTACGTGGACGCGCTCGCCCTGCGGCTGGTGCACCAGAAGCTGACCGCGAAGGAGAAGGCGCTGATCCTCGGCGTCGCCGGGGTGTCGGCCGGTACGAAGGTCGACGCCACGTTCAACGGGGCCGTCACCGCCGTCGCGCGGGCGATCCTCGCGTCCCCCCAGCACCACCTCCGGTGAGGCACCCGATGGAGAAGACTGTGCACACGTACCCCCTGCACCCCGAATGCCCGGACCTGCGCCGGCTGGCGGACGACCCGGCGGAGGCGCTGCTGCGGGCCGAGGCCGACGTGGTGGCCGCCGAGAACGCCGCCGAGCGGGACCGCTACCTGCGCCTGGAGGCGGCGGAGGAGGCCCAGCAGGACGGTCGCGGGGTGACCCGGCGGACCTTCGTCGCCGGGGCCGCCGCCACCGCCACCGCGCTGGCCACCGCGCAGTTCGTCACCACCTCGGCGTCGTTCGCCGCCACCAAGACCGGCACCCTGATCCACGTCTTCCTCTACGGCGGACTGGACGGGCTGAGCCTGGTCGCCCCGGCGTCCGACCCGGTGCTCACCAAGGCCCGCCCCGACCTGACCCTCGGCGAGGACTCCCTGGCCCTGGCCAGGGGCTTCAAACTGACCAGCGCCTTCTCCCCGCTGGAGAAGTGGCTCAAGGCCGGGCAGCTCGGTTTCGTCCCGGCGGTCTCCGACGAGCGGCTGTCCCGCAGCCACTTCCAGGCCGCCGACGCCTGCAACCTGGGCGGCCTGCCCGGCGAGACCGGCGGCCGGGGCTGGCTGGACAGCCTGGTGGACGCGCTCGGCAAGGGCACCGCGTTCCGCAGCGTCGGGATCGGCAGCACGCTGCCCCGCTCGCTGGTCGGCACGAACGGCGCGCTGTCGCTGAACAGTGTGGGCTCGCTGCGGCTCAACGGCGACGAGAAGTTCCGGGCCGCCACCGAGAAGGCGATCAAGGGGCTGTTCACCGGGATCAACCACCCGGTCGAGGAGGCCGTCCAGGACGGGCTCGGCGCGCTCGCCACCGCGCAGAAGCTCGCCGCGCAGCCGTACCAGGCCGCCGAGGGGATCGAGTACCGGGGCGTCGGCAACGCGTTCAAGCAGCTCGCCCAGCTCATCAAGGGTGGGGCGAACGTCCGGGTCGCCACCGTCGGCATGGGCGGCTACGACACCCACGAGAACCAGGGCACCCGGGAGGGCGGCCAGCTCTGGCGGCGGCTCAACGAGCTGGCCCAGGCGATGGCCGACTTCTTCACCGACCTGGGCGACAAGGCCGACGACGTGACCATCGTGGTGTCCAGCGAGTTCGGCCGGCGGGTCGCCTCCAACGGCGGCGGCACCGACCACGGCCACGGCGGCGTGGTCACCGTGCTGTCCGGCCGCAAGCTCGCCGGTTCGCTGCTCGGCACCTGGAACGGACTGGACGACCTGGACAGCGGGGACGTGCCCGAGTACAACAACATGTTCAACGTGTACGGTTCCGTCGCGCAGGGCCGCTTCGGCCTGACCAACGCGGAGGTGGACAAGATCTTCCCCCGGATGAAGTACACCCCGATCAAGCTGTACGCGTGACGTACCCCGGCACCCACGCCGCCGGCCGCCGCAGCGGGACCCCGTCCCGGTCCGGCGGCCGGTCGGCTGCCGTCGTACCCCCGCGGGTGCCGGCCCGGCGCGGCCCCGCCGGCCGGCGCGCGGTGCTCGCGGTGCTCTGGGCCGGGCTGGTCCTGGCCGTGCTGCCCTGGTGGTTGCAGACGCCGGACGAGTCGCTGCGCACCACCACCGCGACGCTGACCGCCGCCGGCCGGATCACCGGCCTGGTCGCCGGCTACCTGCTGCTGGTCCAGGTGCTGCTGATGAGCCGGCTGCCGGTGCTGGAACGCCGGCTCGGCACCGAGCAGATCACCCGCTGGCACCGCGACATCGGGGTGACCCTGCTGGTCGCGGTGCTCGCGCACGTCTCGTTCACCCTCACCGGGTACGCCCGGCTCCAGCGTCAGTCGGTGCTGGCGGAGGCCGGCATCCTGCTGCGCGACTACGAGGACATGGTGGGCGCGTTCGTCGCCGCCGGCATCCTGGCGCTGCTCGGCTTCACCGGCGTCCGGGCGATCCGCACCGCCCTGCCCTACGAGCTGTGGCACCACCTGCACCTGAGCAGCTACCTGGTGCTGCTGCTCGGCTTCGGCCACCAGTTCGCGCACGGCCAGCAACTGTTCCGGCCCGGCCCGGTCCGCACCGGCTGGATCGTGGCGTACCTGCTGGTGGCAGCCGCCCTGGTGTGGGGCCGGCTGGTGCTGCCGCTGCGGTTCAACCTGCGGCACGACCTGCGGGTCGCGGACGTGGTGGCGGAGAGCCGGGACACCGTCTCCATCTACCTGACCGGCCGTCGGCTGGACCGGCTCGACCTGGCCGGCGGGCAGTTCCTGCGCTGGCGGTTCCTCACCGCGGGCCGCTGGTGGCAGGCGCACCCGTTCTCCCCGTCGGCGGCCGGCAACGGGCGCTGGCTGCGGCTGACCGTCAAGGTGGTCGGCCGGCACACCGCCGACCTGCGTAACCTCGCCCCGGGCACCCGGGTCTGGGCGGAAGGGCCGTCCGGCACGTTCACCGCCGCGCACCGCACCCGCGACCGGGCGCTGCTGATCGCCGGCGGCAGCGGCATCACCCCGATCCGGGCGCTGCTGGAGGAACTGCCGCCGGGCGCGGCCCTGATCTACCGCGCCCGTACCCCCGACGACGTGCTGCTGCACCGTGAGCTGGACTGGCTGGCGGAGGCCCGGCAGACCGACGTCTGGTACGTGATCGGTTCCCGGCACGACCCCGGGCCCCGGCAGATGATGAGCCCCGAGGGGTTGCGCCAACTGGTGCCGGACCTGACCGAACGGGACGTCTGGCTGTGCGGTCCGCCCGGCCTGGTCGAGGCGACGGTCCGGGCGCTGCGCCGGGCCGGTGTGCCGCGCCGGCAGATCCACCTCGCCACGTTCGAGCTGTAGGAAGGTGCCCCGCATGCGTCGCGCGTTGCTCGCCGTCACCGGCCTGGCGGCCGGCACGACCCTACTGGTCGTGCTCAAGGGCGCCCCGGAGACCACCCCGGTCGCCGGGCTGGCCGCCCCGGAGCGCCCACCGGTGGTGCCCGCGCCGTCCGGGTCCGCGCCGGTGCCGCGCCCGACGGCCACCGCGCCCCGGGCCACCGCCACCGGCAGCGACGACGACGCGTCGGCCCGGCCCACGCCGAGCCGGAGCACCCGGACCCCCGCCGCCCGTACCACCACCACCGCGCCGGCGCCCCGCCGCAGTACCGCGCCACCGTCGACCGGCCGGCGGACGGTGACCGGCCCGGTGGTCGGCAACGAGTACGGCAACGTCCAGGTGCAGATCACCCTGGTCGGCACCCGGATCGTCGACGTGAAGGCGTTGGAGCTGCCCGAGGAGACCGCCGAGTCCGACCGGCGCAGCTCCTCGGTGAACAAGCGGTACAGCGGCCCGGACGGGGAGGTGGTCCAGCGGCAGGACGCCGACCTGGACACCGTCTCCGGGGCCACCGCGACCAGCGACGCGTACCAGCAGTCGTTGCAGGCCGCCATCGACGCCGCCCGTCGCTGACATGCCGTCGGCCCGTCCCGGGCTGCGCCGGGTCGAGCAGGTCATGGGTACGCCGATCAGTCTGGACCTGGCCGACGACCTGTCCCGGGCCACCCTCGACGCGCTGGCCGACGAGGTGTTCGGCTGGCTGCGCGAGGTCGACGCCCGGTTCAGCACGTACCGGGCCGACAGCGAGGTGTGCCGCCTCGACCGGGGCGAGCTGCCGCTCGCCGCCGCGTCTGCGGACCTGCGGCTGGTGCTGGAGCGCTGCGCCGACCTGTGGCGGGCCACCGACGGGTTCTTCGACGTGTACGCCACCGGGCCGCTCGACCCGTCCGGGTACGTCAAGGGCTGGGCGGCCCAGGTCGCCTCGGACCGGCTGCTCGCCGCCGGCGCGGCCAACCACTGCCTGAACGCCGGTGGCGACGTCCGGGTACGTGGGCACTCGGCGACCGGGCGGCCGTGGCGGATCGGCGTCCAGCACCCCTGGGACCGTACCGCCACCTGCCTGGTGGTCACCGGCACCGACCTGGCGGTGGCCACCTCCGGGGTGTACGAACGCGGTCACCACGTGCTCGACCCCCGGCAGCGGACCCCCGCCCGGGGGCTGCGGTCGGTGACCGTGGCCGGCCCGGACCTGGGGGTCGCCGACGCGTACGCCACCGCCGCGATGGCGATGGGTCCGGCCGGGCCGGCCTGGCTCGACGCGCTGGCCGGGTACGGGTACGCGGTGGTCACCGACGCCGGTCGCTGCCGCTGCTCGCCCGACCTGCCGCTGGCCTGACGGCACGTTGGCGCGGTCCGCCGCGCCGTCCGCGCCGACCTGCGCGTACGTCAGCTGGGCTTACGTCAGATGGGCTTACGTCAGCGGGGCGGGCGGCTGCCGACGGGTCGGACGCCCAGCGGGCGTGGCCGGCCCGGCCGGGAACCGGTCGGTCTGCTTCCCGGCCGGCGGTACGGTCGCCGGTGGTGCGGTGGTGGGCCGGCCCCGTCGGGGCGGCGGGCCGGATCGTCCATGAGCGTCGTTCCCCCGATCGTGGCGCGCGGCGGTCGGTGTGTCACCGGGCCGGTGCCGACCGCGCCGTCGCCCGGATCAACGAGTCCGCGACCGGCGGGGACGTGGCGACCCGGACCGGGACCCGGTAGGCAGTAGCCGGCCGGGGTGGCCGATAGCCGGCCGGGGCCAGCGGAGCCGGGCCGCAGCGGCCGCGCCGGGCCAGGTGGCAGCGGCCGTGCGGGGCCGGGGCGCAGCGGCCGCGCCGGGCCAGGGGACGACCTGGCGGGGAAGCTCAGTAGCCGCGGCGGGGCAGCGGGAGCTTGCCGGGGAGCGCCTCGGCGGGCAGCGCGATCCCGGTGGCACGCAACGCGTCGACCAGCACGTTCTGCACCAGGTACGAGTCGGGGAGCCGCCAGCGGGCCTGTTCGGGGGCGAGCGCCCAGCGCACCGGCCCCTCCGGCAGCCGGGTGGGCGGGGCGGGAATCCACGAGCCGACGCCATGCCGGACGACGTGGAAGCAGTGGTCCAGTTCCGGCCGCAGCGGGTCACCGGGGCGGACCAGGAACATCCAGCGCCCGGTCGGGGTGGCCGCGATCGGGCCGCGGGCCCGGTCCGCCGGGTGGGCGCGGATCGATTCGAACACCTGCCGTCCCAGGTACGCCGGCACCTCCAGCACGTCGAAGGCGCGACCGGTGGGGAGGAGCACCCCGTGCGGGCGGGTGTGCCACCACATGGCCACCCGGGCCGGGTCGGTGGTGGCCGCGAGGTCCCAGTTCTCCAGCGCGGGGTGGCAGCCCACGGTCGGGCAGCCGGCCCGCCCGCAGACGAACCGGCTGCGGGCCAGGCAGGCACCGGGGGTGACCTCCCAGCCGTGCAGCGCGTACCGGACCGCGATCCGGCGTAGCCGCACCCGTTCCAGGGGTGACAGATGGACGACGCGCGGTCCGACGGTTCCCCACATATCGCTCCTCTCAGCGTCTGGTGTGTCACGTCGGGCCGCAGGCTCCGTCACCGCCGTCATCGGCGATCGTTTCTCGTGACAACACGACCGATGCAAGTTGCACGAAAGCTATGAGGTTCCGCCGAAAGGGGGCCGCACTAGCTGTGCGACCAGCGAAAACCCGACACTGACGGACAACCGATCCTGTGGTCTGCTGCCGGAATGCTGTCGGGTAGGGGAGGAGCAGCGACATGGACGAACTACCCATCGGGCGGCGGGTGGCCTACTGGCGGGGACGGCGGAAGATGTCCCAGCAGGTGTTCGCCGACCGGCTGGGCAAGTCCAAGAGCTGGGTCGACAAGATCGAACGCGGGGTACGCCGGCTCGACAAGTTCTCGGTGCTCTACGAGATCGCCGACATCCTCCAGCTCGACGTGCAGTTGCTGCTCGGCAAGGACCCGGACCGTCGCAGCGACGCGCTGAACTGCATCGACCAGCTTGAGGTCGACCAGATCCGGGCGGCCCTGGAGCGGTACGACGCGCTCAGCGCCTACTTCGACGCCGCGCCGTACCCGCCGATGCTCAGCGACATGCGCAAGGCGGTGAACCACGCCTGGCTCACCTACCAGTACGGCCGGTACGGGATGCTGACCCGGGCGCTGCCGAAGCTGCTGCGCGACGCCCAGGCGGCCGACGCCGCGTACGGCGCGGACGACCAGAGCCGGGAGGCGGCCCACCTGCTCGGCCAGGTGTACCAGATCGCCTCCTCGGTGCTGCGCAAGCTCGGCGACTCCGAGCTGGCCTGGCTCGCCGCCGACCGGGCGATGGCGGTCTCCCAGCGCGCCGACGACCAACTCCTCGCCGGCATCGCCACCACCCGGGTCGGCAACGCGCTGCTCGCCATGGGCCGGGCCCGCTCGGCGCTGGAGCTGAACCTGCGGATCGCCAACCGGCTCGCGCCCGGTGGCGGCAACGACGCGTCCCCGGAGCGCCTCTCGGTGTACGGGCTGCTGCTGCTCCAGGCCGCGATGGCCGCCGCCCGTACCGGTGACTCGGCCACCGTGGACGACCTGCTCGACGGCGCGCAGGAGGCCGCGCACCGGCTCGGCGGCGACCACAACCACTACTGGACCTGCTTCGGGCCGACCAACCTGAAGCTGCACCGGGCCGCCGCCGCCGTCGAGCTGGGCGACGGCGGCCGGGCCGTGGAAACCCACCTCGCCATCGACCCGCCGTCGTTCAACGGGCTGCTGCCGGAGCGGCGGGCCCACCACATGCTCGACATCGCCCGGGGCTTCGCCCAGATCGGCGACGTCTCCGCCGCCGGGGAGATGCTCGTCCGGGGCGACCGGCTCGCCCCGTCGGAGATCCGGTGCCGGCCGATCGCCCACGAGGTGATGTCGGACATCCTGCGTCGCACACGGGGTGCGCCGTCCGCGCCGATCGCGGAGTTGGCTGAGCACATGGGAGTCGGAATATGAACGCGGTCGGAGTGAACGACCGCCACCAGGTGCTGTACGTGATCGTCTGCGGTTCGCCGCTGGCCGGGCGGGTCGACCGGCTGGTCGAGCTGGCCCAGCGCGACGGTTGGCAGGTCTGCGTCGTCGCCACGCCCGACGGGGCGAAGTTCGTCGACGCGGCGGCGCTGGCCCGGCAGACCGGTCATCCGGTACGCACCAGCTACAAGAACCCGGGCGACCCGGACGTCCTGCCCCCGCCGGACGCGCTGGTGGTCTGCCCGGCCACGGTCAACTCGGTCAACAAGTGGGCCGCCGGGATCACCGACACGCTCGCCCTGGGCCTGCTGGTCGAGGCGCAGGGCAGAGGGTTGCCGATCGTGGCGGTGCCGTTCACCAACGACGCGATGGCCGTCCACCCGGCCTTCCGGGCCGCGCTCGACCGGCTCCGCGAGTGGGGGGTGACGGTGCTCTTCGGTGACGACGTGTACCGGCTGCATCCGCCCGGCACCGGTGACCGGCACCTGCACACCTTCCCCTGGCACCTGCCGGTGGGCGCGCTGCGCGCCCGGCTCTGCCCCGCCCCCTGATCCGGTGCACGGGGGTGCCCGGCCGCCGCTGCACGTGCGGCCGGGCACCCCTGCCAACTCCTGCGGCGGCGCGCGCAACGACCGGCCGGTACGCCGGGTGGCACCGGGTCGACGCCCCGACGCCGGTAAGCTGGCCCGCCGTGAGCACAACCGGATCCCCGCCACCGACGGTGGCCGACGTGGTGGCCGTGCTGGAGCGGCGGTACCCGCCGTCCTGGGCCGAACCGTGGGACCGGGTGGGGCTGGTGCTCGGCGAGCCCACCGCCGTCGTCCGCCGGGTCGCCTGCGTGGTGGACGTGGTCCCGGAGACGGTCGCCGAAGCGCTCGCCGTCGGTGCCGACCTGATCGTCGCGCACCACCCGCTGCTGCTGCGCGGAGTGTCCTCGGTCGCCCCGACCACCTTCAAGGGGCGCATCGTGCACCAGCTCATCAAGCGGGACGTGGCGCTGTACGTGGCGCACACCAACGCCGACGTGGCGAACCCGGGGGTCTCCGACGCGCTCGCCGCCCGGCTCGGCCTGACCGGGCTCCGTCCGCTGCACCCGGCCGCCCCGGGCAGCCCGGCCCACGGACAGGGGCGCGGCATCGGCCGGATCGGCGAGCTGCCCCGGCCGATGACCCTGGCCGAGCTGACCCGGCACGCCGCCGCCGTGCTCCCGCCGACCGCCTGGGGGGTACGCGCCGCCGGCGACCCGGACCGCGAGGTGCGTACCATCGCGGTGAGCGGTGGCTCGGGCGACGGGTTCCTCACCGCCGCCACGGCCGCCGGGGTGGACGCCTTCCTCACCGCCGACCTGCGGCACCACCCGGCCGGCGAGCACCTCGCCGAGGGCGGCCCGGCCCTGCTGGACGCCGCCCACTGGGCCACTGAACGACCCTGGCTGGACGACCTGGCCGGGCACCTGCGGGCGGCGGGCGTCGAGACGTACGTCTCCGACCTGGACACCGACCCGTGGACCGTGCACGCCGACAGCCCCACCCCGCCGGTGGACCGCAGCATCCCGCCCCCCGCCGCGGACGACGACAAGGAGCCCCGACCGTGAAGGCTGAACCGGCAGTCCAACGCCGCCTGCTCGACCTCCAGGCCATCGACACCTCCCTGGCCCAGCTCGCCCACCGCCGCCGGACCCTGCCCGAGCACGCCGAACTCGACGCCCTGGCCCGGGAGCTGTCCACCCTGGAGGACCAGCGGGTCCGCGCCCAGGTGGCGGTGGACGACCTGGACCGCGACATCGCCCGGATCGAGAAGGACGTCGACCAGGTCCGGACCCGCAAGCGCCGCAACGAGGACCGGCTCGCCGCCGGCAGCGGCCCGGCCCGCGAGCTGGAGGCGCTCCAGCACGAGCTGACCTCGCTGAACCGTCGGCAGAGCGACCTGGAGGACGCCGAACTGGAGCTGATGGAGCAGCGGGAGACCGCGCAGTCCGTCCTCGACGGGATCGCGCAGCGGCTGGCCGAGGCCCGCGACCGGCGTACCGGGGTCGAGCAGCGGCGCGACGCCACCCTGGCCGAGATCGCCAAGGAGGAGGAGTTCAAGCGGACCAGCCGGCAGCCGCTCGCCGCCGACCTCCCGGCCGACCTGGTCACCCTGTACGACAAGATCCGCGAGTCGACCGGGCTGGGCGCGGCGCTGCTGCGCGGCGGACGCTGCGGCGGCTGCCGGCTCGACCTGTCCGGGGCCGACCGGGCCCGGATCGCCAAGGCCGCCCCGGACGAGGTGGTGCGCTGCGAGGAGTGCCGCCGGATCATGGTCCGCACGAACGAATCCGGCCTGTGAGCCTGGACGAGGTGGTCGTCGAGGCCGACGGGGGCTCCCGGGGCAACCCCGGCCCGGCCGGCTACGGCGCGGTGGTCCGCGAGGCGGCCAGCGGCGAGGTGCTGCTCGAGCGGTCCGAGGCGATCGGCACCGCCACCAACAACGTCGCCGAGTACCGGGGTCTGATCGCCGGGCTGGCCGCCGCCGCCGAGCTGGGCGCGTCCCGGGTCGAGGCCCGGATGGACTCCAAGCTGGTCGTCGAGCAGATGTGCGGCCGGTGGCAGATCAAGCACCCGGGGCTGCGTCCGCTGGCCGCCGAGGCCGCCGCGCTGGTGCGCCGGTTCGACGCGGTGACGTTCACCTGGATCCCCCGGGAACGCAACCGGCACGCCGACGCGCTCGCCAACGCCGCGATGGACGTCGCCGCCGGCCGCGCCCCGAAGGGCACCCCCGCCGCGCCGTCCCGGGCCGGCGAGCCTTCGCGTACCGCCGGGCCTTCACGTACCGGCGAGCCTTCGCGTGAGGTGGCCGCCCCCGACTCGCCGGCCCGCGCCGCCGCCCGCGAGGCCGCCGCCCGCGCCCAGACCCGTCCCGCCGCCGCTCCTGCTCCGGCCTCCGCCGGCGGCGGGACGACCGGCCTGCCCGCCGACGGCGGGCAGGCCGGCCCGGCCGCTGTCGGTACCGACCCGGCGACCGCGCCCGCCTCCTGGGAGCCGCGCGGCACCACCGAGGCGACCCGGCTGGTGCTGGTCCGGCACGGCCAGACCGAGTGGACCGCGCAGCGCCGCTACTCCGGCCGGGGTGACGTGCCGTTGTCGGTGGTCGGCCGGGAGCAGGCGCGGGCCACCGCCGCGCGGGTGGCCGCCCTCGCGCCGGAGGTCGCGGCCGTGGTCAGCTCACCGCTGTCCCGCTGTACGGCCACCGCCCGGCCGATCGCCGTCGCGCTGGGCGGTGTCCCGGTGCGGACTCTCGACGACCTGGTCGAGTGTGACTTCGGTGCCTGGGAGGGACGCACGTTCGCCGAGGTACGCCAGGAGTGGCCGGGCGAGCTGGACGCCTGGCTGGCCTCCACGGCGGTGGCCCCGCCGGACGGCGAGTCCTTCGTCGACGTGTCCGCCCGGGTCGACCGGGCCCGGGCCGGGCTGCTCGACCGGTACCCGGGCCAGACCGTGGTGGTGGTCTCGCACGTCTCCCCGATCAAGATTCTGCTCCGGGACGCGCTGGCCGCCGGGGACGCCCTCCTGCACCGGCTCTACCTCGACCCGGCCGGGATCTCGGTGCTCGACGTCTGGGCCGACGGTGGGGTCGCCGTCCGCTCGGTCAACGACACCGCCCACCTCGCCAAGATCGGGTAATTCCCACCTGGCGGGAGGGATTTGGGATTTCCGTGCGGGGGGCGGGCCGAACCGTTGACAGCCGCACCTGACCAGGCCGAAGATCAGATTCGTGCGTAGCATCCACCTGACGAAGCGGGGTCACATCGACCTCCTGCGCGTCGCCAGCGCCGCCTGTCGACGCTCCCTCTGACGCCGGGTCCTTCCGCACCTTCTCTCGCGCGACCATCGCCGACACCTCTGCCCCGCCACGGGTCTCCGGCCCCGTGGCGTGTCCGCCTGCGCGCCCATCTCCCCTGACAGGAGACCGCTCCGTGCTGCCCAGAAGACACCTACCTCGACTTGCCGCCACCGTGGTGAGTGTGGCGCTCCTCGCCACCCTGGCCCCGGCCGGGCCGGCCGCCGCCTCCGCGCTGCCCGAGGTGCCGTCCCGCCCCGTCGATCTCGCCCACGTACGCGAATGGCCGCAGCAGAACGCGCTGCCGGTCTGGCCGGACAACCCGGCCGACGCGTCCATCCCGATCGGCGTTCTTCCGTACGACGAGATCGCACCGAAACTCAACGCCCTCCAGCGTGCCAGCGACCGGGTCTCGGCGCGGGTGGCCGGGAAGTCCGCCGGCGGCTACGACCTCTACGCGGTCACCGTCACCGCCCCGGAGACCCGGACCGAGGCGCGCCGCCAGGAAGCCTGGAAGCGCCTCATCGAGGACGAGCCGGTCCGGGCCCGACAGGACCGCGACCTGCTCGCCCACTACAAGACCCCGCTGTTCGTCAACGCCAACATCCACGGCAACGAGTGGGAGGGGACCGACGCGGCGCTGCGGGTCATCGAGGATCTCGCCACCAGCACCAGCCCCGAGGTCGCCGAGCTGCTGGAACGCAACCGGCTGGTGTTCAACGTGACGGCCAACCCGGACGGCCGGGTCGCCGGCACCCGGGCCAACGGCAACGGGTACGACCTCAACCGGGACCTGACCATCGTCGCGCAGCCCGAGACCGCCCTGATCCGCGACCTGATCGTCGACACCAAGCCGATCATCACTCTCGATCTGCACGGGTACGTCAGCCCGACCCTGCTGCACCCGAGCACCCCACCGCACAACGTCAACAACGAGTACGACCTGTTCATCAAGCACGCCCTGCCGAACGCCCTGGCCATCGAGCAGGACCTGCGCGGCCTCGGGTACGCCGAGACCCAGCGCGCCCGGATCCCGTTCCGGGACGACGCGCCGGGTGTGTGGGACGACTTCCCGCCGATCTACGTACCGTCGTTCGCGCTGCTCCAGAGCAGCATCCCGTACACCATCGAGGCCCCGCTCAACCCGCGCGGCGGCAACCTCACCCCCGCCGAGCGGGTCCGTCGCTCCGGCATCAACACGGACGTGCACGAGGTGGCCATCCGCACCTCGCTGCGGTACATCCAGGAGCACCGGACCGAGGTGCTGCACGACCAGGCCGAGGTCTACCGCCGGGGCTGGGCCGGTGAACCGCTGCGCGACGTCCCGGACGGCTTCGTGCCCGGCTGGGGACCGGAGGACGACTACCGCACCACCTTCCCCCGGGCGTACGTGATCCCGACCGGTGCCGGCCAGCGGTCCGGTCCCGCCGCCGCCCGGCTGGTCGACCTGTTGATCGACAGTGGTGGCCGGGTGTGGCGGGCCAAGCAGGCGTTCACCGCTGACGGGAAGCGCTACCCGGCCGGTTCGTACGTGATCGACCTGCACCAACCCAAGCGGGGCCTGGTCAACTCGTTGCTCGAACCGGGAGCCGACATCACCGACCGGGTGAACGACCTGTACGCCGGCCCGGCGGCCTGGAGCCAGGGACTGACCTGGGGGGCCACCGTCGACACCCTGTGGGACACCCTGCCCGACGTGAAGCTGGAGCGGACCTGGGACGGCCAGGCCGAGGGCGACCTGCCGGCAGGCCGTGCCGACCTGCGGCTCGACCTGCGCGACGCCGCCGACCTGCGTACGGTCAACAAGCTGCTGGACGCCGGCGTCGCGGTGTACCGGCTCGCGGACGGGTCGGTGGTGGTGCCGGGTACCCCGGCCAACCGGAAACTGGCCCGTGCCGAGGTCCGGGCACAGGGAGTCACCTTCACCGATGCCCCGGACGGCTGGCGGGGTACCCCGCTGGACCGGGTCGTCGTCGGTTACCTGGGCACCGTCGAGGAACGGGACACCCTCGCCGAACTCGGCTTCCCCACCCGGGCGGTGACCGCCGCCACGCTGGCCGGCACGTTGACCGACGACGTGGACGTGCTGCTCGTCGCCGGTAACCTCAACCTGGCGAACCTGACCGTCGAGAACCGGGCGGCCCTGGACCGTTTCCTCGCCCGGGGCGGCGGTGTGGTCGGCCTCGGCACCCCCGGGGCGTCCTTCGGTAACGCGTCCGGGCTGCTCAGCGTGACCGCCACCGCCGCACCCGGCCTGGCCAGCGGAGTGGCGAACATCGTCAACCAGGGCGGGCCGGTGACCGGCTCGGCCATCCCGCACGCGTTCGTCAGCCAGCCGGTCTGGTTCACCAACCTGGGTGCCGGGGTCGAGGTCGAGCAGACGTACGCCGCCGATCCGCTGCTCGCCGGCTGGTGGGCCACCGGCGGCGTGAACGGGCAGCTCGCCGCTGCCGGCCAGGCCAGCATCGTGCGGACCGTGTCGCCGGCCGGCAACGGGGTGGTGCTGTTCGGCACCGACCCGACGTTCCGCCTGCACCCCAAGGGTCTGCAACCGCAGCTCGGCCGGGCCGTGCTCTGGGCCGCCCGGCGGTGACCCCGACCGGTTGAGCCGACGGAAGGGCCCGGACGCCGACCGGTCCGGGCCCTTCCGTCCCGCTGGGCGATGCCGCTCGGCGCACCCGGTACGCCGCTCGGCGCAGTGACTCGCGGTAGCGGGTGACGGCGGTCACAACATCGATAACCTCCGGTCCGTCACTGGTCGCTACGACGTCCCCGGAGGTGGTCCCATGGCCGCACCCGAACCGGAGCCACCCACCCCGCCACCACCCGGCGCGACCCCGCCCGACCCGCCGTCACCAGGCACGACACCGCCCGGTGCGCCGCGTTCCCGGGCCAAGGACCACAGCCCGTGGAACTGGCTGCTCTTCGTGCCGATCGTGGTGCCGCTGATCCCGGTGCTGTTCAACAGCGACCAGCCCCGGATCTTCGGCTTCCCGCGCTTCTACTGGCTCCAGTTGGCGTACATCCTGCTCGGCGTCGCCACCACCACGCTGGTGTACCGGATGACCAGGAAACGGGGTGGCAGCCGGTGAGCGCGAGGAGCGAGCCGGGCCTGCGAGCCCCGCAGTCGCGAACGCAGGTGGTGTGCTGATGTGGCGCGACCACCTCACCGAGATCGTCGTCTTCACGGTGCTGTTCCTGCTGGTCAGTGGGATGGGTTTCGTGGCCGCCCGGTGGCGCGCCCCGAAGGACATGGCCCACCTGGACGAGTGGGGGCTGGGCGGCCGCAGCTTCGGCGGCTGGATCACCTGGTTCCTGGTCGGCGGTGACCTCTACACCGCGTACACCTTCGTCGCGGTGCCGGCGCTGGTGTTCGGGGCCGGCGCGGCCGGGTTCTTCGCCGTGCCGTACACCATCGTCATCTACCCGATGGTGTTCCTGGTGCTGGTCCGGCTCTGGTCGGTGTCGCACCGGCACGGCTTCGTCACCCCGGCCGACTTCGTCCGCAAGCGCTTCGACTCGCCGGTGCTCGCACTGCTCATCGCGGTCACCGGGATCGTCGCCACCATGCCGTACATCGCGCTGCAACTGGTCGGCATCGAGGCGGTACTGAAGACCATGGGGGTGACCGGGGAGAACGCCCTGGCCCGGCACCTGCCGATCATCGTGGCGTTCGCCATCCTCGCCGCCTACACGTACCAGTCGGGGCTGCGCGCGCCCGCGCTGATCGCCTTCGTCAAGGACACCCTGATCTACATCGTCATCCTGGTGGCGGTGTTCTGGCTGCCGTACAAGCTGGGCGGCTGGGGGGAGATCTTCGACGCGGCGGACGCCAAGTTCGCCGCCTCGGCCAACCCGAACGACGGCATCCTGCTGAACGCCAACAACCAGCTCCAGTACGTCACCCTGGCGTTCGGTTCGGCGTTGGCGCTGTTCCTGTACCCGCACAGCCTCACCGGCGTGCTGGCCAGCCGGAACCGGGACGTGATCAAGCGGAACATGTCCGCGCTGCCCGCGTACAGCCTGCTGTTGGGGTTGATCGCGCTGCTCGGCTACATGGCGATCGCGGCCGACGTGGCACCGCTGCCCGGCGCGAAGGAGGGCACGGTCGACAGCAACACCGTGGTCCCGGTCCTGTTCGACCAGCAGTTCCCGGACTGGTTCGCCGGGGTGGCGTACGCGGCCATCGGTATCGGCGCGCTCGTCCCGGCGGCGATCATGTCGATCGCGGCGGCGAACCTGTTCACCCGCAACATCTACAAGGAGTACCTGAAGCGGGACGCCACCCCCGCCCAGGAGGCCAACGTCTCCAAGATCACGTCACTGGTGGTGAAGGTCGGCGCGGTCGCCTGCATCGTCTTCCTCGACCCGCAGTTCTCCATCGACCTGCAACTCATCGGCGGTGTGATCATCCTCCAGACCCTGCCGGCGGTAGCGCTCGGCCTCTACACCCGCTGGTTCCACCGGGGCGCGCTGATCGCCGGCTGGGCCGCCGGCATGGGGCTGGGCATGTGGATGCTCTACCAGATTCCCAACCCCGCGAACGGCCGGAAGCACTTCGGCGGCTCCGCCTTCCCGCTCGCCGAGTTCGGCGTCGACACCAGGAAGACCATCTACGTCGGGATCGTCGCGGTCCTGGTCAACCTGGTCGTCGCCGCCGTCGTCACGCTCGTCCTGCGGGCCGCGAAGGTGGCCGACGGCGCCGACGGCACCGAACCGGACGACTACTTCGCCGACGAGGGCGACGCCCGGGTCACCCCCGGCCCGGACCGGGACGCCGACTCCGCCCGCGAGCCGGTCGCCTGAGCCGCCCGTACGGGACCCGTCCCTACACCCGTCAGGGACGGGTCCCCGTCGCCGCTCAGCGCAGCGCGCGGTAGAGCAGGAAACAGCCGATCGCCGTACCGAACACCACGATCAGGGACTTCAGCACCGCCGGCGGCAGTCGGCGGACCAGCCGCGCGCCCGCGTACCCGCCGACCAGGGTGGCCGGCGCGACCACCGCCACCGCCACCCAGTTCACCGGCCCGAACACCGCGAAGATCACCACCGTGGTCACCCCGACCACGGCCGACAGCAGGTTCTTCAGCGCCGTCACCCGGGCCAGGGTCTCGTCCAGCACCAGCGCCAGCCCGGCCACCAGCATCACCCCCAGCGCCGCGCCGAAGTACCCCCCGTACACCGAACCGAGCAGCACCATCGCCTGGAGGGTGACCGTCCCGCGACGCGGCCCCAGGTCGCGCGGGTGGCCGACCAGCCGGCGCAGCGGGTCCTGGAACGCCAGCACCGCCGTCGCCGCCAGCACCAGGAACGGTACGACCAGCTCGAAGGCCCGTGCCGGGGTGTTCAACAGCAGCAGCGTCCCGCCGACCGTGCCCAGCACGGCGGTCGGCACCAGCGTCGCCACCGCCCGCCGGGGCGGCAGGTCCCGCCAGCTGCCGGCCACGGCCGCCAGGTAGCCGGGGGAGACCGCCATCGAGTTGGATACGTTCGCCGGCACCGGGGGCAGCCCGGCGGCGAGCAACGCCGGAAAGGTGATCAGGGAACCGCCGCCGGCCACCGCGTTGACCGTACCCGCGGCGAGACCGGCCGCGAGCAGCAGCGCGACGTCGGAGAAGTCCATGGCGTGCCGAGACTACCGCCGCCCACCACCGTCCCGGTCGGCCGGCGCATGGTGGATACGACCAACGGCGTTCAACCACCTCGTTCGTCTATGGGCAGTTTGCTACTTGTTGTTTTCTGGCTAATGATCGATATGAATCAACTAGGGTGGTTTTCGTCGGCTCGAACCGCCGGTTGAGGAGCAGCCACGTGTGGAACGCTGGCGAGCGGGACACCGCAGACCGGAGCCCGGCGGCACCACCCGGGAGCCGATCGGCCGCGAACCGGATCTTCGCGTACCTGGTCCTGCTCGCCTGGCACGGCCTGGTGGTCGTCGGCTTCCTTGTCCTCGTCGACCGGCAGTCCGGAATGCGGGTGAACCATGGCAACTCGCCGCAGGAAGACATGTGGATCTTCGGGGTGACCATCGGCGCGCCAGTGCTTTTCGGCACCCTGCTGGTCGGCCTGACACTGCTCAAGAAGCTCCTGACGAGCAGCCGGATCACGTCGGGCATCGTGCTCGGCACCGTCGCCGCCGCGCCGGCACTCCTGTTCGTGGCAGTGGCCGCCGTCCCGGTCCTGCGCTGAACGTGCGGGCCTGGTTGGTCGTGGCCGACACGAGCGCCTTTCCGGTAGTCGTGGCGCGACGGAAAGCTACCGGATGCTCGGGTGTCGTGGCGCACTGCGGGTCCGCCGGTCGCTCCCGACCGGGCCGCAGGATCGACTGTCGTAGGCTGCCCTGGTGACGGTGGCTGGTTCCGGTGCGATGACTGGCTCCGGCGCGGCGGCCGGTGACCGTCGGCGGGGTGACATCTCGGTCACCCGGATCGCCCAGCTCGCCGGGGTGTCGGTGCCCACCGTCTCCAAGGTCCTCAACGGACGGGCCGGGGTCGCCGACAGCACCCGGCAGCGGGTCGAGGACATCATCCGGGAGAACGGCTACCGGCGGCCCGAGGCGGCCGGGCCGAGCCCCGTGGTGGAGGTGCTCTTCCCGTCCCTGGACACCCCGTGGGCGCTGGAGATCCTGCGCGGCGTCACCGAGGTCGCCGGCCCCCGTGGCCTCGCGGTCGCGGTCACCGAGATGCAGGGGCGGACCGTACCGCCGCGTACCTGGGCGCAGGACGTGCTGGCCCGCCGTCCGGTCGGGGTCATCGCCATCACCGCCCGGCTCACCGGCGGCCAGCAGGCCCAACTGGCCAGCCGCCGGATGCCGCTGGTCGCCCTGGACCCCACCGGCGACCCCCAGCACGAGGCCCCGTCCGTGGGGGCGATGAACTGGAACGGCGGCCTCGCGGCGGCCCGGCACCTGCTGGAGCTGGGCCACCGGCGGATCGCAGTGCTCACCGGGCCGGCGGACCTGCTGTGCTGCCGGGCCCGCCTGGACGGCTTCCGGGCCGGGCTCGACGCCGCCGGGGTCACGGCCGACCCGGACCTGGTACGCACCGGGGAGCTGATCGCGGACGAGGGCGTACGGGTGGCCCGGGAACTGCTGGCGCTGGCCGACCCACCGACCGCGATCTTCACCGCCAACGACCTCCAGGCGTTCGGGGTGTACGCCGCCGCCCACGGCGCCGGGGTGCGGATCCCGGCCGACCTGAGCGTGGTCGGCTTCGACGACCTGCCGGTCGCGCAGTGGTCGGTGCCTGCGCTGACCACGGTGCGGCAACCGCTGCTGCGGATGGGCGCGACCGCGATGGACCTGCTGCTGACCCTGGCGGCGGGCCGGGAGCCCGCCTCCGACCGGATCGAGCTGCCCACCGTCCTGATCCCCCGGGCCAGCACCGCCCCGCCCCGGAGCAGCACCACCGGGCCGGGTACGGCGGTCGCCCCGGCGGAACAGCCGGGGCGACCGCTGGCGTGACCCGCGTCAGGCGCAGGTCGTACCGTTCACGGTGAACACCGTCGGGTTGGTGTTGGTACCGGAGTGGGTGCCGTTGAACCCGAAACTGACCGACGCCCCGGCGGCCACCGCGCCGTTGTAGCTCTCGTTCCGGACGGTCACCTGGCTGCCCGACTGGGTGGCGATGCCGGACCACGCCTGGCCGACGGTCTGCCCGTTGGCGAACGCGAAGCCGACGGTCCAGCCCGTCCAGGCGGCGCTGCCGGTGTTGGTGACGGTGACGTTCGCGGTGAACCCGTTGCTCCAGCTGTTGGCGGCGTAGACGACCGTGCAGCCGGCGTTGCCGGGCGGGTTGCCGCTGGCGGTGGTCACCTGCACGCTCGGCGACTGGGCGGAGACCAGCCCGGCGCCGTTCTTCGCCACCACCGCGAAGGTGTAGGTGGTGGCCGGGCTGAGCCCGGTCAGGGTCGCCGAGGCGGTGCCGGGGGATGCCACCACGGTGGCGGTGCCGCCGCTGATCCGCCGTACCTCGTAGCCGGTGACGCCGCTTTCCGCGTCGGTCGACGCGGGCCAGGTCAGGGTCACACCGGTGCTGGTGACGTTCGAGGCGGTGGGGGTGCCCGGCGTGGACGGGGCGGTGGTGTCGGGCGTGGCCGGCGGGCCGTCGCCGGCCTTCTCGGCGGCCCAGTTCGCCAGCCAGGCCAGCGCCGAGTTCCAGTTGATCGTGACCTCGTTCACCGAGTACGCCTCGATGTGGTCGATGTAGCACTTCTGCGGCCGGCAGCCGGCCAGCTGCGCCTGGGCGTACGGGTCCTGAAGCTCGTGGTTCGGGCCGCCGGCCAGCGAGCCGGCCGGCGCGGTCGGCAGCGACGCGTCCACCTGGTTGGCCCAGAACCGGTGGTGCACGTTGCGGGTGGCCCGCTCGCCGTACCCGGCGACGTACGACTGGTTGTACGGGTTGCGGCCGAACAGGTAGTCCAGCGTCTGGTACACGCCGGCCCGGTACTTCTGCTGACCGGTGAAGTCGTACGCCAGGGCGAGGACGTTACCGGCGTTGGCGACGATGCCGTTGGAGCCCCACACGAACAGCGGCTGGCTGTGGGTCGCGACGGGGTAGCCCTGCCGGTTGGCCTGCGTCAGCAGTTGGTCGGCGTAGCTGGCGATCGCGTTACGGGTGGCGCTGACGTCGGAGGAGGCCAGGCCGTTGGGCACCATGGCGAGGGTGACGTCACCGAGGCCGGCGGTCCACCACCACTCGAAGCCGTGCGTGGCGAAGCCGGTGCCCCGGAAGTGCGGGGAGCCGGTCACGTCGGTGCGGTAGTTGCTGGCCCCGGTGGTCGCGTACAGTTCCGCCGCCGCCCAGTAGAACTCGTCGCTGACGTTGTTGTCGGCGTACGTGCCGCTGCCGTTGGTGTCGTTCGGGTCGGCGTACCGGGTCGGGTTGGCCTTGGCCGCCGTGTACGCCCGGGTGGCGGCGGTCAGCGCGCGGTCGGCGAACGTCGGGTCGATGGTCTTCCACACCCGGGCGGCCTGCGCGGCGGTCGCGGCCAGGTTGAGCGTGGCGGCGGTGCTCGGCGCGGCCAGCACCCGGGGCTGCGCGTCCTGCTCGGGCCGGGTCGGCAGGGCGGTCCAGTTCTCGTCGCTGACCTTGTGCCGCACCATGCCGGCGTCGGTGCGGCCGGTGGGGATCTGCATCTTCATCAGGAACTCGACGCCCCAGCGTGCCTCGTCGAGGATGTCCGGCACGCCGTTGCCGCGCTCCGGGATCGCCAGGGTGCCGTCCGCCAGCGCGGCCCGGTCCGCGCCCGCGACGTGCAGCGTACGCTCGTACTGGTTGATCAACTGCCAGGCGGCGATCCCGGTGTTGACGCCGTACTTGCCGTGGTCACCGGCGTCGTACCAGCCACCGCGCACGTCCATCGTGTACCCGCAGGACACCCGGCAGGGCACGTTGTTGTCGCCCCGGTTCGGGGCCACGTTCAGGTGACCGGCGGGCCGGGCGTACGCGTTGCCGACGTACTGCGCCTCGATGGGCGTGCCGCTGCGCTGGTGGTAGAAGAACGCCAACGCGTCGTACCGCAGCTTGCGGACCGCCGCCGCCGAGATGTCGAACGGGTAGCTCTGCGCCCCACCGGCCGACAGGACGTAGCCGGTGCCGACCGTGTCGTACCCGGAGAAGTCGGCGATGTGCACGGAGTCGCCGGAGAGCGAGTCCGCGCCGCGTACCGTGGTCTGCCCGGAGGCGACCGTGCTGCCCGCCGCGTTCCGCAACGTCCAGGCGATCGGGGACCCGGAACCGCTGACGATGGTGGCCTGCTTCGGCAGCCCCGGCACGTAGGCCACCTGGTTGACCTTCACGATCGACCCGGGGTCGGGAGCGGCGTGGGCGGCCGGAGCGAGGACGGCCGTGGCGGCGAGCGCGACGACGGCCGCCGCCGCTGCGGTACGGACCGCAGCGCGGCGTCTGCCGGGTGGACGGGACACGGTTCCTCCTGAGAAGGCTGGTGGGGGTGCGGGACGGCGCGGAGCGGCCGGCACGGCAGCAGCCGGCGGCCGAAGCCTGAAAGCCAAGGGGAAGAAAGTTTCCTGCGGAACCCGCAGCGGCGGATCTGGACAGCTGGCGGCACGCCCCAGCCGGTAGCGAGGTGCCCGGCCTCGCCCAATCGCCCGGTGCTCGGATTATGGCCCGGAACCAGATCCGATGAGCATCCTGCCAGCCCCGGGTATACCCGTCAATATGTCTTTCCTTGGCCCGAAACCTTTCCGTCGCGCCGGCCACCCGGGAAGCGGTCCGCAAGGCCGTCGACCACTGCGGCGGGACGCTGGAGGCTGGGCCGGGCGCCTACCGGCCCACGAGCTTCGGCACTACTGCGCCACCCGTAGGTTCCAGGTCAGGCCGGGCGGGGCTTCCACCCGGATCCGGCACGACCCCGACGAATCGACAACGATCTGATTGGCGAACGGCACGCCCGCGAGATCGTCACAGGGCACGGTCAGCACGGTCAGCGGCTCGACATGCAGCTTCAACGTTCCGTGCGCGCATCGGCCGGTCAGCCACAGATCACCCGCAGCGACCCTGGCTTCGCCCACCGTGCGTGAGCCCCTGGTGGCAGCGACGACCAGAAGCGTCGGGCCGTGCTCGGCGGGCGGTGTCCCGACGACGGGCTCCGACCGAGGCGTGGGGCGGGGGGAGGAACCCGGTACGACAGTGCTGTCCGCCGTACCCGCAGTGCCCCCCGACCTGTCGCCCGCCGCAGTGCATCCTCCGGGCACGAGGGCGCACAGCGCGCCGACGACGAGGAAACGGGAGAAGAACCGCCTGGACACGTGAACACCTTTCGGCCGGTCCCGGGTGCGGGTCGTTCCGCTGCCGCCCGGTCACCATGATCGGGACACGTACCGTGTCCGGGTCGGTCAGCATGCCACGGGCATCCCCGTGGTAGGGCCGGGCCGGCAATAGCCGGGGAGATCACGTCGTTAGGATGGGGGAGCGACGGACGAGTCGACCGGGCGGTCGCGTCGGCGGGACAGGTGCCCGCCGCCGAGGAACGTCCGGACTCCACAGGGCAGGGTGGTTGTTAACGGCAACCCGGGGCGACCCGCGGGACAGTGCCACAGAAAACAGACCGCCGCGCCCCTCGGGTGCGGTAAGGGTGAAACGGTGGGGTAAGAGCCCACCAGCATCCCGGGTGACCGGGATGGCTCGGTAAACCCCACCCGGAGCAAGGCCAAGAAGGGCCGCCGGCCGAGAGGCCGACGACCTGCGCAGACGTTCGAGGGCGGCCCGCCCGAGTCTGCGGGTAGGCCGCATGAGCCTGTCGGCGACGGCAGGCCGAGATGGATGGCCGCCGCCGACGCGGACCCACGCATCCTGGGTACGCGTCGGGCACAGAATCCGGCGTACAGGTCGACTCGTCCGTCGCCCACCAGCTCAGAGCCTCGATGAAGGCTCTGAGCTGGTCTTTTGTTCGGTGCCGCTGGTTGACATTGGTCAGCGTTGGGCGGCGTCTGACGGCCCGGTGACGGCCCAGACGGCCCAGAGACGGCCCAGAGACGGCCCAGGAGACGCTGACTCCCCGATCAGTTGATCTCGTCTGCGGTGGCCTTGGTGGGGCTCTGCGGCGCCCTGGTCCTCATCGGCGGCGGGCGACGTGGGGGAGAGGTCGGGTACGTCCTGGCGGTGGAGCTGGTGCCGCGACCCGGTGATCCGGTGGCAAGCCAGTCCCGGGGTTGGACTGGCGCGGCAGCCGGAAGCCCCGACCAGCGACCAGGCCGAGTCGCCGGCTTCCGTCACGGCCTCGGTGGGGCTGTTCCTGGGTGGGGTGAGGGCGGGTGTCCCGGCGGCTGTCGGTGGCTTCCCGCCCCGGCGCCGTAGGCGGCCGGGGCGGCTTGCCGCCGGCCGGGCTTGCCGCCCCGCACCGCGCGGAGCGCGGTGCCTTGATCCAAAACAGAGCAATTCGGCAAGGACTGTCAGCGGCACGCTCGGGCGCCAGCGTGCAAGTCGAATGAGTAGAACCGGCTGGTCTAGTGTCGAAAGCGTGCCAACTCTAATTGTCGCCCGATTGCCGCTGCTACCTCGACTGGATTCTCGTGCTCCCAAAACCGCAATACGGTCCAGCCCGCGGCCACTAGATGTCGGGAAGTATCCTCGTCTCTAGCTTTGTTCTGGGCAATCTTATTGCGCCACCAGTCCTTGTTATTGAGTGCCTCGCCTCCATGTTCAGGGCATCCGTGCCAGAAGCATCCATCGACGAAAACCGCGATCTTGGTCCTAGGGAAGGCTATATCGATGGAGCGACGTGGTTTCCCTGGGACTGGAATATGGAGCCGATACCGAAAGCCGGCTCGGTGCAGCGCTTGACGGACCCTCAACTCCGACTGGGTGTTCTTGCTCCGCTGCTTCTTCATCCGGCTCGAAACGCCTAGAGACGTAGGGGTAGGAACACGCGCTGCTGGTAGGCTCTCAGACCTCATTCCGATTTGTCCGCGTCCAATGGGGCAGCAACCCACGCGCCGCCGGTATTGAGTACGAAGCCCTTCCGTCTTAGGTACGACAGACTTGCACTCACGATGTCTGCAGACGCCGGAGAGCCGAGTTTTGCCACTTCTTCGCAGATCTCGTGGCGGGTAAGCGGCCCAGAGGCTGCACCAAGGATGGAGCGAACGAGTGGCGTGATGCGATAGCGGACTTCACCCGAGGGCCGCGAATTTCCCTGGCGAGTGGGCAGAGGGCTGTCTGTCAACCGAGCAATAGCGAGAGCGATTCCAAACTCTTCGTCCCGCAGGCGTTCCAAGTGCTGAGACGCGGCAGCAATCTCGGAGCGAACCTCTAGCAGGCGGGCTCGAAGGGCCTCGACATCCGTTGGGCTCGCCACGCGCTTGAACCTACCAGTGTCTCCAGGGGCTCCTCACGGAACTCCTCGAACTTGACTTGACTTGACTTGACTTTCGCTTCGGGCTAGGCTGCCCTGACGCCTCGCCGGCGAGGCTCCCCCCGGGCCTCGGACGCGAGCCGGGTACGGTAAGCAGGTCATCCAGGAGGACGTGTTGCCAGTTAGCGCTGTGGTTGATCTCTTCTCCGGCGGCGGGGGGATGAGCTTTGGCTTCCATGCCCACCAGGACTTCAGATTGGTCGGAGCCGCAGACGTGGAGGTCGGGAAGCCGAGCACTGGCCACGGTGCCATCGGCTGCAACGCCACCTACGAGGCGAACATCGGAGTGGCGCCTCTTCAGGTGGATCTCGGCGACGTGGAGCCTGACGAGCTCGCAGTCAAGATCCTGCCTCAAGGCCTCGACCGAACTGACATTTTGCTTGCTTGTCCCCCTTGTACGGGCTTTTCTCGAGCGGTTTCCCGGAACTATGTCGAAGATGATCCTCGCAATTCGCTCGTAGCGAAAGTTGCGGACTTTGCTTCAGAGTTCAGGCCGCGCGTGATCCTGATGGAGAATGTCCCGCAACTACTGAACGGCAATTTTCGTCATCACTTTGCTGCGCTTCGTGCTAAGTTCGCTGCGCTCGGCTACAGGACGCATGCGGCGTCGCATGTGCTAACGCGGTTCGGTCTTCCTCAGCAGCGGGAGCGTGCGCTCATTCTAGCAGTAGAAAAGGACCTTCCGATCCGAAGTCTCGATGACCTATGGGACGGTTGGAGCATCGACGAAGCTGCAGTCACAGTGCGCCGAGCGATTGACTGGTTGCCACCCATTCAGGCTGGAGAGACTCATCATGAGGATCCGAACCACAGCAGCACCAAGCTGAATGGTGAGTCACTGGAACGCATTAAGGCGATGCCTCACGATGGAGGAAGTTGGCCGGATCTGCTTGGGAACCCGAGTACGGAACGCTACCTCATCCCTTCCATGTGGAAGGCGGTCAACATTGGACGCCCTAATGCTTACCGCGATGTTTACGGAAGGATGGCTTGGGACCGACCTGCGCCTACAATCAAGCGAGAATGTTCTCATGTAGGAAACGGTCGCTATTCGCACCCGGTGCAGGATCGCCAGTGCACGGTCCGTGAACTGGCGATCCTGCAAGGTTTTCCGAGGTCTTACCGCTTCGTTGGTGCCAGCCGTAAGAATCTCTACAGGCAAATCGGAGACGCGGTTCCGCCCCTTATCTCTTATCAGCTTGCCTGGCTTGTAAGCTGGATCCTGTCGGGGAATAAGCCCGAGATGGATCGACTTTTGCTAAACGGTACGCACCTTCGCACTTCAGACCTCAGGCGCTGCCAAGGTAATGCTTCTCAGCCTATGCTGGTTTGATAATCAAGTGACAGCTCCTGGTCTTTCGGAATGATCCAAGTGCCATGATGAGTGCACCATTCGGCCGAGTGCGAAAGCCGGATTTTCTCGACGCTCGAGTCGAGGAGGATACGAAAAACTCTTGCTCCGCTGTTGCTGTCATAGAAGTCGGCTCCGAAGCTGGGGGAGCCTTTCGTCTTGCTAAACATTTCGGGCACGGCCTGTGACAAGCGGTCTGCAAGTGCTCGGGTCGGCACCTCTATGAGCTTGTAGATGGTTTCGGACATTTTGGAGAATGCGCGCAGAACAAGGATCCGGTCGTATCCGGCCAGGTGGTGAGGTACCCTCTGGCGTACAGCATTGGCGCAATCCTCGGGCGTCAGGCACTCACGGATCCATCGGGCTTCCATCAGCTTCTCGATCTTCACTTGCTGGGGCGATATCCCCTTTGCGGCCTCTGTCTTCAGCGACCAGTTATACCCCCCGCCCCTGACGTCGTGAGGGGAAGCTCCTGGAGTTGAATTCAGTTCTGCCGACTTTCCTTGTGCCAGTAGGCATTGCCTGAAAACGTACTCGAATGGCTTCTTGCTCAGTGGCTCTTCATGGAGGGCATGGTGCAGGACAAGGAAATTTGCCATAGTTTCGATGAACGGATCATCGACAAGGTCGCTACTTGAATTCGCGATAAATTCCGTTGGTGTCCTCAGTGCGCGGACAACTGACGCAACCATTCGGTGTTGATTCTCGGTAAGCGTTTTAAGGCCGTTGATCACGTCTTGCTGTGGTGCTGTAGATGCGTTGGCTCGGTGCATGGGTGGGGATAGTACTTGACAGTGAGTTGTAGCGAGCCCAGGGACATCGGCTCCAGTGCCGGTCGTTGAACTGGCCGGCGAGTCCACCGAGGACTGTCGTGGTTGTGGCTCCGGCTGCCAGTACGATGGCTCGGCGCTGACTCGGCTTCCCGCTGGTGCGGGGAAGGTGAAGGTGGAGGGCTCATGGACAAGGTGCACACCGACCTAGCCAAAATGCTCGCTGCTGGCCTCTTTGAACCTTTCATCCGTTACATCCGATTTCCACGTTTCCGCGGACTGAGGGATGGAACGCGCATCGAGTTCATGCATCCAGTCACGGTTCTGGTCGGTCCCAACGGCACGAACAAGACGGCTATTTTGAGGGCGCTACAGGGTAGTCCTGAGAACGCAAACCTTGGCCAGTATTGGTTCTCTACGAATCTTGACCCTATCCGGACGGCTGACAGGCATCGGTTTATCTACGGTTATCTGGCGAAGTCTGTTGGTGAGGTTGTAGAAGTGGTCAAATCCCGGATAACCCGTGAAGGTGATCCGGACTACTGGGAACCTGCAAGGCCGATTCTCCAGGATGGGATGCAGAGGATGCCTCCTTCGAAGCCTGGTGACCCGATGCCGCCGGAGAGAACCGCTACTCGATGGAAGGCCATTGCAAAAAGTGTGGTCTACCTCGATTTCCGGTCGGAGTTGTCTGCCTATGACAAGTACTTCTTCCATGTCCCGAGCCGGAGAAAATCGGCAGTGCTTGGAGCAAAGAAGGCATTGATTCGGAAGCGCTCATCCCACGTGGCAAGATCGCTTCTAACCCGACGAAAGAGCCACACGTTTTATCAGTCGGAGAGGATCGTGCAGCCAGCCGTTACGCTGGACAGCGAGCTTACGGCTGCCATATCCGAGATCCTTGGCCGGGAATACGACTCGATCCAAATTCTGATGCACAGCTATTTCGACGTGCAGGGCGCCACAGTTATCATGAGGTCGCTTGACCTGAGGTACTCGGAGGCATTTGCCGGTAGCGGAGAGTTCGCTGTGGTGATGCTGGTGAAGTCCATTGCCGCAGCGCCTCCTAGCTCTCTGATCCTTCTTGATGAGCCGGAGGTGTCGCTGCATCCGGGTGCGCAGCAAAAGCTGATGGCTTTTATCTCGGATCAGGCTAAACGGAGAAAACTCCAAGTAGTCATTTCGACTCACTCGCCTCAGATCATTCGGGGCCTTCCTGCCTGTGCCATCAAAGTTTTCCAACGGGGCGAGACGGATGGGAAGGTTGATCTGGTCGCACAGGAGTCGGAGCAGTCTGAAGCATTTTTTCGTTTAGGCGTTGACAGTAAAGAGAAATGGACGGTGTATGTCGAGGACGTGCTTGCTGCTGCCATCGTCCGGAAAGCGGCGAGGAAGCTGGGTCAGGCTGCAAACTCGCGGCTTGAGGTTAGGGTTCTTCCCGGGGGCGCAGGTTCGATCAAGGCCCAATTTCTTCCGAATTTTGCCTTGACGGAGCGCAAGCGTTGTCTCCTTCTTCTGGACGGCGATCAGCGGCCGGCCACCGCTCCTGGGTCGCCCTCGGCTGTTCCAGACGTAGATCTCGAGAAAGCGGTATTTGAGCTGCTGCAGTGCAAGGTTACGCTTCCTCTGGATGGTTCCTCGGGAACATCTGTCCCAGGTCAGAAAGAAAGCCAGTTGCGGCAGGTGTTGTCGTGGTGTGACAGTAACCTTGACTTTATGCCGGGAAGTACGCCCGAGGCGCTTCTTATGGACATGGAGGGTCTAGCTCAGGCGGCGGACCCGAAAAGCGAGTGGTTAGAGCGAACCCGCCAAGCACTCGGGCGCGAGGATTGGGAAATTGTAACATCCTCGGATGTGCTGAGTGAGCAGGAAAGGGCGCTCGCGCCTGTCCCCGATGACTGTGATCAGCTTCAGTGGGTTCGTGACCGCGTGCATAAGTTCCTGCAGGAGGACCAGTAGTTTAGCTCTTCTCGGCGGACAATTATCGGCAATCGTCGGCGTGGTTGGATCGCTGCTGGCACCGCTTTCTCCCAGGGATTTTCCGATCACACTTCACGAAGTGGCGCGCGTTCTGGTCGTCTTCATAACTTACTGTGGTGCCTCCGGGGTCGATGGCGGGCAGGAAGGCTAGGGCATCGGCGAGCCGCTCCGCAAAGGCTAGGGCTGCGTCGAGGCCCGGAGCCTCGAACGGAATATGGACGACGAACCTCCTACCTTGGTCGTATCGGGGCAGCGTTCCGGGAGTGACTCCTTTGCTGAGAGATGCCTCTGTCATCTGGCCTCCATTCTCCGGATCGGGGTGCGGGGTAGACCGCTTGCTCCCCGCACCCCGCCCGAGCCGCTTTCTCGCCTCGTCTCGCGGCCATTGCGGCGAGCACGAAACCAGGGAGTTCGGGTTGCGGCTATGTTGAGTCAACCGGTTTTGCCCGCACGATTCATCCGCCTGGTCGGACTGTCGCCAGACGCCTTCGCCTTTTGCGAAACGTCCTGGGACGGGGTTGAAACGTCCCGCCTCGAAAAGGTCCAATAGAAGAATGAATGAACGTCTTCGGACTGTCATGGTGCGTCGCGGTATTAGGGTTGAGGACCTGGCCGATGAATGCGGCGTCGACCCGAAAACGGTGGAACGGTGGATCAACCTCGGGCGGGTTCCGCATCGGCGGCATCGTTGGTCGGCGGCGCGTCGGCTCGGGGCAGAAGAGGCGTACCTGTGGCCGGAAGTGGTGGCGGCTGCCAACGGCCGGCGTGGTGAGGCAAGTCGGGCTGAGCTGATCGAGGTTTACCCGGATCGGGCGTCGGTGCCGCGTGAGCTGTGGTTGCGGCTGCTGTCTGAGGCGCAGGAACGGATAGACGTGCTCGTGTACTCGGGGACCTTCTTCGCGCAGACACAGCCTCGGGTGGCTCGGATGCTGGCCGACCGACTGTCGGTGGGCGTTCAGGTCCGGCTCTGCTTCGGTGATCCGGCGAGTGATGCCGTGGCGGTGCGCGACCGGGAGGAACAGCTCGGCGGCACGCTGGGCGCGAAGATCCGGGCGGCGTTGACGTACTACCGGGAGTTGGCCGGCGTCGACGGCTGCGAGATCCGGCTACACCCGACGACGCTCTACAACAGTCTCTTCCGGTACGACGACGAGGTGTTGGTGAACCCTCACGCATACGGCGAGGCGGCCAGCGCCAACCCGACGTTTCACTTCCGTAGGCTCGACGGTGGCGGTCTCTTCGAGCACTACGTGAACAGCTTCGACCGGGTGTGGGCTACGGCGGTGCCGTGGCAGGGAGCGGAGGTCTGACGGTGGGACGTGTGGAGTACTGGAACGTCCCGGATGCGCCCAAGGCGAACACCCTGGTTCCGGCCTGCGGCGTGCTGGCCGTCGACGACCAGGGCGCGATCCTGCTCCAGCGTCGGCGGGACACCGGTCAGTGGGCGTTGCCGATGGGGAAGATGGAGATCGGGGAGACTCCGACCGAGTGCGCCATTCGGGAAACCCTGGAAGAGACCGGGGTCGAGGTCGAGGTGACCGGCCTCCTCGGCGTCTACTCCGACCCGGGCCACATCATCGCGTACTCGGACGGCGAGGTTCGTCAGGAGTACGAGGTCACGTTGCTGGCGCGGCCGGTGGGCGGGGCCTGTGCTCCGAACGACGAGGCGAGTCACGTCGGCTGGTTCCGTCCCGATGAGCTGGCGGGGCTCGACATCCATCCGACGATGCGGCGCCAGATCGCGGACTACCTTGCGGGCCGTATGCCGCACGTCGACTGACGACACGAGAAACGCCCCGGTGCCGAATTCCCGGGGCGCTCGTGTGCGGAGTGTGGTGCTATAGCTCGTCGACGGCGAAAGCGGCCACCAGTTCAGCCATGCTGTCGATGACGGCTTCTGCGGCGGCGAACCGTTCGTGCTTGCCGGGCTTGTTGGCGTACCCGATGGCGGCGACTCCGGCGGCCTGGGCGGCCTCGATGTCGCTGACCGAGTCTCCGACCAGGACGCAATCCTTCGGCTCGGCGCCCAGCTCCCGCACGGCGGCCAGCACCGGGAACGGGTCCGGCTTCATCCGCTCGGGCGCGGCCTCGGGCCGACCGATGACCGGGTGAACGTACGACGTGAGCCGGCGGGCGTTCAGGTAGGCGTGGACCGACTGGGCTGAGTTGTTCGAGACGACGGCGACCAAGCGGCCGGTCTGCTGGGCAGCGACGATGACTTCCCGCCCGTACGGGGTCGGCTCGGCGGTGCGGGCCGCGGTGACCTCCTCGCGGGTCATGGCCTCGTCGACCAGTCGGACGACGGCCGGGCGGCCAAGCGTGGCGGTGAAGCGCAGCACGGCGAGCGGGTCGGGCTCGTTCAGGATCTCGGTCGGCAGGGTCACGGCCTGGTCGACGAGGAGTTTGCGTAACCGGTGGGCGACGACCGACGCGGGGTGCTGGGCGAAGATGCTGCACACCGGGCCGTCGAAGTCGAGCAGGATCACGCGGGCGCGGTCGACGACGGCGGCCAGATCAGCGGCGGTCACGAGGTGTACTCCCGCGAGATGGTGCCCCACATGCTGTCGAACCAGGCGCGGGCCTGCTCGACGTAGAGGGCGTCATTGCTGGTGTCCTCGTCGCTGGGCGTGAACGGGAACAGGATCGCGTCCTTGCCCATCGCGTCGTAGATCGCCACCGGCTTGCCGTCGATGTTCACGGTGTGCTCGACGACCGGGTAGAAGCCGAAGAAAGCTTCCTGCTCGTTGATGATGAACAGCTTGAACAGCGGCGCGGCCTTGTGAACCCGTACCTCGGTGGTCGCGGTCTTGACCAACCCCAGGTCTGCAAGCTCCTGTACGGCGTCGGTGACGGCGTGGATCGACCGGTCGGTGATGCGGCGGGCTCGGGCTCGCACATCGGGGTCGTCGGCCTGGTCCTCGGCGCGGCAGGGGATCGCCATCGGGGCGGTCATGTCGGAGATCAGGACCCGTACCCGGATCGACTCCGGGGTGAGTCGGCCGATGCGGACCTTGTCCAACGTCTCCTGGATCGCGTTGTACAGCGTCTCTCCGGAGAAGCCGGCGAAGTCGATCGTGACGTTCGTGGCCTCGAAAGCGCGCTCTACGTGGGGCCGTAGCCCGACCGGGCGCTCCGTGTTGGCGCGGACGAACGTGCCGCTGCCCTGCCGGGTGACGATCAGCCGTTCCTCTTGCAGCTTCCGCAACGCTGCCTTGATCGTCTCCCGCGCGACGCTGAACCGCTCGACGAGGTCGTGTTGCGACGGCAGCTTCTCGCCGGGGGAGAACTTCCCCGTCTTGATCTCGGCGCGCAGTGTGGCCGCGATCTGCTGCGACGGGGTGCGGGGGTCATCTGGGTCAAGAGCCATGCGCGGAGAGTACCGCTGACTAGCCAAGCTAGGAAAGTTCCGCCACTGTCGTTGACATGACTAGCCAAGCCGGCCTACCTTTGATCCACACCACCTGGCTAGTCAGGTTAGTCAGGTGAAGTCAGGAGGTTGAGCAATGGCTCTGCGTGGCGGTACGAGGTTCGCCGTGCGATTCGAGGACGTGTTCCCGGCGGGGTGCGCGTTGGTGCCCGAGTCGCTGGGTGAGGTCGAGGACTACGACGAAAAGACCGGTCGGCGTTCGCCGGCCAAGGACAAGGTGACGGGCCAGCGCGTGTGGCAGGTCCGGGTGATGGATCTCGACCCGGAGTTGGGCAAGCGCTCGCGTGAGACGACGGTGAAGATCTCGGCGGACTACCAGCCGGTTCCGCCGACGGGCACGCCCTTCGAGGCGGTGGAGTTCGACGGCATGACCGTCACGCCGTACGTGGCGAACAACGGCCGGATGGCGTACTCGCTGCGGGCGACCGGGCTGCGGACCCCGGCGGGCATGGCCGGCAAGCAGAAGGCGGCGGCGTAGCCACATCAGGTAGGGCGGGGCTGTCTGGTCTTGGCGGACGGCAGCCCCGCCCCTCTCTGTCTTCCCCCTGCTCTGGCGAGAGAGGTAGTGACGTGTCCAAGCGTAGGCGTCCGGCTGGCCGTGGCCGGCCTCGGTGCTCGGTGTGCCGCAACCCGTTCGACTCCACGACCGGTGAGGACGGCCGGTGCGTCGGCTGCATCGGTCAGCTCGTCCTTCCGTTCCCTCCGGTGCGGGACGCATCGGGGCGGTTCGTGTCGCTGCGAGGTGCCAAGTGATCCGGCGGCCTCGCGGTGAAGTGGTGATGACCTCGGCCGGTGACCTCCTGGTGATCCGGCCCAAGCGGTTCGAGCTGCCGGCCTGGCTGGTCGTACTCGGGCTGCTGCTCCGCTGGTCCTGGCGGGCGGGGTGGTGGTGCCTGCGTCACCCGGTTGCCACCGCCTCGGCGGCGTTGGCGGTGACCCTGTACGTCGAGTTCGATTGGCCCGGCCTGGTGGTGCCGCTGGCGCTGCTGGCGGCGGTGTCGCTGGCCTGGTGGTGGCGGCACGAGTCGTCCTGGTGGGCCTGGTTGGCGGGTCCACTGCTCGGCTTCGTCCGTCGCGTGTTCGTGTACCGGCGGGTCTGGCGTGAGGCCATGACGCTCTGCGGGCTCGCCGAGACGTACGACCATCGGCGGGTCCTGCCGGAACTCCTCCGGGTCCGCTCGGATCAGGCGCTCGACGTGTTGACGATCCGGATGGTCCGGGGCCAGACCCCCGAACAGTTCCAGAAGGTGAGCGCCAACCTGGCCTACGCCTTCGGCCGGCGGCACGCCCGGGTCTACTCCGAGCGCCCCGACGATCCGCCGACCCGTACCGGCTGGGCTGCCTGGCTGCTCCGGGCGGTCGATCGGGTGCGCTTCCGGGACCGGCCTACCGTCGTCTACCTGGCGCTGGTGCGTACCGACGCGCTGCGGACGGTCGTGCCACCGTTCCCGGTGCCGGCGGTGCCGGACTTCACCGCCCTGCCGTTGGCTCGGCGGGAAGACCTGCGTACCTGGTCGCTGCACCTGCTCGCCACTCACGTCCTGGTGGGCGGGGCCACCCGGCGCGGCAAGGGCTCCGTCCTCTGGTCGCTGGTCCGTGCGCTCAGTGGTGGCGTCGCCTCCGGGCTGGTCCGGCTCTGGGTGATCGATCCCAAGGGCGGGATGGAGTTCGCGCTCGGGCGGCCGATGTTCGCGCGGTTCGCCTGCAAGTCCTTCGAGGCGATGGCTGACCTGCTCGATGAGGCGGTCGACGTGTTGCGGGAGCGTCAGGCTCGGCTCGCCGGCACGGTTCGCGTCCACACGCCGACCGAGGGTGACCCCCTGGTCGTGGTCGTCGTCGACGAGATGGCGGCGCTGACCGCGTACCTGCAAGACGGTGACCTCCGGAAGCGGATCGCCTCGTCGCTGGGGCTGCTGCTGTCGCAGGGTGCCGGGGTCGGCGTCCTGGTGGTGGCGGCGTTGCAGGACCCGCGCAAGGAAGTCCTGCCGTTCCGGGACCTGTTCCCGACCCGCATCGCGCTCGGGCTGACCGAAGCGGCCCAGGTGGACATGGTCCTTGGCGACGGTGCCCGTAACCGGGGCGCGCTGGCCGACCAGATGCCCCGATGGGCGAAGGGCGTCGGGTACGTGATCCTCGACGGCACCCCCGACCCGGTTCGGGTCCGGTTCTCCTTCGTCAGCGACAGCGACATCCGGGACATGGCCGCGCAGTACCCGGCTCCGGCCGACGCGGCCGACATCCTCGCCCAGGTCGGCCGGGAAACCGCCGACGAACCGGTCCGGCCTCCGCTGCCGCGCAAGCCGCTCGGGCCGTTGCTGCCCGACTCGCTGCGCAACCTGCTCGACGGGGACGGCGGGGGTGCGGCCCGATGACCAACACCCCGAACGGTCGCCGGTTCTACCGGCTCCGTACCCCTGAACCGGTCACGGCCGTATCCGTCCGCGTCGACGCCGAACGGCCCGACCCGTACCCGGTTTATCTCGCGGTCGGGAGCGGTCGTCGACGGATGTCCCTGACCCCCGACGAGGCGTGGGCGCTGTGGCGCTGCCTCTCCGAAGCGGTCGCCTCCCTCGGCGCTCCGCCCGACCACATCCGCATCGACATCCGACCGGTCCGGAGGTGACCCCGTGAACCCCATGACGTACCTGATCAACCGGCTCCGGTTCCCGCTGCGCGTGCAGCTCGTCGGCCCGGCCGACCAGACCGCCGCCGCGCTGCGCGGGCTCGCTGAGCTGATCCGCCGTCGCCGGGACATGCACGGCCGGCGCATCCGTATCGACCTGACCATCCGGGAGAAGCGGGAGGGCGACCAGTGAACCACCGGACCGAATCGGCGGTACGGGTCGTGATCCTGCTCGTCATCGGCGGGATGGCCGGGGCCGCTGCCTTCACCCACGTCCATGACCTGAGCGTCGCGCACGGTCAGCCGCACTGGATCGGCTGGGCCAACGCGGTGGCGGTCGAGCTGATGGCCATCTACCTCGGCCTGGAACTCCGTGCCCGTCGTCGGGCCGGTCGCCCCGTGGGCCTGGTCGCCTCGCTCCTGGTGGCGTTCGCGCTCCTGTCGCTGGCTGCCCAAGTCGCTGAGGCTGAGCCGTCCGTGTGGGGCTGGATCGTGGCGGCGGTGCCGTCGTTGGCGTTCCTCGCCCTGGTCAAGGTCGTCCTCTCCGGTGCTCCCGCCACCCCGGCGGCCGTCAAGCGGCCCTTGACTGAACCGGCACCAGAACCGGTCCACGTCGACCAGGCCGACGCGGAACCCGTCTTGACTCCGACTGAGCCGTTGCCTGTGCCGGCTCCGGTACCCGCTCCGGTTCCGGTGTCTGAACCGGTGGCTCCGGTGGTGTTGCCGCCGCGTGTGGTGCACCCGTCCCGTCCGGCCGTCGTGGGGATCGTCCGATGACGGCTCCGACCCTGCCCGGTCTCGAACCCGCCCCGGCCTCGGCTGCTGCTCCTCGGCCGGGGTCGCGGGCGGCCCGTATGGCGCTTCCTCGTTCGGTCGACGTGCTCAAGGAGATCGCCGCTGAGTACGGCGTCTGCGTGCGTCCCCTCGCCATGCGGCGGACCGATCTGGAAACCGGGCTGACCGAGGTGATCGACCTGCCGTGCGGGGCGACCCGGGAGGACAAGTGCGCGCCGTGTGCGAAGAAGAACCGGCGCCTGCGGCAGGCCCAGATCCGGGAAGGCTGGCACCGCGACGACGAACCCCTACCCCCACCGGCACCCGCCACCGAGGAACAGAAGGCGCTCATCCTGCTGCGCGGGCATCTGGAGTTCGCCCGC
Source organism: Micromonospora cathayae (assembly GCF_028993575.1). NCBI lineage: Bacteria > Bacillati > Actinomycetota > Actinomycetes > Micromonosporales > Micromonosporaceae > Micromonospora > Micromonospora cathayae. The sequence goes on along the minus strand of NZ_CP118615.1, from coordinate 6,717,568 downwards.
GACGAAGCCTCCCGTGCCTGCCAGTACGACCAGGTCGAAGACATCGACGAGGCGATCCGGGAAGTGGAAGACGCCATCACGGCGGAAGGTCTGCGCGGTCGGGTAGCTCCTCCTCACGGCAGCGTGGATGACGACCAGGGCGACGAGGACACCGGACGGCGGCGCAAGCGGTCCACCAAGCGGCGTCAGGACGCCCCGGAGCTGCCTCAGCGCAAGGTCGAGCGGCGCACGGTCGGCAAGACGTACACCGCGCCGGACGGGTCGACCTACCGGCCGTCGATGTGGCTCACGCTTACCCTCGACTCGTACGGGCCGGTCCGCCCGGACGGCACCCCGGTCAACCCTGACCGCTACGACTACCGGCGAGCAGCCTGGGACGCCGTCCACTTCCCCCGGCTCCTCGACCGGTTCTGGCAGAACCTGCGCCGCTGTGAGGGCTGGAACGTCCAGTACGCCGGCTGCGTCGAGCCACAACGCCGCCTCGCCCCACACGCCCACTTCGCCATCCGAGGAACCATCCCCCGCGACGTGCTGCGGACCGTGGCGGCGGCCACGTATCACCAGGTCTGGTGGCCGTCCGTCGACGTTCAGCGGTACACCCTCGACCGCCTGCCCGTGTGGGACGACCAGGCTGGGACGTGGGTCGACCCGGACACCGGCCTACCGCTGTTGACGTGGAACGAAGCGCTCGACGAGATCGACGACGACCCGGACGCCGAACCGGTGCACGTGGTTCGCTTCGGCGTCCAGGTCGACGCACGCGGCGTCATGCCCGGCACCGCCGACGCTGAGCGGACCATCCGGTACGTCACGAAGTACATCACCAAGCAGACCGGCGACTGCCACAAGATGACCAGCGGTCGGCAGCGGGCGCACCTCGACCGGCTCTGGCAACAGCTCCAGGTGACCCCGTGCACGGACCGGTGTGCGAACTGGCTGCTCTATGGCGTCCAGCCGAAGAAGGCGCACGCGAAGCTCAAGCCGGGCCGCTGCAAGGGCAAGGTCCACCAACGCGACACCCTCGGCATCGGCGGCCGGCGCATCCTCATCTCCCGCGACTGGTCCGGCAAGACCCTCTCCGACCACAAACACGACGTACGCGCCTGGGTGAAGGCACTGCTCGGCACCACGGTCGGCCTCGACGGCGTCGACCACCAGGGCGCCACCGTCGAACCGGTCCGTCACGCCTGGGAGTTGGCGCGCCCCGATGACGCCGACGTGCCGTCGCTGGCACACCGACTCCTGCGCTCGATCAGCGAGCGCGTCCGGTGGCGCTCCGAACTCCTCGCCGCCAAGGACCGGGCGGCACAACCACACGCGGACGAGACGACGAACGGGCCGGCAAGTACGACGGGGGAGGGGCAGTGATGGCGAACGAGGGGCTCTGGACGGTTCGGGACGTGTCGGCGTACCTGCGGGTGCCACAGGAGACGCTGTACCGCTGGCGCAAGGTCAAGTACGGTCCGCCGGCGGCTCGGGTCGGTCGACACCTGCGGTACGAGCCGGAAGCGGTCCGAGAGTGGTTCCGTGAGCAGGCGGCGGCAGCCTGATGGGCCACGTCGAAGATCGCTGGTACAACGTCGTTCGGCACCCTGGCGGCCGTTCCGAGCGGGTGAAGTCTGAACGGTTCGGCAAGGGACTGCGGTACCGGGTCCGCTACATCGGGCCGGACGGACGGGAGCGCAGCCGATCGTTCCCCGACCGAGCCAAGCGGGACGCTGAGGCGTTCCTTGTCTCGACCGAGACGGACAAGCTCCGGGGCTCCTACGTCGACCCGCTTGCCGGCCGGATGACCTTCATGGAGTACGCCGAAACCTGGCTCCGGACGCGCTCGTTCGACGAGTCGACCCGGGAGAGCACGGAATTCCGGGTACGGAAGCACCTGCTGCCGTTCTTCGGCTCTCGGCAACTGGCGGCGATCAAGCCGGGCCACATCCGGGAGTGGGACGCCGACATGGTCGACAAGCTGGCTCCGGCGACCAGAGCCGTTGTCTTCGCGCACCTGCGAACGATCCTCGGCGCGGCGGTTGACGACGAACGGATCGCGAAGAACCCGTGTTCGGCAAAGTCGGTCAAGCCTCCGCGACCGGTTCAGCGTCGGGTGGTGCCGTGGCGGTACGAACAGGTTTCGGCAATCCGCGGCGGCCTCGCCCAGCGGTACCGGCCGATGGTCGACCTCGGCGCGGGGTGCGGACTGCGGCAGGGGGAGATCCTTGGGCTCGGCGTCGACGATATCGACTTCGATGCGGGCTGGGTGCACGTCTCGCGTCAGGTCAAGCTTGTCCGGTCCCGGCTGGTCTTCGGGCTGCCCAAGAACGACCGGGACCGCCGGGTGCCCTTGCCCGACTCCGTCGCCCTGGTGCTGCGGCAGCACGTCGACGAGTTCGCCCCGGTGTCGCTCACCCTGCCGTGGGAGAACCCGGCCAGCGACGAACGGGTCACAGTGCCGCTGCTGTTCACCACCACCCGGCGCGGCGCGATCAACCGGCGTACCTTCGACGACAAGAGCTGGCGACCGGCTGTCGTGGCGGCCGGCATCACGCCGACCCGGGCGACCGGGATGCACGCGCTGCGCCACTTCTACGCCTCGTCGCTGCTCGACGCAGGGGAGAGCATCAAGGCCCTCGCGTCGTACCTCGGCCACGCTGACCCCGGCTTCACGCTCCGGGTCTACACGCACTTGATGCCGGCCAGCGAGGAACGCACCCGTAACGCCATCGACGATCTCTATCGCAAGACAGGCAATCCGTGACAATCACCTAGCTCCCATGGTCGGAGTGGCGCGGCGTGAGTGTGGCTCGCATGAGGTACACAGTCGACTGAAGCGGCGTCGTCGGCCAGAAGACGGCTTACCCGCAGAGGTCTTCGGGAAGGTTTGATGAATGGGTGAGCGCGGAGAGTCCACTCGATATGCGTACTGGTCTAATCGACGAGTTCGCTCTATTGCGGATGAAGAAGGGATCAGTATCGCCGCTCGGTGGCGCTCGAAGTTTGTGCTTAGTCTTCCCTTTCTGCCTGTCGAGTGGGAATTTGGACGGGAACCGCGTTCGCTCTACAAGAACGAGATTGCGGAGAGGATTGAGCGCTCGATCGGGAGTCTTGCTGTTGAGGATTTCGTCACGCCCCCACCGGTTCAATATGCCAAAGGGGTCGGGCGGGTCGAGTTCTCCCATTTTGTAACCTATGAGGACGATCGGATCGTCCTCGGTGTGCGCTCTGTTGCATCGGACGGCACTCGCGTCTTCGTTTGCCTCTTCGGCAGCAAAGACAACGTCGCAGGGTTCATGGGACCGAATGATCCTGTGGCGGAAGGTTGGAGTTCTTCCGCCATGTTCTCGATCAGCAAGTGGCTTAAGACTAGGTGTGCCGAGAACAACTCGCAGTGGGATGACCCGCAGTCAATCTCGGTCGAAGCCATGAAGATTGCATTCGAGCAGGGGTTTACGAAGGAGTCCCGCGAGAGCCCCGACCAGCCGTGGAAGCGTGGCTATACGTTCGGCGACGCTTCCAACTCGGAATGGTTTGCAGAAATTTACAGTGACGTGGTTCTTGATCAGGAGAGGTGGGACCTGGACGAGCCCGTAGATCGGATCCTCGTCGGTGCACCCGTGTGGGTGAGAACTCCTCGGGCTGCTGCGCGGAGGTACATCGACTATCGGAGGGATATGAACGTCCGGCGCTACGGGTGACCACAGTTGCCCGTGTCGTCACCGAGCAGACGGGTTTACGACTGCCTGACGGCCCGACGACGGCCCACAGCGGTTGTCGGCGGGCTCCGCCCCAGGTCAGCGGGCGTTTCACCTTCATAATCCGGCGTACAGGTCGACTCGTCCGTCGCCCACCAGCTCAGAGCCTCGATCAAGGCTCTGAGCCGGTTCTATGTTCGGGTGTCGACGGGTGTTTTGGGCAACTTTGGTCGACAGTTGACGGCCTCGCGACGGCCTGACGCCCTGGAGACGGCCTGATCTTGGGCGTCCCGTGGTTGGTGGGTGACTGCGGCCAACCGCCCTATCGGACGTGCCCGACGGCCCCGGCTATCCCGGAGCCTGAGGCCCCCGCCGGAGGTGCTTTGACCTGGCTGTACCGACTCGCCTGCGCTTGCCGGCCAGCCTTGCCTTCGGCGGACCCGCTGGCCAACCTACTGAGCGGACCGGCCTGCGGCGGCTGTCAGTCCTTCGCTGATCGGTGCTCGGCTATCCACTGCTCGACGTCTTGGCGGCGCCAGACCTTGCCCATCCGAAGGGTGGCGACTGGGTCCGGGAAGCCCTTCGCGTTGGTGATCACGTTGGCGCGCTGGCGGGAGACGCCACCGAGCATGTCTCGGATCTCCGCCACGCCGACAAGGTCCATGAACCTTGACGCTAGGCGAGGGCGTGTGCTAGTTGAGCGACAATGTCGAAAAACATGGGCCAGCGTCGTTGACGGTTGACTACGGAGGCCGGCAAGATGTCGGTATGGCAGACAACGGAGAACGCTCGTACTTGGACAGGCGCTCCAAGGACTTCCGCTCGCACGTTCCGATCCGTCGAATCTGGCGGTCTCGTATGTGTCTGACCAACTTGCCCTGCCCATTGGCTCGGTTCTTCCCCGTCATGGAGTCCTCGGCTGACCGACTGCGCCCGGATGTCTACCTGTCGTCGAGGCTGAAAACGACTCACGCCGACAAGTGCACGCTCGTCCACACCCCGGCCCGGACGCCGCAGATCTGCACCCTCGACTTCTCCGACCCGGCCGGAAGGTGAGGGTGCTCGTGGTTTCCGAGGTGCTCGTGTCGATCGTGTTCGGTGGGCTGGTGCCGGGCTTCCTGCTCGGGCTGCTCGCGTTCCGGGTCAAGTCCCGGTGGTGTCCGCGTTGCGGGCAGTCCACCGAGAGCCTGCACCGGGGGGTACGCCGGTGAGTGTCCCGCCGCCCCGTGACAACCGCCGCGAGCTGCCCATCGGCCGGCGGATCGCCCAGCTCCGCGTCCGCCGGGGCATGAACCAGCAGGTCTTCGCCGACCGGATCGGCCGCTCGAAGAGCTGGGTCGACAAGGTCGAGCGCGGCGTCCGCCGCCTCGACCGGCTTCCGATGATCGAAGCCGTGGCCGCCGCGCTCGGCGTCACCCCGGCCGTGCTGCTCGGCCGCACCACCCGCCGCGCCCCGGCCGCCGGTGGCACCGCCGCCGCCGTCGAAGCCGTCCGGGAAGCCCTCGCCGACCATGACACCCCCACCGGCCGGGACTGGCCGCCGACCGTCACCGAGCTTGACCGGCAGCTCCGGTACGCCGAGACCGCCTACCGGTACGCCCACCACCAGCAGACGCTCCGGGTGCTGCCCGGCCTGCTCACCGCCACCCGCCACGCCCACCACACCACGCCGACCCTCACCGGCCCACTCCTGGCGCGCGTGCACCGGCTCACCGCGCAGACCATGGTCAAGCTCGGTGAGCCGCACCTGGCCTGGCTCGCCGCCGACCGGGCCATGACCGCCGCCGCCGACGACCCCGACCGGGCCGGGCACGCCGCCGTCGCGCTCGCCCAGGCGCTACGCGCCCTCGACCGGCCCCGGCTCGCGCTGCTCGCCGCCACCACCGCCGTACGCCGACTCGCCGTGAGCCGGTACCAGCAGACACCGCCCGAGCACCTGCCGGCCGACGACCTGGCCCTGACCGGGACCCTGCTCGCCGAAGCGGCCATCGCCGCCGCCACCTGCGGCGACACCACCACCTGCAAGGAGTACGCCGACCGCGCGCACCACCTCGCCGCCGTCCACGATGCCCGGGGCCACCACCACGACGACGGCTTCGCCCCCGTCAGCGTCGACCTGGCCCGCGCCCTGGCCGCCGCCCGTCTCGGCGATCACGCCACCGCCGTCGCCCTGCACCACCGGGCCACCCGCGACGCCGGCTGGCCCCGGCTGCCCGCCGAACACCGGGCCGCCCACCTCATCGACATGGCCCGCGCCCACCTCGACACCGGCGACCATCATGCCGCCGGCCGGGCCCTGCTCACCGCCGACCAGACCGCCCCCGCCGAGGTACGCCTCCGACCTGTCGGCCGAGCCCTGCTCACCACCCTCGTCCGCGCCGGCCGTACCCCCGCCGACCTGACCCGCCTCGCCGCCACCATCGGCCTGACCCGGCCGCCCCGGAGCTGACCGGACCCAGCCGGGGGAACGCTCCGCCGGCCGGCCGACGCGCGGCGGCGTACCCAGGCCAGGGAGGCGTAGCCGCAGCCGGAAGCCCCGACCACGGACTAGCTAGTGGAACTCGTGGACGACCTCGATCAGTCCCACAATGTGCTCGTTGAACTCGTCCAGCTCCTCGGCCGGGACCCACAGCTCGAGGATCGTCTTGCCGCCGACCTGTTGGACCGGGTAGCGGCTCACGAACTCCGAGGCCACGCGGAAGCGGGTGACGTAGCCAACGCCGGACGCCGGTACGTTCCAGTCCCGGGCGATCATGACCGCGTAGTCCTCGTTGAGGACCGGGTAGAAGATCGGCTGGTCCGGCAGGCGTGGGGGCCAGCGACGCCACCCCGAATCCCGGACGAGGGCCAACTCTTCCGGCCCGGTGGGACGCCACAACACCGTCGTGCCGTCACCGCTGCTCATGTCGACCTCGCCCCCCGAATCCTGGTGGGGCCGAAGGCTACCGATGGGCTGACCAGCGGCACCACTGAATTCGGCGCTGTGCGGGGGCGGGCCGATGACGGCTCCGACGCTGCCCGGTCTTGAACCGGTGGCCCCGCAACGCCATCGATAGCCTGTTTGGGCCTGCCACTGAGGTTCCGGAATCGCGCCCGTGACAGCGCTGTACCTGAAGGCCAGACTCGTTCGGGTGGAAATCGTCGAGTTGGGTGTCGTCGCTGCCCCGTCCGGTGTCCTGGTTCTAGCGACGGTCGGGCACCTCGACTGGGTCTGCTGCAAGTGTAGGTGACATCTGAGATGGCTTGCGCTTGTAATGGGCTGGAAGGATGTCGTTGTGCCCAAGCCTTACCCCCGAGAGTTCCGCGATGACGTCATGCGGGTGGCCCGTGACCGTGAGGCGGGCGTGACCGGTCGAGCAGATCGCGAAGGATTTCAGGATGCACCCGATGACGTTGTTCACGTGGCTGCGCCGGAGAAGGCCGACGTCGACGCTGGCGCGGTCAGCGGCGGTGAGACCGTCGAGATCACCGATCACGGGTACCCGATCGCCAGGCTCGTCCCGGCGGGTGACGACAGGTCGACGCTGACCAGGCTGGTGGTCGCAGGGCGGGCCGCCGCCCCGACGGGCAGCGGTCCCGTACCGCTTCCGCCGAAGCTCGGCGACGAGACGGTAGAGGTGGTTGCCACGCTCGCCGACATGCGGGACGAGGAGCGCTGCTGACTGTCTCTGCAATGCGTCGATCCGGCGGCTTGTCGCAGGCACGTCACGCAGCGCTAAGGTATACCGACGGTATACTGCGTCGCGTGGATACGACGATCAAGGTGGACGCCGCGACCCGGGACCGGCTCAGCCTGGTGGCCCGGGAACGGGGGATCACCATGCGCGAGCTGGTGACCCGGCTCGCCTGGGAGACGTTGACCCGTGACGAGCTGCAACGCCGTGGCGACCAGGCCGAAGAGTACGTGCGAACCAGGATCGCCCCGGACCTCAGTTACCAGGATCTCGCCGACGCGGAAAGTGTCTGGCGGGCCGTCGAGACAGGGGAGGCCCTCGAGGGCCTGCCGCATCCCGACCGGCGTCCGAGAGCGGCATGAACCCTGGTCTGCCCGCCGGTGTCGTGTTCGACCACAGCGCCCTGCTGACCCTCGGCGTCGGGCATCCGGTGCTCTCCGCCCTGGTGGTGCAGGCGCACCGGGAGGCCGGCCGGCACGTCTTCGTGCCCGCTGTCTGCCTGGCGGCGGCCTCCTCGATCCGCCCCGCGCTCGGGGAACATGTCGGCAGGTTGCCTGCCCTTGAGGCCGTGGAACTGGACTACGCGGGTGCCCTGTCGGTTGGACGCCTGGTCGAGCAGGGCGTGGACTGGCAACTTGCCCACGCGGTGACCGTTGCCCGTCCCGACCCGGAGTGGCCCGCCGGGCGGCCGGTGGTGACCGAGTCACCCAAGGCCTACGCCGGGCTGGGAGTGGTCACGATCCAGATTCCTCCTGACCTGCGCTGAGGCGCCGATAGTGTGCTGGGCGCCGAGCCGCCTGCTCATGTCTGTATCCATGTGGGGATCGCTCTGCCGGCAAACCTGATGCTCGCCCCAGTCATACAGCGCATCACGTCGATGGTCGTTCATGGTCCACATTGGCCGGCGTTTGACGCTTTGATCTTGTGGTGTCCGGATCGCTAAGCGACGACCTGGTAGCGGGCGAGCATCGACATGACGGTCTCGATGCGGGCCGCCAGTAGTCGGTCGGGCGGATGATGTACTCGGACCGTCGTGACGATGGAGCCGGGATCGTTCGCCAGTTCCAGACGGAGCGCCATGGTTCCGACGAGTGGGTAGCTGTACCACCCTTGCGGGTCTTCGGCGTCGGTACCGCTGAGCCCTGCCTCGATGGCGTCCCAGTCCCAGTCGTCGGCCTCGTAGTCGACCAGGGCTGCCAGTGACTCGATCAATGCGCGGACGTTGGCGGTGAGGATCCACCTGCCGGTGCTTCCAGGCGAACTCGTCTCGACGCTGTCGCTCATGCGCGTCAGGGTAGGCGGGAGACAATGGGGCCGCGCCGGTCCTCCTCCGTGTTGGGCGACGTGGGGGAGAGAACCGGGCACGTCCAGGCGGTGGACCTGCTGCAGCGACCCGGCGACCCGACTGCCGCGCCCGTCGGAAGCCCCTACCTCGCCCGGCGGCCGGCCACGCCGGGCTTCCGTACCGCAGCGGACACCTACGATCGTCAGATGTTGACCGGCGTGCTTCTGGATGCCCTGCTTGAGTGTCTGACGTTCCTTGAGCTGAGCGATGACGACGTCGTTGATCCGAATGAAGCTGCATCCGTCCAAGACCGGGTCGCCGGCCTCTTCGGCACGTTGGGGCCGGGTGAGCGCGAGATGCTCATCGGACTTGTCAAGGCTCGGGCGGCTCGCGAGACGGGTGTCGTGCGCGAGTGGCTAAACGAGTTGCCGGAGAGCTTGGGTCTCCTCGACGAGGATTAGGGGTGGGGACCGTTCCCCAGCAGCCCGGCGTACGCGTCCCGGCGGCTGTCGGTGTGCTGCTGGATGCCCTCCGGTCAGGCCGGTGCGGACCGGAGGGCGTCCACCACCGGGCGTCGCGTGGCGACCATGGCGGGGATGGCGGTGAACGCGGCGATGGCGAGCAGGACTCCGAATGCGGTGGCCAGCAGCCAGGGAACGGGTGGGTACTCGACCTCGGCACGGCTGACGAACGCGAGGAGCCCGATGCCGGCCGGGATCCCCGCCACGACGCCGGGAACGGCGGGGAGCAGTTGCGCTACCGCCAGGCCCACGGCAGCCTGCGCGGGGGTGGCACCGAGTGTCCGCGCGACGGCCAGTGGCTGGCGGGCGTCGAGGACTGTGGTCCAGGTGCTCACGACGGCGTTGACGAGCGCGAGGACGCACACCACGAGGACGACCACGAGCAGGGCCTGCTCCATTCGCTCCCGGCGGGGGTTGGCGAGTTCCGTGTAGCCGAGGTCGAAGTGCTCCACCTGAGTGTTGACCATGAGTACGGCAACGAGTGCGGTCGTGGTGATCAGGGTGTTCATGGTGACCAGCCGGGCGCGGCGCTGCCGGCGGGCGTTGATGCGTACCCCGATCAGCAGGGCGGTGGGCAGCCGCCGTGACAGCCGGATACGCCACCGCCGGCGCTGCGGTGGCGTCGCGGCGTCGGCGAGCGCGTGGACGGTGCTGGTGGTGGCGACGCGTACCACGGGTACCAGCGTCGCCACCACGGCGATCGTGAGGGCGAGGACCGTGACGGCGACCACCGTGCGGAGCGCGGGTGGCTGGGCGTTGACGGAGCCGATGAGTCCGGCGCTGGGGCGGATCAGTACGGGGGCGGCGAACCAGCCCCCGGCCAGGCCGGTGGCGGCGGCGGTGAGCCCGATCACGAGGTACTCGGCGAAGTGGACGACGGCGATCATGGCTGGTCCGGCACCGACGGCCTTGAGGAGACCGACCCGGCGGCGGTGGCCGATGATCCGGCCCGCGACGATGCCGGCGACGCCGGCCAGCGCGAGGCCGCTGAGCAGCCAGCTGCCGACGAGCAGCGTCATCTGCGCGTCGCTGTACAGCCGACCGTTGAGGTCGTCGATGGCCTGCCAGGTGGTGAGTTGGTCGCTGACCGGGTACGCGGTGCTCGCCGCCGGGTCGGCGAGCTTGAGGTTCAGCGTGTAGGACAGCGGCTGGCCGCCCGCCAGCGTGGCGATGTCGCTGCGGTCGACCCAGACCAGGCCGCCGCGCTCGACCAGGATGCTGCCCGGGTAGTGCCACCCGGCGTACGGATATGTGGTTCTCGCGGCGGTGACCGCGGTCCCGACCACGCGTAACGGATGACCGTCGAGGTCGACCGTGTCGTTCACGCGGATGCCGAGGGCGTCGGCGAAGGCCCGCTCGACGACCACGCCGCCGGGACGTACCCAGGTGCCGTCGGTCACGGCGGGCCGGTCGACCGATACCGGTGTGGTCTCCCTGCCCTCGACGACGGCGTGCGCGGATACGCCGCCGGTCGTCATGGTCAGGTAGGCGATCGGGAAGGGGCCACTGTGATCGGTGACGCCGGCCGCGGTGGCCAACGATGCGAGCTCGTCCAACGCGGCCTGGCCGGTGGCCCGGGGTGTCACGATCACGTCCGGGCCGGCGGTGGCGGTCCGGGTCTGCTGGTACGGCCGGTCGGCGACCTCGTTGAGGGTGAGGCCGAGGGTCAGCGTGGCGGTGGCGGCGGTGATGGCGACCAGAAGCAGGACGGTCTCGGTCCGGCGGCGGCGCAGGTCGCGCACCAGCAACCGGCAGACCAGCAGGAGACGGCCGGACATGTCAGCGCCACCCGCCGAGGCCGGTGCCGGTTGCGGTGGTGGCGAACCGGCTGTCGTCGGCGAACGCCCCGTCGCGCATGGAGATCACCCGGTCGGCGACCGCGGCGATGCGGGCGTCATGGGTGACCACCACGAGGGTCTGTCCTGTGGCGTGCAACTCCTCGAACAGCCGCAGCACCTCCAGGGTGGCGGCGCTGTCCAGGTTGCCGGTGGGTTCGTCGGCCAGTACGACCAGCGGCTCGTTGCTCAACGCGCGGGCGATGGCGACCCGCTGGCGCTGCCCACCGGACAACGCCGAGGGCAGGTGTGCGGCGCGGTCGGCGAGCCCGACCCGGTCCAGCAGGTACATCGCCCGCTTGCGTGCCCGCCCCGGAGGCCGGCCGGCCAGCAGCGCGGCCAGTTCCACGTTCTCCACGGCGGTGAGTTCCTCCATGAGGTGGAACGACTGGAAGACGAACCCGACGCCGTCGCGCCGCAGCCGGGCCAGGGCCCGTTCGCTCATCGTGTCGATCCGGTGCTCGGCCAGCCACACCTGCCCGTCGGTCGGGCGTTGCAGCCCGCCGAGCATGTGCAGCAGGGTGGACTTGCCGCAGCCGCTCGGGCCCATGATCGCCAAGGTCTGTCCGACGGGCACGTCCAGGTCGACCTCGTCGACCGCGCGTACCAGCGCGTTGTGCGAGCCGTACCACTTGGTGAGCCCACGTGCCCGCAGCGCCACCGAACCGGTCATGCCTTTGCCCTCCGCCCTGCCCGATCCCGTCCGGTCCACATGCGTTCGCATGCCTCCAGCCATTCCAGGTCGGCCCGCAGCCGCAGCACGACGCCCTCCAGCAGCAGCCCGGCGACCGGATCCACCGACCGGTCCAGCGCCGCGCGCTGGGTGTCGCGCAGTCGACGCAGCACCTCGCGCCGCTGCGCGTCGACCAGTTCCACCGGATCAGCCAGCCGTCCGGCCGCGGCGGCCACCAACTTCAGGTGGAACTCCGTAAGGTCCGGCTTCGGCCAGTTCACCTCGGCCAACCACCCCGCGACCCGCTGCTGTCCGGCCGGCGTCAGCGCGTAGACCCGGCGATCGGGCCGGTCCGGCAGACCCTCGGCCCGCTCCGACGTCACCAGTCCGGCCTTGCCCAGCCGGGCCAGCGCCACGTAGATCTGCCCGGCGTTCATCGACTCGCCCAGCGGACCGAGCGCGGCCCGCATCCGTCCGCGCAACTCGTACCCGTGCGCCGGCTCCTTCGCCAGCATGGCCAGAACCACGTCCTGCACCCCGGCACACTCCCTCGCTCCGGATCGTTAATAGATAGCCGGTAGCTATAGGGCTGTCAAATCCGGCGGCAGGTGTACGGAGGTGGTCCCTGCCGGTCCGAGTGAGGGTTCTGCGCGCAGTGCTTCGATGGCCCCGCCGTCCGCTCGGCGGCAGCCGCGTTCACCGAGCCTGGAGCAGTCCCCGTTCGGCCAGGAAGGCACGCAACGTCTCGGCGTCCTGGGCGGACATCAGGTCGCGGGGGATCACGGTCGCCGGGTTCCCGCGGACGTACACGATCCAGAACTCGGTGGTGTCCCGCACCTGGTCGACGCCCTCCCAGGCGATCCCGCCGGACTCCGAGCCGCTGCGCATCATGATGTTCTCGTCGGTGATGTCGTAGGAGCCCTCGACCGCGTAGCGGCCGGAGCGCCGCCGGGCCCGCCACCGCGCCCATGGCGCGTACAGCATCGCCAGCAGACCACCCACGAGCATGGGTATCCACAGCGGTGTGAGCTGTTCACCCCACCCGGGTCCGCGCGCGGCGGCGAGCCCGACCGCCCCGAGGGCCGCCAGCACCGCGCCGACCTGGCCGTACCTGCGCAGCCGGACCCTGCTGAGCGCGGCGGCCACCCGGCCCGGGTAGTCGGGATCGGCGGGGACGTCGAAACGGATGTGCACGTCAGCACGATAGTGCCCACCGCCGCCCCGGGCAGCGGGCACCGTCGGAGGGCCGGCGGCGACGTCACCGCCCGGCCGGGTCGACCCGCTCGCCGCGCATGACCTTGCGCTTCCTGGCCTCGAACTGCTCCGTGCTCAACGCTCCCGAGGCCCGCTGGTCGGCCAGTTGCCGGATCAGGGCGACACGGTCGACCGCCGGCTTCCGTCGGTCGGCCGGCTCGGGGTCGGCCAGACCGGCCTTGAGGACGTCGAACTCCTCGCGGGTGAGCGCTCCGGTACTCCGCAGATCGTGCAGGGCCTTCAGCCGCGTCCACGGGGTGCTCCGGCGTGGCGCGGCAGCGGTCCGGGCACCGTCCTTCGTCCGTCCCGGTCCGCTGCCGCGTCGACCCCGTCGGCGGACGAGTTGCACGATCCCGACGATCCCGACGGCCAGGCCCATCGGGATGCACACGGCGGCCACGATGGACGCGCCGAGCCGTGCGTCCGGCGGCATCGACGGTTGGGTGAGCACCTTCACCAGCAGGGCGGTGCCGCCTCCGGCGAAGCCGGCCGTCCACAGGACCTGCCCGGTGCCCGGTTCGGAGAAGCCCCGCCCGCTGACGATGAAGCCCAGTACCCACATGAGCGCACCGCTCATCGACAGCCAGAACAGGGCATCCGAGCCCTCCGGGCAGGGCCGGGTGATCGCATACGGGCCACCGGAGGCGCAACTGCCGATGTCGAGTACGCCGTTCAGCCCGATGCCCAACAGCACGATGCCGATCAGGCCGATCACGAGGCCTGCGATCTCACGTGTGACGGTCTTCATCCACGCTCCTGTAAGTGGTCGAGGCCCTGATGATCGCAAGCGTCGACCAGGGGGCGTCACGACCGCAGCGGGTGCCGGTCATCTGGGCAAACATCGTCAGACTTCGATAAAATGCGGCCGGTGCCTGGCGCGTCCACAACGGACCGGCCTACCGTCGCCACATGGTCTCGCGTCGATCGGTCCTGCGGGCGGTACCCCTTGCTGCCGCTGCCCTCACCGCCGCCCCGGCTCGTCCCCGTTGGCTGGGCACGCCGTCCACGTCGACGGACCCGGACCGGGTACCCGCCGACCCGGCCACCGTGCCGCCCGCCGCGACCGCCGTACGCGGCTTCACCGCCGACCTCTACCGCGCGTTGGCGTCGACCCGCGCGGGCGGCAACGTGGTGTGCGCGCCGTACTCGGTCGGGCTCGCGCTCGCGATGACCAGGGCGGGCGCCGGCTCGACCTCGGCGGACGAGATGGACGCGGTGCTCCACGCGCCGTATCCGCGCCCCGGCGCGCTCGACAGTGGGCTCAACGCCGTCGACCAGCTGCTCGCCGGCCGGTACCAGGACGGCGACGGAGTCAGGCTGCCCCGCCTGACCACGGCCAACGCCCTGTGGAGCCGCCTCGACCTGGGCCTGCGACCCGGATTCCGGGACACCCTGGCCGGCTACTACGGTGCCGTGCCGCACCCGGTCGACTTCCGCGGCGCGCCGGAGGCGGCCCGCCAGGAGATCAACACCTGGGTGTCCGACCGGACCAACGCGAAGATCCCGGAGTTGTTGCCGTCCGACGCGGTGGGTGCCGACACCAGCCTGGTGCTGACCAACACGGTCTACCTCAAGGCCGCCTGGAAGTACCCGTTCACCCCGACGGCCACGGCGGTGGAGCCGTTCACCCGGGACGACGGTACCGTCGTCGGCGTCCCGGTCATGCGCGGGCCGTTCGACCGGATGGGCTACCTGGAGGGGGACGGGTGGCGTGCGGTCGACGTGCCGTACGCGGGCGACGGACTCGCCATGGCCATCGTCATGCCGACCCGGGGCGACCTCGCCACGGTCGAGGCGAGCGTCGACGCGACGTGGCTGGGGGAGCTGCTCACCGGGTTCCGGACCACCGACGTCCAGCTACGTCTGCCCCGCTGGACGTTCCGCCTGCCGGCCGAGCTGGGCGCGGTGCTGAGCGGCCTCGGCATGCCCACCGCGTTCTCCACCCGGGCCGACTTCGCCGCGATGAGCACCGAACCGGCCCTGCGTATCGACAACGTGGCGCACGAGACGTTCATCGCGGTGGACGAGAAGGGTACCGAGGCCGCCGCCGCGTCGGCCGTCATCGTCCGGCCGCCGACGATCCCGCAGGGGCCGCAGTTCTTCGTCAACCGGCCGTTCCTGTACGTCATCCACGACCGGTCCACCGGTGTGCCCCTCTTCCTCGGCCGGGTCCACGACCCGTTGGTCACCGGCCCGGCCTGACCGGAACCGGTCGACACCGTCGGTCGATCCGCATCACCGGACGTGCCGCGACGCATCCCGGCAGGAGGGTGAACCGGCTGGTCAGGCCCGGTCCCGGTCCGGGGCGGCAGGTTGTCCGGCCCCGGTCGGGAGCCCGTCGGGCAGCCGGTCGCGGCAGAAGTCCCGGAAGGACCGGGGCGGTCGGCCGGTCACGTCCGCGACGGTGCTGGTGGTCCGGTCCTCCGCGCCGGCCGCGACCGCCGTGTCCAGGCCCGCGAGGAGGCGGGCGAAGTCGGGCGGAAGGCCGTGCCGTTCGTGGTACGCCGCGAGCGCGTCCTCGTCGACGGCACGGTGCCGGACCGGGCGTCCGCCGAGGTCGGTGAGGATCGCGGCGACGTCGGCGTAAGTCAACCGTTCCGGCCCGGTGACGATGTGCTCGGTGTCGTGTGGCGTCGGGTCGGTGAGGGCGCGGACGGCCACCTCGGCGATGTCGGCCGGATCGACGAACGCCACCCTTGCGTCGCCGGTGGCGCTGACGATCTCGCCGCGCTCCCGGACGCTCGCCGCGTGCGGATGGTCGCCCACGAAGTTCTCCATGAACCAGGACGGTCGCAGCACCGCCCATTCGGGGAGCAGCCCGCCGAGCCGGGCCTGCACCTCGCCCAGCCCGGGATCGCCGGCCCCGATCGCCGAGGAGCTGAGCAGGACGGCCCGCCGTACGCCGGCCCGTCGGGCCAGGTCCAGGAAGGGCAGCATGACGGGTGCCGGGTCGACGTCGCCGACGGGCGGGATCAGGTACAGGCCGGTCACGCCGTCCAGTGCGGCGGTGTGGGTGCCGGGGTCGTACCAGTCGAAACGGACGTCTCCGGCGGATGCCCGGCGGCTGGTGACGCGGACCGGGTGGGCGGTGGCGGCGAGTTTCGCGGTGACGAGGCGGCCGGTCGTGCCGGTGCCCCCGATGACGAGGATCATGAACGGACCAGCCCTCCGCCGAGCAGTTCCTGCGCGGCCTGCGGATTCCAGTAGTCGCGGTAGTGCACGAGGTGCCCGTCGCGGGCGGTCAGGACGGCGATGTACCGCATCTGGTACGGCTTCCCGGTGGCGACGACGACGCCCCCGGCGGTGAACTCGGTGACGACCACCGCCGGGTCGACGGTCTGGTGCACGGTGACCTCGGTGATCTCACGGACGTCGAGCATCTCCGGGTAGCCGATCAGGTAGTCGTGCAACGCGGCCCGGCCGGCCACCCGGCTCGGCTGACCGGGTGGCGCGAACGGGAACTCCAGCACGCCGTCGTCGGCGAACAGCGCGACGAAGCCCGCCATGTCCTTGGCGAGCAGCAGGTCGATGGCCTGGTGGAACAGGTCGACGGTGGTCTTCGGCACAGGCGTCCCCTCTTGGTCGGTGGCCGTCCGCCACGGACTACGATAAGCGGACGGTCGGTCCGGTTAGAGCTTAACGGACTGTCGGTCCGTTTGCGAGGGGAGGGTGATGTGCGCGCCGACGCGGTACGCAATCGGGGGGCGGTGCTGGCCGCGGCGGACCGGCTGTTCGCGGCCGCGACCGACCCTGACCAGGTCTCGATGGACGACGTCGCGGTCGCCGCCGGAGTGGGCAAGGGCACCCTGTTCCGGCACTTCGGCGATCGGCTGGGACTCGTCCGTGCCCTGCACGCCGAACGCGGCGACCGCCTCCGGGCGGCACTCGCGGCGGACCAGCCGGCCGGTCCGCCGGCGGAACGTGCCCGGCACCTGCTCCGCGAACTGGTCCGGTTCAAGCGGGACAACCGGGTGCTGACGCTGGCCCTGGAGAACGCGGGCAACGGCAGCCCCTACCGCGCCGGGTCGTACGGGCAGTGGCACAGCCTGTTGGCCGGTCTGGTCGCCGAGGCGCGGGGCCCGGAGTCGGCGGACTACCTCGCCCACGTCCTGCTGGCGGCCGTCCGTAGCGACCTCGTGGAGCATCTGGCCGACTGGTCCGATGAGCGCTGGGACGCCGGACTGACCGCGTTGACCCGGTCGGTGCTGGGCGATGCGACGTGACCGGGTCGTAAACGGATCGGCAGCGGACGCCGACGCTTGTAGCGTCTCCCGGATGGGCGGCTACGACGAGCGGGACCTGGTCCGACGCGGGTACGACGCACTCTCGTACCACTACCGGGCCGACGACGCCGACGACGGCGGGTACGCCCCCTGGCTCGCCGACCTCCACCAGCGCCTGCCCGCCCCGGCGGCGGTCCTCGACCTCGGCTGCGGCTGTGGCGTACCGGCCGCCCGTTTCCTCGCCGACGCGGGGCACCAGGTCACCGGCGTGGACATCAGCGACGTACAGGTCGCACGGGCCCGCCGCCTGGTGCCCACCGCGACCTTCCTCCGCGCCGACGCCACCCGGCTCGACCTGCCGCCGGCCTCGTTCGACGCGGTGGTCTGCCTGTACGCCCTGATCCACATGCCGCTGGCCGACCAGCCGAAGCTCATCGAGCGCATCGCCACCTGGCTGCGCCCCGGCGGCTGGCTGCTGACCACCGTCGGCAGGGACGCCTGGACCGGCACCGACGACAACTGGCTCGGCGGCCCCGCCACCATGTGGTGGAGCCACGCCGACGCCGCCACCTACCGGTCGTGGCTCCACCGGGCGGGACTGACCGTCACCGTCGAGGACTTCGTCCCGGAAGGCACCAGCGGACACACCCTCTTCTGGGCGCGCCGCCCGGAGCGCTGACGGCTTCCTCCGCCGTCGCACCCGCCCGCCGCCGCACCCGCCCGCCGCTGCACCCGCCCCGGCGGAGTGATCAACACAAGATGCGGCATCTCGGGGCTTCCTCCTGTTCGGAAAGGCCAACATGCCGCACAGTGCGCCGGATAAGCGGGGCGGGGTGAGCCGCACGCTGCCGTACGATGTGGACACACCGCCCGGGGCCGAGGACTTGGAGTGCGTGGTGACCGATCGGGGCACCAGCGTGACGGCGTCCCCACCGGTCACCGGCACGGCCGTCGCCGGCAGCCGGAACACGGTGGTGCTGGTGCTCTTCACCGCGATGACGAACCTGGCCGACGGTGTCACCAAGGTGATCCTGCCGTTGCTGGCCACCCGGCTCACCGAATCACCGGCGCAGATCTCCGGCGTGGCGCTCACGCTCACCCTGCCCTGGCTGCTGGTGGCGTTGCACGTCGGTGTGCTGGTCGACCGGTTCGATCGCCGTCGACTGCTGTGGGCGGCGGAACTGGTCCGGCTGGCCACCATCGCCGGGCTGTTCGTCGTCGTCGCGCTGGACGCGGTCAGCCTGCCGCTGCTGTACGCGTCCGGGCTGACCCTGGGCGTGGCCTCGGTGGTGGCGCTCACCGCCGGGGCGGCGATCGTGCCGGCGGTGGTACCGGCCCGGGACCGGGAACGGACGAACTCCTGGGTGGCCGGTGCCGAAACCGTCTGCAACGAGTTCTGCGGCCCGTTCGTCGGCGGTCTGCTGGTGGCGGCCGGCGTCAGCGTGGCGCTCGGTGCCACCGGCGTCACGTTCGTCATCTCGATGCTGGTTCTCGCGTTGCTGGTCGGCCGGTTCCGGCCCCGGTCCGAGGACCAGCGTCCGACCGGCAGCGTCAACCAGCAGATCGCCGCCGGGCTGCGCACCCTCTGGCGGCACCGCCTGCTCCGGGTGATGACCATGGTGGTGTCGGTGCTGGCCGCCTGCTGGGGTGCCTGGCTGGCGCTGATCCCGCTGGTCGCGACCAAGGTCATGAATCTGGACGCGCGGGGCTACGGGATCCTGCTCAGCGCGCTCGGGGTCGGCGGCCTGGTCGGCGCGCTGACCGTCGGGCCGATCAACCGGTGGCTCGGCCGCCGCTGGGCCATGTTCGCCGACATCCTCGGTACGGCCGCGATGGTGGCGGCACCGGCGGTCAGCACCAGCATGTGGGTGGTCGCCGTGGCCGCGTTCCTCGGCGGCATGGGCGGCACCCTGTGGACGGTGAACTCGCGGACCATCAGCCAACGGCTGGTCTCCGGGGACATGCTGGGTCGCTACAACGCCGCCGCCCGGCTGTTCAGCTGGGGTGCGCTGCCGGTGGGCGCCGGCCTGATGGGCCTGCTCGCCGAGTGGTTCGGTGTCCGGGCCGCGTTCGCCGTGTTCGCGGTGGCGACCCTGGCCCTGGTCGTGCCGTTCCTGCGTACGGTCACGCCCGCCGCCCTGGCCGAGGTCCCGGACAGCCGCGACTGAGCCCCTCGACGGGAAAAGGGGCGGGCCGGCGCGGTGACCTGCCCCTGTCGTCACCGGCCGGCCGGGGCCGCCGGCTGTCGACCGCCGGGATCCTCCAGCGTCGAGGTCATCGGTACGAACCGGCCACCGTCCCGGGCCGAGTCGGCGATCGCGGTGAGCACCTCCAGCACGTGGAAGCCGCGTTCCGCCGTGGCCAGCGCGGGCCGGTCGGCCAGGATGGCCCGCGCCAGGTCGACCAGGCCCATCCCCATGAAACCGTCGGACGCCTGCGGACCGGACACCACCTCGGTGAAGTCGGTGTCCCCGGCCCCCCGCAGCAGCACCGGCCCGCCCCACGAGTTGGCCTGCGCGGCGACGATCGTGCCCCCGGTGCCGTGGATCTCCAGGTGCGGGGTGCGGGTGGCGGTGACGTCGAAGCTGGTCAC
The DNA here is from genome assembly GCF_028993575.1 of Micromonospora cathayae. Taxonomy (NCBI): domain Bacteria; kingdom Bacillati; phylum Actinomycetota; class Actinomycetes; order Micromonosporales; family Micromonosporaceae; genus Micromonospora; species Micromonospora cathayae. Next base: position 6,697,824 of record NZ_CP118615.1, on the reverse strand, counting down.
CAGCATGCCCAGCGCGCCGGTGGCGAACTCCAGCACGGTGTTGACGTGCGTCGGGGTCTGGACCGGGAAGGTCGAGCCGGCGCGGGGGCCGGTCAGCACCACCCGTTCCGGCCGGGCCGTCGCCCCGAGGGCACCCACCCGGACGACCGACCCCATCAGCGCGGTCAGCACCGTCAGGTAGTACGGCCCGATGTCGAACAGCGGGCCGGCGCCCTCCTGGTACAGGAACTCCGGTTCGGGGTGGAAGCGTTCCGGGCCGGCGTTCATCATGGCCGCGTTCACCGAGACCGGGGTGCCGATCGCGCCCCGGGTGACCAGGTCCGCGCAGGTGCGCGGCCCGGTCCCCAGGAACGTGTCCGGCGCGGTGCCCACCCGCAGCTTCCGGGCCCGCGCGGTGTCGAGGATGCGCCGGGCGTCGGCCAGCGAGGTGGCGAGCGGCTTCTCCGTGTAGACGTGCTTGTCGTACGCCAACGCCCGCAGGGTCAGCTCGGCGTGCACCCTCGGCGGGGTCAGGTTGAGCACCAGGTCGAGCCCCGGATGCGCCAGCAGGTCGTCCACCGACGGTATCTCCGGCAGCGCGTGGGCGGCGGCCAACGCCCGCGCCCGTACCGGGTCGGCGTCGGCGCACGCGACGACGTCGACCTCCGGCTGGCCGGCCAGGTTCGCCACGTACCGGGAACTCACGTTCCCGCAGCCCAACACTCCTACCCGGACCGGTCCCCGGCCGGCGTACCCACCCCGGGACCCGGCACTGCCGTCACCCATGTCAGCCGAGCCTGATCTCTCGGCCGGTACGGGCCGACTCGTAGACGCCGCCGAGCATCCGCATGACCTCCGCACCGTGCGAGACCGGGGCCACCTCCTCGGCCTCACCCAGGCAGAGCGCGACGAAGTGGGCGACCTCGGCGGCGAACCCCTCGGCGAAGTCGAACGACAGGTGGTCGATCTGCGGGGCCAGGTTCAGGACGGTGTCGGCCAGTTCGGTGGCGATCCGCAGCTCCGGTTCGAGTTCCGCCCCGCCCCGCTCCCCGAACACCGCCACCTCGAGCCGGTCCTGGAGGGCGTGCAGGGAGTAGCTGGTCTCCAGGGACAGCGAGGCCCCGTTGTCGAACCGGATCAGTGCGGCGGCGAAGTCCTCGACGTCGCTGCGGGACGGGTCGTAGTCGGCGACCTTGTACCGGGACAGCGACGTCACGTTCGCCCGGTTGCCCAGCGGCGAGTGGGTGACCGCGCTGACCGTGACCGCCTTCGGGGTGCCCATGAAGTACCAGCACAGGTCGAGCACGTGCACGCCGATGTCGATGAGCGGCCCGCCGCCGGAGCGCCGGCTGTCGGCGAACCAGCCGCCCGGGTTGCCGAGGCGTCGGATGTTCGTGGCCCGCGCGTGGTAGACGTGGCCCAGCATGCCGTCGTCCACGAAGGACTTCAGCACCCGGGCGTTCGCGCCGAACCGCCGGACGAAGCCGACCTGGAGGTACCGGTCGTTGCGGGCGACCGCCGCCTCCAGCGCCTCGGCCTCGTCGACGGTACGGCTCAGCGGCTTCTCCACCAGCACGTGCTTGCCCGCGTCCAGGGCCGCCGTGGCGATCTCGGCGTGGCTGTCGTTCCAGGTGCAGATGCTCACCGCGTCGATCTGGGGATCGGCGAGCAGACCGTCCAGGGTCGGGTGGACGCGCTCCACCCCGAAGGTCTCCGCCTTCTGCGCGCTGCGCTCCTGGTTGAGGTCGTACACCCCGACGAGCTGGACCCGGGGGTTCGCGGCGTACGCGCCGAGGTGCATGTCGGCGATGCTGCCGACCCCGATCACGCCGACGCCGAGCCGGCTCACTTGGCGGCCCCGGCTCCGGCAACAGCCCCGGCGCTGGCAGCGACTCCGGTCCCGGCAGCGGCTCCGGCGGTGGCGGCGGCTTCGGCCTGGGCCTCGGCGAACAGGCGCTTGGCGTTGGCCAGGCCGATCGGGTTCGCCATCAGGCACTCCTCGATGCCCTCGAACTCGATGGAGATGAAACCGTCGTAATCCGCCGCGACGATGCCCTGCACGATCCGCCGCATGTCCAGGTCGCCGTAGCCGACGATGGAACCGAGCAGGTACACCCCGCCGGGCGTGTGGTGCCAGCCCTCACCCGGGTACTGCCGACGGACGTAGAAGTCCTTCAGGTGCACGATGCTCGCGTACGGGGCGTTCTCGGCGACGGCCACCACCGGGTTGTCGTCGACCGACATGAAGTTGCCGACGTCCAGGGTCGTCCTGAAGTTCGGTTCGTCGACCAGGTGGATGAGCCGGCGTACCCGCTCACCGCCGTTCATCAGCAGCCCGTGGTTCTCCACGCTGGTGGTGATGCCGTACTGGGCCGCGTACCGGGCGATGTCCCGGCAGACCTCCACCATGCGGGGCATCAGCGCCTCGAACTCGGCGATGTCCTTCGCCCGGTGCGCCCACCGGGTGACGTCGTGCCGGAACAGGGTGATGCCCAGTTCGGCGGCCACGTCGAGGTGCCGCTTGACCCGGGCCAGGTGCCGCGGCGCGTCCTCGCCGAGCAGATCGGCCGGGACGACCAGGTTGGACAGGGTGACCCCCTGGTCGGCGGCGCGGGTCTTCACCTGCTGCACGAACGCCGGGTCCTGGTCGAGCGTGGAGGTGTCGTTGGAGATCTCCGGGGACAGCGACACCGTCGCGATCTCCATGTGCGTGGCGTCGCTGGCGCCGATCCAGTCGATCACGTCGAACAGGCTCATCCTGCCGGTACGCAGGTGCTGGTAGAAGGAGTAGGAGCTGAAGCCAAACTGCACGGATACGTCCTTTTCTCTGGTTGGAATCGTCACGCGAGGGCGGCGTAGCGGCGGCGTCGTTCCGCCTGGCGTACCGGATCGGGCAGGGGTGAGGCCATGAGCAGCCGCCGCGTGTACGGGTGGTGCGGGTCGGAGGTGACGGCGGCGCCGTCACCGGTCTCGACGATCCGGCCCTTGAACATGACCGCGACCCGGTGGCAGATGTAGCGGACCACCGACAGGTCGTGCGAGATGAACAGGTACGCCACGCCGGTCTGCTGCTGGATGTCGATGAGCAGGTCGAGGATGCGGGCCTGGGTGGACAGGTCGAGGGCGCTGACCGGCTCGTCGCAGACGATCAGCCGGGGCTCCAGGGCCAACGCCCGCGCGATGGCGATGCGCTGGCGTTGACCGCCGGAGAACTCCCGCGGGTACCGGCGTCCCGCGTCGGCGGTCAGGCCGATCTGCCGGAGCAGCTCGCCGATGCGTACGGACGCCTCGGCGCGGGAGGTGCCCTGGGCCCGCAGCGGCTCGGCGAGAATGCTCTCGACGGACATCGCCGGGTTCAGCGACGAGTACGGGTCCTGGAAGACGACCTGGATGTCGCGGCTCAGCGCGCGCCGGGCGCGCCGGCCGGCCCGGGTGATGTCGGTGCCGTCGAAGGTGACGCTGCCGCTGCTGACCGGGGCGAGGCCCAGCAGCGCCCGGCCCAGGGTGGTCTTGCCCGACCCGGACTCGCCGACCAGGCCGACGGTCTCGCCGGCCCCGATCCGGATCGAGACGTCGTGCAACGCGTGGAACGACGGCCTGCGCCAGCCGGAGCCGCGGTAGACGACGTTGAGGTCCCGGACGTCGAGCAGCGCGGCGCCGGGGCGGTCACCGGTCTCGGTGCGGTCGGTGTCGGGGCGGTTGCCGCTGTCGGGGTGGTTGTCGGCGTCGGTCACGAGGACACCTCCTGGCGGTGGTCGCGGGCCCGCCGGGGCGGGGCGTCGTCCAGGGTCGAGTCGAGCAGCATGCGGGTGTACTCGTGCCGGGGGTCGGCGAAGAGGTCGGCGACGGGCCGCTGTTCCACCACCAGGCCGTCGCGCATCACCGCCACCCGGTCGCAGATGTCGGCGACCACGCCCAGGTTGTGGGTGACGAGGACGAGCCCCATGTTCCGTTCCCGTTGCAGGTCCCGCAGCAGCTCCAGCACCTCCGCCTGCACGGTGACGTCGAGCGCGGTGGTGGGTTCGTCCGCGATGAGCAGCTCCGGGTCGCAGGAGACCGCGCCGGCGATCAGGACCCGCTGGGCCATGCCCCCGCTGAGCTGGTGCGGGTAGGCGGCGAGGGTCCGGGCCGGGTCGGGGATGCCGACGCGTTCGAGCAGGTGCAGCGCCCGGTCGGTGGCCGCCCGGCGGGACAGCCCGAGCTTGCGGCGGATCGGTTTGGTCAGTTGCGCGCCGACCGTGAACGACGGGTCCAGGTTCGACATCGGTTCCTGCGGGACGTAGGCCATCTTCTGCCCGCGCAGTTTCTGCATCTCCCGCTCGGAGAGTCCGACCAGGGAGCGACCGTCCAGGGAGAGGTGCCGCGCGGAGACGTGGGCGTCGGGCGGGAGGAGCCCGAGGACCGCGAAGGACGTCTGGGACTTGCCCGACCCGGACTCGCCGACCAGGCCGAGCACCTCGCCCCGGGCGACGTGCAGGGAGACGTCCCGGACCACGGTCTTGGGGTTGCCGTCCTCGGCGACGTACCGCACGGCGAGGTTCTCGACGCGCAGCAGCGCGTCGGGCGGGGCGGGGACGACCGCCGGAGCGTCGGTTCCGTAGGTGTCGGCGGCCGATGGGTCGGCGGCCGGGACCGCGGTGGCCGGTGCGGTGGTCGCCGGGGTGGCGGGGTCGGGGTGCGGGGTGACCGTGGGGCTGACGGTGGGGGTGACCGTGGCGTCGTCCTTCGCCGGGGAGAGCCCGGCCCGTCGCCGGGCCTTCGTCCGACGGCCGGTGCCGAGCGAGTCGGCCAGCGCCGCCCCGAAGAGCACCAGCGCCATCACGGTGAGGCCGATGGCGACACCGGGGGCGACGACCAGCTCGGGCGCGCGTTGGAAGTTCTGGAAGGCGTTGCTGAGTTCGCCGCCCCAGCTCGGCCGCTGCGGGTCGCCGAAACCGAGGAACTCCAGGCCGGACTGGACGATGATGGCCATCCCGAAGATGAACGAGGACCGCACCAGGACCGGCCCCAGCACGACCGACAGCACGTGCCGGAAGATGATCCGGACGTCGGACAGCCCGGCCACCCGGGCCGCGTCGAAGTAGAGCTCCTCGCGTACGCCGATCACCGCGCTGCGGGTCAGCCGGAAGATGTCCGGCGAGGCCAGCACCCCGAGGGTGATCATCGTCGGGGCGAGGCCGCTACCGAGCGAGGCGATCACCACGATGATGATCAGGATCTCCGGCAGCGACATCAGCATGTTGGAGAACCAGCTGGACAGGCCGTCGAACCACCGGCCGTGGTAGCCGGCGAGCAGGCCGGCCGGCACCCCGCACAGCAGGGCGGTGACGACCATGATCGTGCCGGCCTGGAGGCTGACCCGGCCACCCCACAGCAGCCTGCTCAGGATGTCGCGGCCGTTGCCGTCGGTACCCAGCGGATGGTCGGCGCTCGGCGGCCGGAGCGCCTCCGACAGCACCACCAGGTTCGGGTCCTGGGGAGCGAGAAGAGGCGCGAGGACGCTCGCGACGACGATGGACAGCAGTACGCCGCCGGCCACCACGCCCATCGGGTTGCTGAGGAAGGCGCGGGCTCTCCGGAATGTCAGGCCCGCCCCGGCGGTCACGTCGGCGCTCATGAGTTCCGAACCTTCGGGTTGAGGGCGGCGTACAGGATGTCGACCGCGAGGTTGACCAGGACGACGACGAGCACCGTGAACAGCAGCACGCCCATGATCACCGGGATGTCGCTGTTGCCCGAGGCGTTGATGGCGACCGCGCCGATACCCTGGAGGCCGAACACCCGTTCCACGATGGCCGCGCCGCTCATCGCCGCGATGAACTGCAACGACAACATGGTCAGCGCGGGCGGGGACGCGTTGCGCAGCACGTGGGTGAGCAGGATGTTCCGCCCCGACAGGCCGCGGCTGCGCAGCGTACGGACGTAGTCCTGGTTGGTCACGGTGATCACGGAGTTGCGTAGCTGCTGGGCGATGGCGGCGATCGACCCGATGGACAGCGCGACGATCGGCAGGGTGATGGAGAGCAGCCAGCCGCCGGGCGAGTCCTGCAGGTGCACGTACCCGGTGGCCGGGAACCACCGCAGGTTCACCGCGAAGACCAGGGCCAGGATGATCGCGACCCAGAAGTTCGGCAGGCTGAACCCGAGCACCATGACCACCTGGAGCACCCGGTCGAAGGTCCCCGGGCGGGTCGCCGCGAGCAGGCCGAGGGCGATGCCCAGCACGGCGGCCACCACGACGGCGCCCAGCGCGAGCGAGACGGTGACCGGCAGCCGCGTCACGATCAGGTCCATCACCTGGGTGTTCTGCGCGGAGGACAGGCCCAGGTCACCCCGGAGCGCGCTGCCCAGCCAGTCCAGGTACTGCTCGACGACCGGCCGGTCCAGGCCGAGCTGTTCCCGCTTGACCGCGACCTGTTCCTCGGTGGCGTAGAGGCCGAGCGCGCCCCGGGCGGGGTCGGACCCGGTGAGCATGAGGAAGAAGAACATCCCGGTCACGACGGTGAACGCCAACAGCAGGCCCATGGCCAGTCGCCGAGTGACGAAGCTCAGCATGCCGGCTACCTCCTAGATGAGCTGGTTGACCACCGGGCGGGTCGGTCGGCGTCCGACCCGCCCGGGGTGGGCCGGCTACTTGGCCGGGGCGAAGAACCGCAGGCTCGGCATGAGCTGCGCCTGCTGCATGGTCACGTCGATCTCCGGCTTGGAGAGGTAGACGTTCTCCTGCGTGACGATCGGCGCGAACCAGGCCTGCTCGACCAGGTGGGTGTTGAGCTCCTTGTAGAGCGCGGCCTGCTGGTCGCCCTGGGCCGCCGGGATCTCCTTCAGCAGCCGGGTGACGGTGGCGTCGGTGTACTGGAAGTTGTTCCACAGCGACGTCGGGGTGAGCTTGTTCAGCACGTCCGTCCAGGCGGGGATGTTCGTGGAGAACGAGAGCATGAACGCCGGCTGGCCCTTCAGGGTCTCCAGGCCGCCGTTGGCGAAGCCGTTGACCGGCACCTGCTCGACGGTGATGCCGACGTCGCCGAGGTACTGCGCGACGATCGGGACCAGCGGGGACATGAAGCCCTCGCTGAACGACACCTTGATCGTGAAGCCGTCCGGGTAGCCCGCCGCGGTCAGCAGTTCCTTCGCCTTGGCCGGGTCGTACGGGTACCGCTCGTTGAGGCTCGGCACCCACGCCTCGCTGGCCGGGTTGAAGGTCTGCGTGGAGACCTGACCGAGGCCGCCGTAGTGGGTGTCCAGGATGGCCTTGCGGTCCAGCGCGTGGTTGATCGCCTGCCGGACCCGGACGTCACCGAGGGCGGGGGAGACCTTGCCGGCCCGGTCCTGGAGGATGATGCCCTGCCACTCGCCGGGCACGGTCGCGACGGTGAGCCCGTCGGTCTTCGCCTTCGGCACCATGTCCGGCGTGCCGTACATGAACTGGATCTGGCCGGTGGTGAGCGCGTTGTACCGGGCGGTGAACTCCTCGTACGGCCGGATCACCACGGTCTCGAACGGGAACGCGTCCCGGTTCCAGTAGCCCTCCCGGGAGGTGAACGTGTAGCGCACGCCCTTCTCCGAGTTGCCGGCGTCCAGCAGGTACGGGCCGGAGCCGACCGGGGTGGTGGCGATCCCGCCGGCGGCGAGCGCCTTGGGGCTGGCCATGTACCCCAGGTAGGTGGCCAGGCCGGCGAGCAGGCCGGGGCTCGGCTCGCTGAGGTGCAGCTTGACGGTGGACTTGTCCACCACCTCGACGCGTTCGATGACCCGGGCCGCCTCGGACGCGCTGCCCGCGCCCTTCTTCCGCGCCTCCAGGTTGACCCTCACCGCGTCGGCGTCGAAGGCGGTGTCGTCGCTGAAGGTCACGCCGTCGCGCAGTTTGAGGGTGAGTTCGGTGAGGTCGGCGTTGTACTCGTACTCGGTGGCCAGGTTGGGTTCGATCGTGGAGTCGGGTGTCTTGCGGAGCAGCGGGTCGTAGACCGCCTCCGCGTAGTGGATGACCGCGCCTTCCTTCATCTCGGCGGGGTCCCAGGTCAGTACGTCACCGTTGTTGCCCAGCACGAGCTGGGAGGAACTGGCCTCGGTCGTCTGTCCACCACCGCTACAACCGGCGAGGGCGAGAGCGACCGCGGCGAACGCTGCGGTCAGCGTACGGGTGAGTTTCACCGTTTTCCCTTCTTGTTACGGCAAAGCCACCGCCGGTCGGCGCTGCTCTGGTAGCGAGAACCAGCGAGAACTGTTCGATCGGTCAGGTGAGTCCCAGTTGCCGGCTCGTCACCATGGCGGCGGCGCCGCGCAGCACGATGTCGTCGCCGAGTTCGGACAACCGCAGGACGATGTCGCCGTGCACCTCGGTCAGCGCGCGCTGCCGGATGGTCTCCATCACGGCTGCGGCCAGCGGCCCCTCCAGCACCCGGTGGGGTCCGCTGAGCACGATCTCCGAGACGTTGAGCGCGGCCACGATCGGCGCGAGGACGGCTCCGAGCGCCTCGCCGGCCACGGCCAGCACCCGGCTCCGCTCCGCGTCGGTGTGGGCGTACGAGAGGTCGTCCTGGATGCGGCGGGTCGACAGCCAGGTCTCCAGGCACCCGAGCTTGCCGCAGACGCACTTGCGGTCGCTGGCGACGTCGACCACCACGTGGCCGATCTCGCCGGCGGCGAACCGGCTGCCCAGTACGGGTGTGCCGTCGAGCAGCAGCCCGGCCCCCACGCCGACGCCGACCCGGATGAGCAGGGTGTCGGCCGCGCTCCGTCCGTAGCTGCGTTCGGCGAGCACGGTGGCGTTGGCGTCGTTGGAGACGACCACCGGGCAGGAGAAGCGTTGCACCAGCGTCGACTGGAGGCCGAGGTCCTGCCAGCCCAGGTTGGGGGCGCTGAGCACCACGCCGGTGACGTCCACGATGCCGGGGGTGCCGATGCCGATCCCGAGCAGCGGTGCGGTCACCTTGTCGCGGAGCGCGGCGACCAGGCCGACGACCTTCGTCAGGGCCTCGGTGCCGGTGCTGCCGTCGATCTCGACGTCCTGCCGGGCCACCACCGTGCCGGCGAGGTCGAGCACGGCCCCGCGGTAGAGGGTGGAGTGGCTGAGGTCCACCGCGATGGTCTGCCGGGCCCGCTCGTTGAACTCGAGCATGATGGCCGGTTTCCCGGGCCGGGTCCCGGTGCGGGTGCCGACCTCGACCACGAGGTCGTCGGCGAGGAGTTCACCGACCACGTCGGAGACCGAGACCCGGGTCAGCCCGGTGCGGCGCGCCAGGTCCGCCCGGCTGTGCGGGCCCTCCCGGTACAGGGTCCGCAGCAGCAGTTCCCGGTTGTGCACCCGGACCTGTTCCGGGCGCACCTTCTCGCCGGACCGGACCCGGCCGGGAGCACCGCCACGATCGGGGTTCGCCGGCGGCTCGACTGGGCTGGTTCCCGCCTCATCAGTGCACGTCACCCGGTTAGTACAGGGGGCTAACAAACCCACGAACAAGAGTCGGGCTCGGCTTGTTACGGAGTCGTGACGTTGTTTCGTAGTGGCGTCGACGGCGGGAGATCGACGGACGTACGCGCTGGTCGATGTGGCCGGAGCCTGTTCCGGCGGCCCTCCGGTGAGCCTCGGGAACGGGGCGGCGCGTTCCCTTAGTAGTAGGCTTGACTTATATAAGTCGAGGGTGGCACAGTCGTCGCCGTGCACGCGTTCGATGTCCTCGGCGACCCGGTGCGGCGGCGCATCCTGGAGCTGCTCGCCGATGGTGAACAGACCTCCGGGGCGGTCACCGAGGCCATCCGGGCCGAGTTCGGGATCTCCCAGCCCGCCGTCTCGCAGCACCTGCGGGTGTTGCGGGACAGCGGGTTCGCCTCGGTGCGGGCCGAGGGCACCCGCCGGCTCTACGCGATCGAGGCCGCGCCGCTGCGCGAGGTCGACGCCTGGCTGGACCCGTTCCGTCGGTTCTGGACCCAGCGCCTCGACGCCCTCGCCACCGAGCTGGCCCGGGGCCGGCGGGCGCGCCGGGCCGCCGCCCGCCGGCCGACGAACCCGGCGGACCGCGACGGCCCGGCCGACGACGAACCATCCGTACCACCAGAGAAGGGCTGAGACATGAAGGACGTACTGGAGGAGCTGGCGGCCGCGCACCGCGAACTGGGTCGGGGCGACCTGCCGGCCGGTGAGGCGTACACGGTGGTGCTCCGCCGCCGCTACGACGCGGAGATCGAGGATGTCTGGGACGCCGTCACCAGCGCCGAGCGGCTGAGCCGCTGGTTCCTGCCGGTCAGCGGCGACCTGCGGCTGGGCGGGCGGTACCAGCTGCAGGGCAACGCGGGCGGCGAGATCCTCCAGTGCGAGCCGCCCCGGCTGCTGCGGGTGTCCTGGCTCTTCGGCCCGGACGCCCGGGACGGCACCAGCGAGGTCCGGGTGCGGCTGACCCCGGGTCCGGCCGGCGACACCGAGTTCGAGCTGGTCCACGCGGCGGTCGTCGACGAGGTCTTCTTCGGTACGTACGGGCCGGGCGCCACCGGCGTCGGCTGGGACCTGGGCCTGTTCAGCCTGGCCGTGCACCTGGCCGGCGGCGAACTCGGTGACCCGAGCGGCTTCGAGTCGTCACCCGAGGCCCGCGAGGCCAGCCGGCGCAGCGCCGCCGCCTGGGGCGAGGCGCACCTCGCCGCGGGCGGTGACCCGGCGCAGGTCGCCGCCGCGGTCGAGGCCACCACGAAGTTCTACGTCCCGGACCAGGGCTGACCCCCGTCGGTGCGGGCGCTGACGGCACCGCCGCCACGGTCCGGCCGCCCACCTTCGCGGAATCTCTGTACCGGTCAAGAAACTCTCTTGACCGGTACAGAGGGCCGGTCTACTGTATCGGTACAGAAGACAGCACCGGGACCGCCAGGAGGTCGTCATGGAAATGCCCGCCGCCTTCGTCACCGCCGTCAACGACGTCGATTTCGAGTTCAACAGCGCCCGACCGAACGCCCCGGTCGTCCCGTACGTGGCGAAGCCGCAGCGCACCCGGGTCGTCCGCGAGGCGCTCGCCCGGGGCCTGGTCCGTGCGGCCGACGTGGTCCGGCCGGCCCGACCCGCCGTTTGATAGCCTGCGATCAGCGGGTGCGGCGTCCGACCCCGCGTTCCCGGGGCCCACGCCGCACCGGGCCCAGACCATTCCGCCGTCGGCGACCGTTCCCCGGTCACCGGCGGCGGACGCGGATCCAACGGCTGGTGGTGACGTGGCACCACGGGTGACCCTCCAGACGATCGCCGACCGGGTCGGCGTCAGTCGGATGACGGTGTCGAACGCGTTCTCCAAGCCCGACCAGCTCTCCGCGGCGCTGCGCGAACGGATCCTCGCCGCCGCCCGGGAGGTCGGCTACGTCGGTCCCGACCCCGCCGCGCGGGCCCTGGCCAAGGGCACCACCGGTGCCGTAGGGATCGTGCTGACCTCCTCGCTCCGCTTCGCCTTCACCGACCTGGTCGCCACCAGTCTCCTCGGCGCGATCGCCGAGGAACTCGGCCCCACCGGGCTGGCGCTCACCCTGCTGACCTCGTCCGACGACGGCGCGGTCATCCCCGCCCGGGACGTCGCCATGGACGGCGCGCTGGTCTACTCGTGCGATCCGACGTCCACCGCCGTCGAGTACCTCACCCGTCGCCGGCTGCCCCTGGTCTACATCGACCAGGACCCGGTGGCGGGGATCCCCGCGGTCAACGTGGACGACCGGTCCGGCGCGCGCGCCGCCGCCCAGCACCTCCTCGACCTCGGACACCGGCGGATCGGGCTGCTGCTGTCCGGCCCGCACGGCAGCTACGGCCTGATCACGCCGGAGGACCTCACCGTCGACGGGCACGCCTCCCGGCAGCGCCTGCTCGGCTGGCGCGACGCGCTCGACGCGGCCGGCGTCACCCCGATGCTGGCCCGCCAGGCCGGTGCCACCCTGGAGCAGGCCCGGGACGGTGCCCGGCTGCTGCTGGACCGGCCGGACCGGCCCACCGCGATGCTGTGCTTCTCCGACGCGGTCGCCAACGGTGCCCGGCAGGCCGCCGAGGACCTCGGCATCCGGGTCCCCGACGAACTGTCGCTGGTCGGCTTCGACGACAACCCGCTGGCCGCGCAGATCCGCCCCGCCCTGACCACGGTCCGGCAGGACGTCCAGGCCAAGGGTCGGGTGGCGGCGGCTGCCCTGACCCGGGCCATCGCGGACAGTCGCGCCGGGCGGCCGGTCACCGCCGAGCACGTCCTGCTCCCCACCGAACTGGTCGTCCGGGACAGCACCGCCCCGCCGCCGGCCGCCTGACCCCGGGGCCCGGCGACGCCGGGGCGCCGACGGGTCGACGCGGCGGATCCGGGGCGCCAATGTATCCGTGATTATCGATTTACTGTTACCGTGTCGGTCCGGTGACCCCGGATGTCCACCGGGCTCGCGGCCGACGCTGCGGACGAGTGGGTCGAAGCAGGGAGGTCCGGTACATGCGCTTCCGGCAGATTCGCACCATGCTCCTGGCGGTCGTCCTCGCCACGATCGGCACGGTGGTCGGCGTGGGCGTGCCCGCCCAGGCGGCCACCACCACCGTCTGCGCCAACCTGGGCGTACCCGCCGGCTTCTACATCACCAACATCGAGCAGGCCCCGGCCGGCTGCGGGTACTTCGCCAAGTACACCGTCACCACCGACCTCTACGACGGCATGAGCATCTGCGCGCAGAGCCTGGTGCCGGCCGGCTGGGTGGTCACCCACGCGCAGAGCATGGCGAACTGCGCCAACGCCAACCGCAACACCATCACCAGCAGACTCTCCAACGGAATGGCGGTCTGCTCCACCGCGCCGCTGCCCACCGGCTGGGTGGCCACCAACGCGCAGGAGGTCCCGAGCTGCGGGGGCAAGAACCGGCTGCTCATCACCAGCAGCCTCTACAGCGGGATGTCCGTCTGCGTCGAATGGGGCATCCCGCCGGGCTGGTACCTCGCCTCCGCGCAGGCGTACCAGCCGAACTGCTGGTACACCACCCGGGGCACCATCAAGCCGGCCTGATCCGAAAGGACGTGGCCTCGGTGGCGGGGCGGGGATCAGTCGGGCACCGGCGTCCCCGCCCGGTCGTCGGCGGTGACGGTCGGCTCGTGCTCGACCGGGAAGTTCACCGAGCTGGCGATGAAGCAGCCCGCGTGCGCATCCCGGTGCAGGGCGGTGGCCTTCTCCACCATGGCGGCCGACGCGACCCGGACCACCGGCCGCAGCACCGCCGACGTGAACCGGCCGCCGGTGCCCTGCGTCGCCATGGTGCCCTGGGCCCGGTCGACGTACCCGGTGACCACCACCCCGTGCCGGGCACAGAGCGCCAGGTACGACAGCATGTGGCACTGGGCCAGCGCGGCGAGCAGCAACTGTTCCGGATTCCACCGGTCCGGGTCGCCACGGAACGTCGGGTCGGCGCTGCCGGCGAGCGGCGCCGGGCCGTCGGCGGTCACCGTGTGGTCCCGGCCGTACTCCCGGTAGCCGCTGGTGCCGGTGCCCCGGTCGCCGGTCCAGGTGACCACGGTCTCGTACGAGTGCAGACGCGTCATGCCGCGATCCTGCCCGCCCGGCCGGTCTCCAACCAGACCCGGAGCAGATCCCGGCGCAGCGCCGGGTCGGCGTGGTCCTCGTACGCGGTGCGGCTGTGCAGCACCACCCGGTTGTTCAGGAACTGCATGTCCCCGGGGCGCAGGTCCATGCCGAGCGTGAAGCGGGGATCCCCGGTGAGCCGGTCGAGGGCCGCCATGGCCGCCACCTGGTCCGGTCGCAGCGGCGGCACCTGCGGGCCACGCTGAGCCGACCGGATGTAGTCCGGTCCGTAGTGGGCGACCAGCCCGCCCGCCTCGTCACGCGCGTACACCGGCCGCTGGTGGAAGCTCTCCGGGCCGTCACCGGTACGGCGGTCGAACCACCAGGGCCGGTAGAGCACCTCGGCCAGGTCGGGCCGGGTACGGACGATCTCGTTGTGCACCGCGACCGCGCTGACGATGGTGCTGAGCCCACCCGAGCGGGCCGGCCGGACGCAGAGCAGCGCCACCACGTCGGTCGGGTCGGCGTGGAAGCCCAACCCCTGCCGGTGCTGGTAGCTGCGGGTCGTCGGGCGGGCCGGATCGGCGCCCTCGTCCCGTACGTGCAGCACGGGCACCCGGTCAGGTCCCTGCGGCACGGTCCGGCCGACGTGACCGGCGACGCCGAGCGCCAACAGTTCGGTCCGGCGTTCGGTCAGCCCGGCGACCGGTAGCCCGGTGACCAGTGCGAAGCCGCGCCCGTCGGCCACCTCGGCGGACAACCGACGCAACGCCGGGCCGAGCGTCGGCAGCGGGAAGACCTCGGCGGAGACGTCTCCCGGCGGCACACCGGCCGCGTCGAGGGCGTCCACCGCGGCGAGCAGTTCCATCCGGTGGACGTCGGTCAGCGGCAGCCGCCATCCGTCGTCGTGGACCAGTTCGTCGCCACGCCAGTCGGCCGGATGCCGTACCTCGGTGATGATCGCCATCGTCGCCGTACCTCCGGGTCCGGACCCGGCGGGGGTACCGGGCCCGGACCCATCATCGGCGTGCGGTTGGCCTGGACGCGGGCCCGGTCTGCCGAGGGCGTAACGGAACGTCTCCGGGCAGTGGTGGCCGGCCGTCGCGGGCGGGGGTGGGTCGCCCGCGACGGCCGGCCGGGTGGTGGTGTGGCGAGGGAAGCCGGGCGGGTCAGCCGCTGCCGGCCAGCAGGTCGGCGAGCCGTTCGGCCACGCCGGGGGCGTGCAGGTGGAGCCGGGCCACGTTGACGGTGTCCTGGCCGATCACGGCGAGCAGGGCCTGACTGTTCACGGCGTACACGCTCAGGTAGCCGTCGGCGTTGCGGACGGTGGACTGCCGGAACGCCCCCTGGCCGAGGCTGAGGCCGACCTGCCGGCCCAGGCCGAAGGTGCTCGCGGCGAGCGCGGCCAGGTCGTCGGGGCGCGACCCCTCCGGCATGGTGTGGGTGATGAGCAGGCCGTCCACCCCGCCCAGGACGCAGCCGGTCACGCCCGGGATCTGCAACCGCAGCTCGGCCAGGGCGGTGCCGATCGCCCGGTACGGCAACGAACGGTTCCCGGCCAGCGACGGCGGGAGACGCTCCAGCGGAGGCATGGCTCCGGTCTGCCGGGTACGCCGCGGCAGGATCATCTCGCTCGGGACACCGCCGCTCACAACTCCAGGGTCTCCTCTACGCCGCGCAGCTGGTGCCGGGCGAGCGCCAGGTTCGCCCGGTTCTTGCTGAGCATCAGGTAGAGGAAGAGGCCCTTGCCGTTGCGGCCGGTGAGCGGTCGGATCACGTGGTACTGCGTACCGAGCGTGATGAGCATGTCCTCGATCTCGTCGTTCAGGTTGAGCATCTCGATGGTGCGCATCTTGGCGCGCACCACGTCGGTGTTGCCGGCGGCGGCGACGGTCAGGTCCAGCTCGGCGGTGCCGCCGGCCACCCCGAGCGTCATGCCGCTGGTGTAGTCCACCAGCGCCACCCCGATCGTGCCCTCGATCTGCATCGCGTTCTTCAGCGCGATGTCCAGGTTCGCCACGAACATCTCCCCAGTCAGAGAAACAACCCTGCTCCGACACGGTGTGCGCGTAGGTCGTCACGATCTGGGCAACACCCGCGAAACATTGCGAAGAGGCTTGCACACCGCTGGCGGGCGCGCATTCAGGAAGCTGCCCAAGTGCCTGACCAGCGTCCGCAGATGACCGCTGATCAGCAAAAAAGTACCGTCCGGTGGATGGACCCCCCGCTGACCGGTCTGTTAGGTAAAGCGACGGTTGTCGACTCCCGTGACCTCGGCCCGTACCCCCGGTCGGGACGCCCGCCGACGGGGTTGGTCGTTTCGGCCCGCGCCCGCCGGAGCACGTCTACTGTGGATGGCATCGGCGGCTTTGCGTGATCCGGTGGCGGCCGGCCCCGACACGGTGCACAGTGATCCCATGAGCGACAGCGGACGTGGTGCGAACCACTACTGGTGCACCCGACACCACCGGGTCGAGTCGGAGGCCGACGTCTGTCCGGCCAAGTTCGTGCTCGGTCCCTATCCCTCAGCCGCCGACGCCGCCAACGCCCTGCAGACCGTGCAGGAGCGGAACGAGGCGTGGGAGGCCGAGGACGCCCGCTGGGCCGGGGAGGGCAGATAGGCGGCGCGGGACGGCCCGCGCCGAGGAACTCCGGGCTCCCCCGAGGAGTCCCGCGAGCGCATGTCCCCAAGGAGGGAAACGAGATGGCCGAAGCACGCCAGGCCACCACCCGCCCGGCCCCCGCCCGTACCGCCACGACCCGTGGCACCGCGAAGAAGACCGCGGCGGCGGAGCGGAACACGGGCACCAGCCGGACCAGCCCGGCCCGCAGGTCCACCGCACCGGCCGGTCGGAGCCCGGCCCGCACGGGCACGGCCGGCGGGGTGACGGCGACCAGGGCGACCACCGCCCGTCGGACCGGCGCGGTCGCCCGCCAGGCTCCGGCCACGGGCGCGTCCCGGGCCGGCACCACCACCGCCCGCACCAGCGGGACCGGTACGACGGCGGCGCGCCGAGCGGCGACCGGGACGGCGAAGGCGGCCCCCGCCGCCCGGAAGGCCACCGCAGCCGGGACCCGCACCACGACGGCCCCGGCGAAGAAGGCCACGACAGCGAAGAAGACGACCGCGACGAAGACCACCGCGGCGAAGAAGACCGCTGCGGCGAAGAGGACCGTGGCGGCGAAGGCCGGCACGGCCCGGAAGGCGACGACGGGGACGGCGGGCCGGGCCGCCGCCGGTGCCACCCGGACGGCGACCGCCGCGAAGCGGACCGCGACAGCCGGCACCCGCACGGCGACCGCCGCGAAGCGGACGACGGCGGCCGGCACGGCGAAGCGGGCCCCGGCCCGGAAGACCGGCACGGCCGCGAAGCGGACCACGGCGGCGGAGCGGACCACGGCCACCACGCCGAGGAGCACCGTCACCACCCGCCGGGCCACCACGACGAAGACGGCTCCGGCGACCGCCCGGGGCACGACCGCGAAGAAGACGGCGACCACCACGGGGAAGTCGGCGACGGCCAAGCGGGCCACGGCCGCGAAGAAGACCACGACCGCGAAGAAGGCGGCACCGACGAAGCGGGCCGCCGCCCGGAAGGCGACCACCGCCCGGAAGTCGACCGCGGCCAAGCCGGCCCCGGCCGCCCGGAAGACCGCCTCGACCCGGCCGGCGACCGCCAGGTCCGCCGGCACGTCGACGTCGGCGCGGGCCGGCGGTGCCCGGCGGGAGACCCGGACCAGCGCGTCGACCGCCACCACCAAACGGACCACCGCGGCCCGCAAGACCGCCGGCCGGAAGGTGGCCGCCGGCCGGTCGACGGTCACCCCACCGGCCGTCCGGAGCCGCGCGGCCACCGGCACGAAACCGGGGGTACGGGACTGAGTCCGCACCCGGTCCGGTCAGGTCGACGCCTGCCGCGCCCCGGAACCCGGATGCTCTGCTGACGCCGGCCCGGTCCGGGAATGCGGGTGCTCCGCCGGTGCCGACCGAGTCCGGGAACCCGGGTGCTCCGCCGAGGTCAGCCGGGTCCGGGGAGCCGGAGCGGGCCGCCGACGCCCCCGGCCACCCGGCAGCGGGCGGAACGGGCGGGGCGCTGCCAAGATTGACCGCGTGGTCATCCGACGCGTACTGGCACCCCGCATCGACTTCGGCGCGCTCCGCACGGAGCTGGGCCTGCCCGACCGGTTCCCGCCCGACGCGCAGCGGGAGGCGGACGAGGCGGCGGTGACCCCGCTGCCGGCGTTCGCCGACCGTACCGACGTCCCGCTGGTCACCCTCGACCCGGCCACCTCCCGCGACCTGGACCAGGCGATGTGCCTGACCCGGCGCGCGGGAGGTGGCTACCGGGTGCGGTACGCCATCGCCGACGTCGCCACCCACGTCCGTCCCGGCGGTGCGCTGGAGGCGGAGACCTGGCGGCGCGGGCAGACCGTCTACCTGCCCGACGGCAACGTGCCGCTGCACCCGGAGACGCTCAGCGAGGGCGCGGCCAGCCTGCTGCCCGACGTCGACCGGGCGGCCGTGCTCTGGACCATCGACCTGGACGCCGACGCGGCCACCGTCGGCGTCCACCTCGAACGGGCCGTGGTGCGCAGCCGCGCCAAGCTCGACTACGTCGGCGTGCAGGCCGACGCGGACGCCGGCCGGCTCGCCGAGCCGATCGCGCTGCTGCCCGAACTGGGCGCCCTGCTGGCCGCGCGCGGGCTGCGTCGGGGCGCGGTCAACCTGCCACTGCCCGAGCAGGACGTCGAACCCGACGGCGACGGCTGGCGGCTGGTGCTGCGCGGCCCGGTGCCGATGGAGGACCACAACGCGCAGATCTCCCTGCTGACCGGCATGGCGGCGGCCGACCTGATGCTGGCCGGACGGGTCGGTCTGCTGCGCACCATGCCCGCCCCGAAGCCGGAGGCGGTGGCCCGGCTCCGCGCCGCCGCCGCCCCGCTGGGCGTCGACTGGCCGGACGGCACGGGCGTCGGCGAGGTGATCGCCCGGCTCGACCCGGCCCAGCCCCGGGCGGCGGCGTTCGTCGACGCCGCCGCCGAGCTGATGCGCGGGGCCGCGTACACCGCCTTCGACGGCGAGGTGCCGGCCGAACCCGGCCACGGCGGGGTGGCCGCCGCGTACGCGCACGTCACCGCGCCGCTGCGGCGGCTCGCCGACCGGTACGCCACCGAGGTCTGCCTCGCCCTGCACGAGGACCGGCCGGTGCCGGAGTGGGCCCGCGCGGCGCTGCCGAGGCTGCCGGAGACGATGGCGGGCACCGACCGTACCGCCGGGGCGGCCACCCGGGGCGCCATCGAGCTGGCCGAGGCGGTGCTGCTGGAGCACCGGGTGGGGGAGACGTTCGAGGCCGCGGTGGTCGACGTGGACCCGCCGCCGACCCGTCCCGGACGCGAACCCGCCGGCACCGTCGCGTTGGACGAGCCACCGGTACGGGCCCGCTGCACCGGCGAGCTGCCGCTGGGCGAGCGGGTCCGGGTCCGGCTGGTCACCGCCGACCCGGCCACCCGGAAGGTCGCCTTCACCCGCGCCTGACCTGCACCTGCCGCAGCGGCCAGCGGATTTGCGAGGATGCTTCCATGGGATATGACGCGAGCGCACTGCCCGACGTGTCCGGGCTGACCATCGGCATCATCGGGGGCACCGGCGACCAGGGACGGGGGCTCGCCTACCGGTTCGCGCGGGCCGGACACACCGTACTGATCGGGTCCCGGTCCGCCGAACGGGCCGACGAGGCGGCCCGGGAGATCGCCGCCCTGCCCGGCGTGGCGGCCGGGGCCACGGTCACCGGTACCGGCAACGAGGAAGCGGCCCGGGGCAGCGACGTGGTGGTCGTCGCGGTGCCGTGGGCCGGACACGCCGCCACCGTCGCCGCGCTGGCCGAACCCCTCGCCGGCAAGATCGTCGTGGACTGCGTGAACCCGCTCGGTTTCGACAAGCAGGGCCCGTACGCGCTGCCGGTCGAGGAGGGCAGCGCCGTCCAGCAGGCCGCCGCGCTGCTGCCCGACTCCCGGGTGTGCGCCGCGTTCAACCACGTCAGCGCGCCGCTGCTGGCCGACCCGGAGATCGACCGGATCGACCTGGACGTGCTGATCTGCACCGAGGACCGCGAGGTCGCCGGGGTGGTCGCCGCGCTGGCCGCCCGGATCCCCGGCATGCGCGGCATCTACGCCGGCCGGCTGCGCAACGCCCACCAGATCGAGGCGTTCACCGCGAACCTGATCGCCATCAACAAGCGGTACAAGGCACACGCCGGCATCCGGGTCACCGACCTCTGACCGTCGCCGGCAGGCGCCACGGTCCCGTTGGCCAGGTCACCCGGGTCGCCGTGCCACTCCAGCAGGTCGACCCCGGTCACCGACCAGGCCGACCAGGCCGGCCAGTCCGGGCAGCGGCTCCGCCCGCCAGCCGATCGGGACGTCGTCCAGGCCCGGCCACCGGACGCCACGGGACGGGTCGACGGTGTTCCAGGAGACGGCCACCTCGTCGCACTTCCAGTGGTTGACCTCGACCTGCTCACCGGCGAAGTCCAGCAGCACCGGACAGTCGGACCACCAGGAGTCGTCGGTCAGGTCCCAGGCCAGCCAGACCCGGGTCAACGGCCGGCCGGTCAGCCCGGCCAGCCGTGCCCCGTGGGTTCCGGCGAGGGCGGTCCGGCCGGTCAGCCCCCGGGCCCGGTAGCCCGGGATCCCGAAGTCACCCACCCGATGGGTGTGGCCCGCCACGGCCGGCGGCGCGACCCCGGGCCGCGCCGCCCGGCGTACCGGTCAGAAGGTGTGTTCGGCGGCCGGGAACTCCCCGGCGCGGACCTCGTCGGCGAACCGGCGGGTCGCGTCGGTCAGCACCCCGGCCAGGTCGGCGTAGCGCTTGACGAACCGGGGGGCCTTCCCGGTCCGCAGGCCGGACATGTCCTGCCAGACCAGCACCTGCGCGTCGGTGTCCGGGCCGGCCCCGATGCCCACGGTCGGGATGGTCAGCTCACCGGTGACCCGCTTGGCGACCTCGCCGGGCACCATCTCCAGCACCACCGCGAACGCGCCCGCCTCGGCCACCGCCCGCGCGTCGGCGAGGACGTCCTCGGCGGCACCGCCGCGCCCCTGCACCCGGTACCCGCCGATGGTGTGCTCGGACTGCGGGGTGAACCCGATGTGCGCCATCACCGGGATGCCCGCGTCGGTGATGGCCCGGATCTGGGCGGCGCAGCGCCGGCCGCCCTCCAGCTTCACCGCGTGGCAGCCGCCCTCCTTCATGAACCGCACCGCCGTACGCAGCGCCTGGGTCGGCCCCTCCTCGTACGAGCCGAACGGCAGGTCGCCGACGACCAGCGCGTGCCGGGTGGCCCGGACCACCGCCCGGACCAGCGGCAGCAGCTCGTCGACGGTGATCGGCAGGGTGGTCTCGTGCCCGAAGACGTTGTTCGCCGCCGAGTCGCCGACCAGCAGCACCGGGATGCCCGCCTGGTCGAAGATCCCCGCGGTGTACTGGTCGTACGCGGTCAGCATCGGCCACCGCTCGCCGCGCTCCTTGGCGGCCAGCAGGTCCCGGGCCCGGACCCGGCGGGTGGCCGGACCACCGTAGAGCGCGGTCACCTCGGTCTGGGCTGTGGTCTCCCCGGTGGCGCGGCCACCGGTGGGCACGCTGCCGCTCGCTGCATCGGACATGTCCGCTCCTTCCACCTCGAGGCCGCCCACGCGGTCCCCGGGTCACCTGCGATCGTCCCACCGCCGTGGGTCGAGCGGGCAGGGCGCAGTGCAGGATGTCACAGCCCGTGGGCGCGGTGGGTCAGGAGTCCTCCCGCCACCGGTTGGTGATCGGCAGCCGCCGATCCCGGCCGAACGCCTTCATGGAGATCTTCGTGCCCGGGGCGGACTGCCGGCGCTTGTACTCGGCGGTGTCCACCATCCGCAGGACCCGGTCCACGACCGCCGCGTCGTGGCCCGCCTCGACCAGACCGTCCCGCCCCAGGTCACCGTCGACGTAGCCGATCAGCACCGGGTCGAGCACCGCGTAGTCGGGCAGCGTGTCGCTGTCGAGCTGCCCCGGGCTCAGCTCCGCGCTGGGCGGCTTGCCGATCGAGTTCTCCGGGATCGGCGGCGTCTCGCCCCGCCGGGCCGCGTCGGCGTTGCGCCACCGCGCCAGCCGCCAGACCAGCGTCTTCCACACGTCCTTGATCGGGTTGTAGCCGCCCACCGAGTCGCCGTAGAGGGTGGAGTAGCCGACCGCCAGTTCGCTCTTGTTGCCGGTGGTGAGGACCAGGTGCCCCTCCTGGTTCGACAACGCCATCAGGATCACGCCCCGGACCCGGGCCTGGAGGTTCTCCACGGTCACCCCGGACAGCGACATGTTCGCCAGGAAGGTGTCCACCATCGGCTGGATCGGCTCGATCCGGTAGTCCAGGCCGGTCCGCTTGGCCAGGTCGGCGGCGTCCTCCCGGGAGTGCTCGGAGGAGTGCTGGCTGGGCAGGGAGACGCCGACGACCCGCTGCGGGCCGAGCGCGTCGACCGCGATCGCCGCCACCACCGCCGAGTCGATGCCACCGGACAGCCCCAGCACCACCGACGGGAACCGGTTCTTGTCGACGTAGTCGCGCAGCCCCAGCACCAGCGCCTGCCACACCTCGGCCTCGTCGGCGACCGGCTCGATGATCCCGCCGGACGCCGGCGCGCCGTCCGGAGCCGGCCCGGTGCCGCTGACCCGGGTCCGGGTGACCCGCATGCCGTCGGCCAGGTCACCGGACCCCGGCCCGTGCTCCGGCGCGGCCGGCAGGTCCAGGTCGTGCAGCAGCAGGTGCTCGACGAACTGCGGGGCGCGGGCGAGCAGCGTGCCGTCGGCGGCCACCACCATCGAGTCACCCTCGAAGACCAGCTCGTCCTGGCCGCCGATCATGTTCACGTACGCGATGGCCGCCCCGGCCTCGACGGCCCGCCGGCTGACCAGCGGGCTCCGGATGTCGTCCTTGTTCAGCTCGTACGGCGAGCCGTTGATGTTGACCACCAGGCCCACCCCGGCCTGCCGGGCCACCGCGAACGGGCCACCGGCCTGCCAGAGGTCCTCGCAGATGGTCAGCGCCACGTCCACCCCGCCGATCCGCACCACGGTCAGCGTGTCACCGGGCACGAAGTAGCGGTCCTCGTCGAAGACCCCGTAGTTGGGCAGGTGGTGCTTGAAGTAGCGGGCCGCCACCGTCCCGCCGTGCAGCACCGCGGCGGCGTTGCGGGCCCCGCGCCCCGGCTCGGCGTCCGCGCTGACCTGCGGCGGCCCGTCGGCGTCCAGGTAGCCGACCACCACCGGCAGGTCACCGAGGCCGTCGGCGGCCAGGTCGGCGGCGAGCCGCTCCAGGGCGGCCCGCGACGCGGCCACGAAGGACCGCCGGAAGACCAGGTCCTCGACCGGGTAGCCGGTCAGCACCATCTCCGGGAAGGCGACGAGCTGGGCCCCGGCGTCGGCCGCCTGCCGGGTCCAGCGGCGGACCAGCTCGGCGTTGCCGGCGAGGTCGCCGACCGTCGGGTTGACCTGGGCGAGAGCGAGGCGCAGGGTGGGCATGTCCTCATCTTGCCGCAGTCGGCGCGGGCGGGCGCGGCGGGCGGCGTACCGGCTGGCCCGCGCCGGCCCGGTTCCGGGCGCGCCGGTTCCGGTCGGTCGGTCGGTTCCGGGCGCGCCGGTTGCGGTCGGCCGGTTCCGGTCGGTTTCGGTCCCCGGTGGGCGGGGTGGGCACCGGCTGCGCGACACTGCGGGAGGAGCCGGTGCTACCAGGGGACCGACAGTGGGACACCTGGGCGGGCCGGGTCACCGGTCGCGTAACGTCTGCGTAACGAGGCCGGGGAACACTGGTCGGTCAGGCCGGGTCGGTGTCAATCCGACGACCGGCGGAGATGGTGCGAGGGGTGGCAGTGGACCGTCAGCAGGAGTTCGTCCTCCGTACGCTGGAAGAGCGGGACATCCGTTTCGTCCGGCTGTGGTTCACCGACGTGCTCGGCACGCTCAAGAGCGTGTCGGTGGCCCCGGCCGAGCTGGAGGCCGCCTTCGAGGAGGGCATCGGGTTCGACGGCTCGGCGATCGAGGGCTTCGCCCGGGTCTTCGAGTCCGACATGGTGGCCATGCCCGACCCGACCACCTTCCAGGTCTTCCCGTTCGAGGGTGGGGTCAGCGGCGAGAGCGCCCGGATGTTCTGCGACATCCTGCTCCCCGACGGCACCCCGTCCTGGGCCGATCCGCGGCACGTGCTGCGCCGGATGCTGTCCCGGGCCGCCGACAAGGGCTTCACCTTCTACACCCACCCGGAGATCGAGTTCTTCCTGCTGGAGAACGGCCCGCAGGACGGCTCGGTGCCCGTCCCGGTCGACACCGGCGGGTACTTCGAGCACACCACCCACGCGGTCGCCCGGGACTTCCGCCGGCAGGCGGTGCTGTCGCTGGAGCGGATCGGCATCTCGGTGGAGTTCAGCCACCACGAGGTCGCCCCCGGCCAGCAGGAGATCGACCTGCGGTACGCGGACGCGCTGACCACCGCCGACAACATCATGACCTTCCGGCACGTGGTCAAGGAGGTCGCGCTCTCCACCGGCGTGCAGGCCAGCTTCATGCCGAAGCCGTTCACCGACCAGCCGGGCAGCGGCATGCACACCCACCTGTCGCTGTTCGAGGGGGAGCGCAACGCGTTCCACGACTCCGACGACCCGATGAAGCTGTCCAAGGTCGCCAAGTCGTTCATCGCCGGGCTGCTCGTGCACGCCCGCGAGTACACCGCGGTCACCAACCAGTGGGTCAACTCGTACAAGCGGCTCTTCCCGCAGGCGCTGCCGGACCGGATCACCGAGAGCCCGGCGTACGTCTGCTGGGGTCACCTGAACCGTTCCGCCCTGGTCCGCGTCCCGGCGTACGGCAAGCCGAACTCGGCCCGGGTGGAGGTCCGCTCGCTGGACTCGGCGACCAACCCGTACCTCGCCTTCGCGGTGATGCTCGGGGCGGGCCTGAAGGGCATCGAGGAGGGCTACGAGCTGCCCCCGGGCGCCGAGGACGACGTCTGGGCGCTGTCCAACGCCGAGCGCAAGGCGATGGGGTACGAAGCCCTGCCGGAGAACCTGGCCGAGGCGATCGACGTGATGGCCGGCTCGGAGCTGGTCGCCGAGGTGCTCGGCGAGCACGTCTTCGACTTCTTCCTGCGCAACAAGCGCGCCGAGTGGGAGCAGTACCGCCGCGAGGTCACCCCGTACGAGCGGCAGCGGTACCTCTCCCTGTAGGTCCGGTTGCGGCCGGCGGCTATCGTCTCGACCACGCTGCCGGCGTCCCCTGACCGGCACAGCCTGTGTGGGAGGTAGTCGGTGCTGGAGGACCTGTTCGCCGGAGCATGGCAGAGCGTCGTGTTCGGGATCGTCGGGGTCGGGTTGATGGCGGCCGGTTTCGTGCTGGTCGACCTGCTGACACCGGGCCGGCTGCGTGACCTGATCTGGGTACGCCGCAACGGCAACGCGGCGCTGCTGCTGGCCGCCAACCAGCTCGGCAT
Source organism: Micromonospora cathayae (assembly GCF_028993575.1). Taxonomy (NCBI): domain Bacteria; kingdom Bacillati; phylum Actinomycetota; class Actinomycetes; order Micromonosporales; family Micromonosporaceae; genus Micromonospora; species Micromonospora cathayae. The sequence continues at coordinate 6,672,845 of NZ_CP118615.1, read as the reverse complement.
CGCCGGGATCGTGTTCACCGCGATCTTCACCAGCTACGACGACTTCGGCAAGGGACTCGCCTCGACGGTGGTCTTCGGGCTGGTCGGCCTGTTGATCATGGGCTTGGCGTTCCTTGTGCTCGACCTGCTCACCCCGGGCAAGCTCGGCGAGATCATCTGCGCCGACGAGCCGCACCCGGCCGGCAAGGTCAGCGCCGCCACCCACTTCGGGGCCGCGCTGATCGTCTGCGCCTGCATCGCCTGACCCCGGCCCGGCCTGCGCCGCTCTGCCCCGGCCCGCCGGTCCGGCACCGCGCCGGTCCGGCACCGCGCCGCGCCGCGCGCCGGCAAGTCTTGGACAGTTACCGTCGTGTGTGGACGGTAACTGTCCAAGATTGCGCGTGGGGGTGATCGGGCGTGGGGGACGTGGTCAGCTACGCGGACGCGGTACGGCTGCTCGGCGGCGAACGCAGCCGGTACGTCGAGGCGTTCGACAAGCTTGCCGGCTGGGCGCTGGTCGCCGGCTCGGTGCCGGTACCGGCGCTGCTCGGCCTCTTCGACGCCAAGGCCGAGTTCGTCCGGCTCGGCCGGGACCTGCTGCGCCAGCTCACCGAGCAGCGGTCCGGCCTGTCCCGGTACGGCCGCACCCAACGGTTGGAGGCGGCCCAAGCGGTCATCGCGGTGACCGCCTTCTTCGAAGTGCTCGCCGAGGCCGACCTGCCGTTCGCCCTCGCCGACCTGGAGATCGGCCGGAACGAGCAACTCGCCCTGGCCGGCGGCGGGGCCGCCCCGCTGCGGACGGCCGTCGAGCAGATGTTCCGGCTGCCCGCCCGGACACCCGGCGCGCACCTGCCCTACCCCCGGCTCCGCGCATCGCTGGCCGACTACTACCGGGAAATCGGGTCGAGACTGGCCAGGCACGTGACCGGCCTCGCGGCCTGGGAACGGCTGCCCGGCACGGCCCAGCAGGCGTTCCGCGACCTCGTGGGCAACCTGCCGAGCACGGCGGTCGAGCGGCATCGGGACCTGCTCACCGCGCTCGCCGTGGACTTCCCCGAGGTGGCCTACTGGTCCGGCCTGCACGAGCATGAGGCCACCCGGGACGAGGTACGCCACCTCGCCGCCGGCCTCAGTGACCTGCACCGGATCCTCGCCGACCTGTCCACCGGGCGAGGACCGGACCGGCAGCGGGCCGCCCTGGCCCGGGCGCACGCGATAAAGCTCGACCGGCCGATCGTCGAGTCGGCCGAGGCCCCGGACGGGCTGCTCGTCCCCCTGCTCGGCGAGGCGTACGTACCGTCCCGGTGCCGGGTGGCGGTCCTCGGACAGGGTGCCCGGCCCAGCGACGAACAGTGGTGGGCCGACCAGGAGGTCCGGGACGACCTGGCGGACCTGCTGGCCGGCCTTCTGACCGCGCCGACGGCCACCCGGGCCCCGCTGCTGGTGCTCGGCCAGCCCGGCTCGGGTAAGTCGGTGCTGACCCGGGTGCTCGCCGCCCAGCTCCCCGCCGCTGACTTCCTGGTGGTCCGGGTGCCGCTGCGTGAGGTGAGCGTCGAGGCGGACCTCCAGGACCAGATCGAGCAGGCGGTTCGCCACGACACCGGGGAACGGCTGGACTGGCCGGCGCTGGTCCGCGCCGCCGGGGACGCGCTGCCGGTGGTGCTCCTCGACGGCTTCGACGAGTTGCTCCAGGCCACCGGCGTCACCCAGACCGACTACCTGCAACGGGTCGCCCGGTTCCAGCGTCGTGAGGCCGAGCAGGACCGGCCGGTGGCGGTGCTGGTCACCAGCCGGACCAGCGTCGCCGACCGGGCCACCCCGCCGCCGGAGACGGTCGCGCTGCGGCTGGAACCGTTCGACGAGCCCCGGATACGCCGCTGGGTGGCGACCTGGAACCGAGCCAACACCGGGCCGTTCAGCCGGCCCGGCGTACCCCCGCTGGATCCGGACGCGGTGCTCGCCCACCCGGAGTTGGCCGAGCAGCCACTGCTGCTGCTGATGCTGGCGCTCTACGCCGCCGCCGGCCACGACCTGCGCGCCGCCGGGGAACTGGGCCGCAGCGAGCTGTACGAGCGACTGCTGCTCAGCTTCGCCCAGCGCGAGGTGACGAAGCACCGGCCGGGGATCGATGGACGGGAGCGGACCCGGGCCACCGAGTACGAACTGCGTCGGCTCGCGGTGGTGGCGTTCGGCATGTTCAACCGTGGTGTCCAGTGGATCACGGAGGACGATCTGGAGGCGGACCTGGCCGGGCTGACCTTCCTGGCCGACGAGACGGCGGTGACTCGTGGCAGTGCGGACATCCGGCGGGATCCCCTGCGTTCGGCCGAGATCGTGCTCGGGCGGTTCTTCTTCGTGTACCGGTCCCAGGCGACCCGCGACGACCGGCGGTTGGCCACGTACGAATTCCTGCACGCCACGTTCGGCGAGTACCTGATCGCCCGGACCACCGCCCTGGTCCTACGTGACCTGACCGCCGTGGCCACCGCCAGCAGCCTGTTGCCGGATGTCAACGACGACCCGCTGACCGCGCTGCTGTCGTTCGCCACGCTGACCGATCGCGCCCCGATCGTCACCTTCCTCACCGAGATGTGTCGGTCGTGGGCGAACGACCGCCGGGCGGACGCCACCGACCTGCTGCTCCGGCTGTTCCGGACGGTGCACGACCCACGGCCGCCCCGGCGCTTCGAGGCGTACGCCCCCCGGGCGCTGTCGGTGCCGGCCCGGCACGCCGTGTACAGCGCGAACCTGCTCGTGCTGCTGCTCTGCGCGGCCGGCGAGATTCGGGGCCGGGACCTTTACCCGGACGCCGAGGACCCGCGGCAGCCCTGGCGGGGACAAACCCTGCTCTGGCAGTCGCAGCTCGCCGCCGAGTACCAGGGACTGATCAACGCGGTCGCCCTCGACCGGGTGGACGACCACACCGGCCGCGATGTCCGCCTCCATCTCGCCACCCCCGAGTGGCAGCCGCCGGCGGCGGTCGACCTACGGTGGACGTACGGTACCCGGAGCGTGGCGCGGGTGGATTGGGGATTCTCGACCCTCCGCCGGTCGGCGAACTTCGAGTGTTGGGAAAGGGGACAGGACCTGCTCCTGCACGCGCTGGAGCCAGTTGCGGTCCTGTCGCCCCTTGGGTTCATCAGTGTGGGAAGGGCGGGCTGGCGTTCCGAACTGCACGTCCTGCTCGGCATGTGGATCGGCCCGTTGGCCGGAGAGACGGTTGCCAGGCGCTATCTGTCCGTGCTGGAGAGCGCGATGTCCGACTCGGTGACCATCCGGAGGCGGACCCAGTTGGTCACCCTGCTGCTCGACCGGCTCACCACGGACTCGGTGATCCGTCCGCTGAGCGCCGCGTTGGTCCTCGGCGAGCTTGGCCAGCTGAAGCACTGGGACATGGTGAGCGCTTGCGCTTTCCTCCGCTGCTGCCTCGCCTTCCTGGGCAGGGATCCGCAGGTGGACACCACCTTCGCCAACCTGCTCGACGCACACTCCATGCGGGTGCCGGTGGACACCAACCCACAGTTCGAACTTCTGCTGGCCGAGGCGCATGTCCGGCTCACCGAGCTGGACAGCGCCCGGTACCGGTACCGGGCCTCGGAGATCGCCCGACTCACCGCGTGGCTCGGCACGGCCCGCCCCGACATGGTGGAGCGGTTGCGGCGACTGGCGGTACCGGACGACGAGTTGGCCGATCGTCGGCCATGGCGGCGGATACCGCCGTCCGCCCCACGTTGACATCGGGGCGGACGGCGGCGCGGTGCGCGTGACCGTCGGGTCAGCGGCCGGGGCGACCGCCCCAGTGGCCGCCGCCGGGGAAGACCCCGGCCTCGACCGCCGCGGTGATCGCGTCGGCCTGCTCCTGGGTGAGCTTGCCGTCCTCGACGGCCTGGGCCAGCCGCTCCTTCAGCGCGGCCTGCCGGTCGGTGGCGTCGCCGCCGCGCCAGTCGCCCCGCTCCGGCCGGTCGCCCTTGTGCTGCTCACGGACCTTCTCCAGGGCGGCGGTCACCTTCTCGGTGGGGACGCCCAGTTCCTTGGCGAGTTCCTCGGCGAACGCCTGCTTCCGCTCGGTGCCCCTGTCCTCGCTGCTGCTGGCGCTGGGGCTGGGCGTGGGGTCGTTGTTCTCGGCGAAGGCGACCGCCGGCGCGGCGACCCCCAGGCCGAGTACGCCGGCTGCCACGAGCCCGGCGATCAGATGCTTCCTGGCCATGGTTCCTCCTGCTTCTCGGTGTGCGGGTGGCCTCGACCGAAGGTGGCCGGAGAATCTGGAGGCTACCCATGGTGAGCCTGTCATTCCGCTGGGAATCGCAGTGCCGAACCGGACAACTAGCCGAAAAGCCGACAGAGATGGTCGGGTCGGTCGGCGGTCGGGGGCCAGAGGGTCGGGTCGGCCGACGGCCGGGGGCCGGGGGGTCGGGTCAGCGGACGGCGGGGGCGACGGTCAGGGTGCCGGTGTCCGCGTCCAGGGTGGCGGGGGTGCCGACCGGGACGGTGAGCTGGCCCGGTCCGTGGCCGACCGGCAGGCCGCCCAGCACCGGTACGCCCAGGTCACCGAGGCGGTCCAGCAGCACGTCGACGACCGTGGTGTCCCAGCCGTCGGCGCAGTCGGTGAACTGACCGACGGCCACCCCGGCCACGCCGTCGAGCAGCCCGGCCCGGCGTAACTGGGTGAGCATCCGGTCGACCTTGTACGGGGGTTCCTGCACGTCCTCGACCAGCAGGACCGCCCCGGTCAGGTCGGGCTGGTCCGGGGTGCCGACGGAAGCGGCGAGCAGGCAGAGGTTCCCGCCGAGCAGCGTCCCGGTGGCCCGCCCGGGTACCCGTACCGGGAAGGTCTCCTCGGTCTCGTCGGCGATCACGGTGACCGGTTCGGTGGTCATCAGCGCGGCGTGCAGCGACTCCGCCGACCGCAGCGGGGTGCGGTCGTCCCGCCAGGCCGCGCCCGGCCCGTGTACCCCGGCCAGCCGGGCACCCCGCCACAGCGCCAGCTGGAGAGCGGTGATGTCGGAGAACCCGGCCACCACCTTCGGGTCCCGGCGGACGGCGGCCAGGTCGATCGCGTCCACGATCCGCTGCGCGCCGTACCCGCCCCGGGTGCAGATGATCCCGCGTACCCCGGGGTCGGCGAACGCGGTGTTCAGGTCGGCGGCCCGCAGCTCGTCCGCGCCGGCCAGGTAGCCGTGCCGGGCGTACGCGTTGGGGGCCGGCACCGGGCGCAGCCCCCACCCGGTGAGCAGATCGACGCCCCGGGCCACCCGTTCCGGCCGGGTCGGCCCGGACGGCGAGACCAGCATGACCGTGTCACCCGGGCGCAGCACCGGCGGCCGGACCACGTCGACGGGGGCTACCTTCACAGCGGCAGAGCCTAGCCGGAACGGCCGCCACCCGGAGCCGGGCCGCTGCCGACCGCCACGGGCCGCTGCCGACCGCCACGGGCCGCTGCCGACCGCCACGGGCCGCTGCCGACCGCCACGGGCCGCCGCCGGGCCGCTGTGGCGCAGACGCACCCGGGACGCACCCGGGGCGGAGCCTGTCGGGTGCCGGTCGGGCCACCCGATAGCCTCGATGCCGTGGCAACCGCGCTGGTGATCGAGAACGACCCGACCGACGACCCCCGCCGACTGGGGGAGTGGCTGACCGAGGCCGGGCTGGAGCTGCGGGTGCTCCGCCCGCACGCCGGGGACGACCTCCCCGCCGACCTGGACGGGTACGCCGCCCTGGTGGTGCTGGGCGGCGACCAGCGGGCCTACCCGACACCGGACGGCACACCCGGCGCACCCTGGTTCCCGGCGCTGGAGGGGCTGCTGCGCAAGGCGGTCCGGCACCGGGTGCCGACCCTCGGCGTCTGCCTGGGCGGTCAGCTCCTCGCCACCGCGCACGCCGGTGAGGTGCAGCGCAGCCCGGCCGGGCCGGAGGTAGGCCCGGGTGTGGTCGGCAAGCGGGACGCCGCCGACGCCGACCCGCTGTTCCGGTACGTGCCGCTGATCCCGGACGTGCTCCAGTGGCACGTCGACGAGATCACCGAGCTGCCCCGGGGGGCGACCCTGCTGGCCGCCTCCACCCGCTATCCGCACCAGGCGTTCCGGCTCGGCGACCGGGCCTGGGGCCTCCAGTTCCACATCGAGTGCGACGCCGCGATGATCGCCGACTGGGCCACCGACTCGACGCTCCTGGCCGAGCTGGGCTACGACCCGGAGCTGGTGGTGGCCGCCTGCGCGGCGGTACTGGCCGACGTCGAGGAGGTCTGGCAGCCGTTCGCCGCCCGGTTCGCCGCGCTGGCCCTCGGTGAGCTGGACGACGCCACCCCCACCCGGCCGACCCTCCCGCTGATCGGGCACTGACCGGCATGACCAGATCGACGAGGGCACCCCGGCTGGCCCGGTACGGTTTCGGCGTCGCCGACGACGGCGGGGTCCGCGCCGCCGACCTGCTCGGCCCGGACGGCCTCGGGCTGTGGCGCACCGACACCCAGGAAGCGGCCGACGAGCCGGCCGCCGACCTGCTGACCGCGCTGTCCCGGGCCGCCGACCCGGACCTGGCGCTGCGGCAACTGCACCGCATCGTGGAGGCCGAGCGACGTACCGCCGAGCAGCCGGTCCTGCTGCCCGCCCTGCACGCCGACCCGGGGCTGCGGCGGCGGGTGGTGGCGGTGCTGGGCGCGTCGTCGGCGCTCGGCGACCACCTGGTCGCCAACCCCGGCCACTGGCGGGTGCTCGCCACCGCGCCCGACGGGCTGGCCCCCACCGCGGACGGCCGGCTCGGCCCGCTCGGGCCGGGCAAGCCGATCCCGGCGCTGCGCACCGCGTACCGGCTGGCCCTGCTGGGGATCGCGGCGGCCGACCTGACCGGCGGACGCGGCCTGGAGCAGACCATGGCCGCGCTGTCCGCGCTGGCCGACGCCACCCTGTCCGCCGCGTACGACATCGCGGTCGGTGAGCTGCCCGAGGGCACCCCGACGCCCCGGCTGGCCGTGGTGGCGATGGGCAAGTGCGGCGGCGGCGAGCTGAACTACGTCTCCGACGTGGACGTGATCTTCGTGGCCGACGACGAGGCCGACCTGCCGGTCGCCACCACCATCGCCACCCGGCTGATCCACGTCTGCGGGCTGGTCGCCTGGCCGGTGGACGCCGCGCTGCGCCCCGAGGGCAACCGGGGGCCGCTGGTGCGGACCCTGTCCAGTCACCTCGCCTACTACCGCCGCTGGGCCCGTACCTGGGAGTTCCAGGCCCTGCTGAAGGCCCGTCCGGCCGCCGGGGACCTGCCGCTGGCGCAGGAGTGGATCGACCAGCTCGCCCCGCTGGTGTGGCGGGCCGCCGAGCGGCCGGAGGCGGTCGACGACGTCCGCTCGATGCGCCGGAAGATCATCGAGAACATCCCGCCGAAGGAGCTGGAACGCGAGATCAAGCGCGGTCCCGGCGGGCTGCGCGACATCGAGTTCGCGGTGCAGCTGCTGCAACTGGTGCACGGCCGGGGCGACGAGACGCTCCGCGAACCGGGCACCATCCCGGCGCTGCGGGCCCTGGTCGCCGGCGGCTACGTCGGCCGGGCCGACGGCGAGGGGCTGCTGCGCGGGTACCGCTTCCTGCGCGGCGTCGAGCACCGCCTCCAGCTTCAGGGCCTGCGCCGCACCCACACCGTGCCGACCGAGCCGGCCGCGCTGCGCTGGCTGGCCGCCGCGCTCGGCTACACCGCCACGCCGGGCCGCAGCGCCGTCGAGGCGTTCCGCGCCGAGTGGGTCACCCACGCCACCGAGGTACGCCGGCTGCACGCCAAACTCCTGTACCGGCCGCTGCTGGAGTCGGTCGCCCGGGTACCCGCCGACGGGCTGCGGCTGACCCCGGAGGCGGCCCGCAACCGGCTGGAGATCCTCGGGTTCGCCGACCCGGCCGGGGCGCTGCGGCACCTCCAGGCCCTCACCGGCGGGGTCAGCCGCACCGCCGCCATCCAGCGCACCCTGCTGCCGGTGCTGCTCAGCGAGTTCGCCGACGCCCCGGAACCGGACCGGGGGCTGCTCAACTACCGGCAGGTCTCCGACAAGCTGGGCAGCACCCCGTGGTATCTGCGGGTGCTGCGGGACGAGGGGCCGGTGGCCCGCCGGCTGGCCCGGGTGCTGTCGCTGTCCCGGTACGCCACCGACCTGCTGGCCCGGGAGCCGGAGGCGCTGCGGATGCTCGCCGAGGAGAGCGCGCTGGCCCCCCGGCCACGGGACGTGCTCTGCGAGGGCTTCACCGCCGCCGCCGCCCGGCACACCGACCCGGTGCAGGCCACCCACGCGGTCCGGGCGCTGCGCCGCCGGGAACTGGTCCGGATCGCCTGCGCCGACGTGCTCAGCCGGGCCGGCTCGCTCGCCCCACGGGCCGCCCGGGACACCCCGCTGGACGTCGCCACCGTCGGCGCGGCCCTCGCCGGGGTCACCGACGCCACCCTCACCGCCGCGCTGCGCATCGCCCGCGCCAGCCGACCCGAGCTGCCCGGACTGCGGTTCGCGGTGATCGGCATGGGCCGGCTCGGCGGGTACGAGTCGAACTACCTGTCCGACGCGGACGTGCTGTTCGTCTACGACCCGCCACCGGGGACGGACGAGAGCACCGCCAGTGCCGCCGCGCACGGCATCGCCGAGGAGCTCCGTCGGCTGCTCGGCATGCCGGCCCCCGACCCGGCGCTCGGGGTGGACGCCGACCTGCGCCCGGAGGGCCGGCAGGGGCCGCTGGTGCGCAGCCTCGCCGCCTACGCCCAGTACTACGCCCGCTGGTCCAAGGTGTGGGAGGCGCAGGCGCTGCTGCGTGCCCGGTTCGTCTGCGGCGACGCCGACCTGGGCACCGAGTTCGAGGCGATGATCGAGCCGGTGCGCTACCCGGCCGGCGGGCTGACCCGGGAACAGGTCGTCGAGATCCGGCGGATCAAGGCCCGGGTGGAGACCGAACGGCTGCCCCGGGGCGCGGACCCGGCCACCCACACCAAACTCGGTCGGGGCGGGCTCGCCGACGTGGAGTGGGCGGTCCAGCTCCTCCAGCTCCGGCACGCCGGTGACCTGCCGGAACTGCGCGGTACCCGGACCCTCGGCGCGCTGGCGGCGGCCCGCGACGCCGGGCTGGTCGACCCGGCCGACGCCGCCGCGATGGCCGCCGGCTGGACGCTGACCGCGCAGGTCCGCAACGCGTTGACGCTGGTCCGGGGCCGCGCCGGGGACCAGCTGCCCCGGCACGGGGTGGAGCTGGCCGGGGTGGTGCGGCTGCTCGGCGCGGACGACCCGGGCGAGTTCCTCAACGAGTACCTGCACGTCACCCGCCACTCGCGGACCGCGATGGAACACGTCATGGAGGGGTGAGCCGACGCTGCCAGACCACCCTGGCCCCGGCCGGGTCGAAAGCTCCGACTACGGGACCAGGGGCAGGTCGCGGCTGCGGAGCTGGTAGCGGCCCGGTCCCGGGACGGTCACCCTGGCCCAGTCGCCGTCCCGGGCGACGGTCGCGCCGCCGGTCGCCCCGAGCCAGCGGGAGTACCGCACCCGCACGGGGACGTCTCCCGCCGCGTCCGACCGGAACGTGACCGTCGTGGCGTCGAGACTCAGCAGTTCGGCCGGTGCGCCGACCAGCGGTGCCGGGTCACGGACCTGGTAGAGCCGCCAGCGCGCGTCCGACCAGACCTCGGTCAGGTACGGCAGGCCGGTGCCGACCAGGGTCGCCTCGGCGCGCCCGACCCAGGACAGCTCGGTCTCCGGGACGGCGACGTACTGCACCGCGTTCTCGGTCAGCCAGCTCCGGTAGCTGTCGGCGTCGAGGCGTACCCCGGTCCCGGTGGCCCCCGGCACGGTGGTGAAGAACAGCGGGTTGCGGTCGATGTCGGCCTGCCGGAGCCAGCCCCGGGCCAGTGGCACCGCACCGAGGTGGGCCGCTTCCCAGTAGTCCCGGGTCGGCGGCACCTCCACCCGGCCGGTCAGCCCACGCTGGGTCAACTGGGCGCGCAGCGGGGCGAAGAAGGCCGGGTCGCTGGTCGGATGCCCCGCCCCGCGCAGGTCCGCGGTCACCACGGGCGGCTGCCACCAGCAGACGACCGCGAGCAGCCCGGCCAGGGCGACCGCGCCGACCGGACGGGGCAGCTCGCGGTGCCGGCGCTGCGCCGGTTGCGGGCGGTCGGCACGCCGCGACGACGTGTCGCGCCCGGGACGGGACGACCGCAGGGCCGCCGCCCACCCGAGCACCTGTCGGGGCGGCCGGGCGGTGGCGGCCAGCGCCGGTAGACCGAACATGACCACCAGCCGGGTCGCGTTCAACCCGACCGGGGTGTGCACGAGCGCCGCCGCGAGCACCCCCGCCGCCGACAGCAGCGCGCCCACCCGGACCGGCCGGTACCCGGCCAGCGCCGCCACCAGCAGGCTCGTCGTCACCGCGTGGATCGTGTCGGTGCGGCTGATGTTCATCCAGCCGCCCTCACCGAACAGCAGCCCGGTCAGCCCGAGAACGAGCGCGGCGGGCACCCCGAGCAGCAGGCCGTCGAGGTGTCTGCGGGTGAGCACCAGCGCCGCCCCGACCAGCCCGACGAACAGTCCGGCGACCGGGCTGGTCGCCGCCGCGAGCAGCGCCGCGGCCACCGCCAGCACGGCCCGCCACCGGGTACCCGGCCCGCGCGGTGCTGGCAGGGTGCGCGGCCCGCGCGGTGCCGGCAGGGTGCGCGGCCCGCGCGGTGCCGGCAGGGTCAGCGCGAGCAGGGCCAGCAACCCGAAGGCCACCCCCAGCGCGTAGGTCACCCGGCCGGAGACGAGATTGCCGGCGATGCAGACCACGCCGACCAGGCTGCCCAGCCACGGGCGGGGCACCCCGGTCCGGACCAGCAGCAGGCTGAACGCGGCGGCCGACCCGACCAGCGCGAGCACCCCGGTCACGCCGACCCCGAGCAGGGCCATCACCGGTGGCGAGACCAGGCTGTAGCCGAACGGATGGATTCCCCCGTACCAGCGCAGATCGACCAGGGCGGGACCGTGGGCGGCGAAGAAGTCGGCCCGGGCCGTCTGCGCCGACAGGTCCGAACCCATCGGGGGCAGCGCCAGCAGCAGTACGCCGAGCGCGGTCGCGGCGACAGCACTGACGACCGGTACCCGAAGCCCGCGCATCCCACCTCCATGTCCGCGATCACCGTACTGGCACCATGTCGGACGTGCCTCACCACCTTGAGCGCTGGACCGGGTTGGCGGGTGCGGCCATGCTGGCCGGCGCCGCCGTGCTCGGCGGCGCCCTTCCCACGTCGCCGCTGCGCAGCACCCCGGTCAGCATCTGGCAGGGCCCCGACGGCCCCCTGGTCCTGACCCTCTGGCTGGTGGGCACGGGCCTGATGGCGTGGGCCTGGTGGCGGTTGCGGGACACCGTCCCGTCGACCCGTTGGGCGCTGGTCACCGTCGGGCTCTGGCTGCTGCCGCTGCTGGTCGCGCCGCCGTTGGGCAGTCGGGACGTGTACGCGTACGCGTGTCAGGGCGCGAGCTACGCGGCCGGCATCAACCCGTACGAGTACGGTGTCTCCGCGCTGCCCTGCCCCTGGCTGGACACCATCTCGTACATCTGGCGGGACTCCCCGGCCCCCTACGGTCCGCTGTTCGTGCTGATCTCCGGGCTGGTGGTCGAGGCGGGCGGCGGCTCACTGACCGTGACCGTGGCACTGTTCCGGCTGGTCGCCGTGGTCGGGGTGGTGGCCACCGCCGCCTGCCTGCCGGTGCTGGCCCGCCGGTGCGGGGTGCCCGCCCGGCGGGCGGTCTGGTTGGCGCTCGGCTCGCCGCTGGTCGCGGTCCACCTGGTCAGCGGGGCGCACAACGACGCACTGATGATCGCGCTGCTGGTGGGCGGGCTCGCCGTGGTCGCCACCCGCCCCGGCAAACCCGGTCTGCTGCTGGCCGGTGGGCTGCTCCTCGGCCTCGCCGCAGCGATCAAGGTGACCGCGTTGGTCGTCGTCCCGTTCGCCGCGCTCGCCGGCATCGTCGGCGGGTACCGCCTCGTCGCGTTGCTGCGCGACGGCGGCCCGGTGGTCGCCGGATCGCTGCTCGGGATCGTGGGGTCCACCCTGGTCGCCGGGTTGGACTTCGGCTGGGTGGGTGGCCTGGCCCGGGGCGGCGACGCGATCGCCTGGAGTTCGCCGCCCACCGCCGTCGGTCAGACGATCGGCTACCTCGCCCGGTTGTTCGGCTGGCACGTCGACGCCCTTCCCGCCGCCCGTGCGGTCGGGGCGGCCGTGCTGGTCGTCCTCCTCGTCTGGCTGTGGTGGCGGGCCAGGACCCGCGACGCCCTCCGGTACGCCGGGCTCGCGCTGGCCGCCACGGTCGCGCTCGCCCCGGTCTTCCATCCGTGGTACTGGCTGTGGCCGCTGGTGGTGCTCGCCGCCACCGCGCAGCGGACCCGGTGGTTCCTGGTGGTCGCCCTCGTGTCGGCGTTCATGGTGCTGCCCGACGGCACCGGTCTGCCCCGGTTCACCAAGATGCCCGGTGCCCCGCTGATGACGCTGTTGGTGATCGTGGTGGCCGTGCGCGTGGTACGTTCGGCCAGGTCGACCCGGCCGGCACCGGCTGCGGTGCCCGACCGCTCCGACTGACCTGCCGACCGATACCGGGGCGCTTCCGTGTCCGTCGCCGACCTGCCGATCCCTGTCGCCCGGCTCCGCGCGGTCCGGTGGGGTGGTCTGGCCGGTGCGGTACTGCTCGCCGTGGCCGGCCGGTTGGGCGGCGTCTTCCCCGGGTCCACCTCCGGCGTCACCCCGGCCGGCATCTGGCGCGGCGAACACGGCCCACTGCTGCTGGCCGCCTGGCTGACCGGCACCGTCGCCCTGGTCGCCGGCTGGTGGGCGCTGCGGCACACCGTGCCGTCGACCCGCTGGGCGTACCTCACCGCCGGACTGTGGGCACTGCCGCTGCTGGTCACCGTGCCGCTGGGCAGCCGGGACGTCTACTCGTACGCCTGCCAGGGCTGGGTGTACGCCGACGGCGGCGACCCGTACGCCGGTGGGGTGGCGGCGGCCGGCTGCCCGTGGCTGGACGCCGTCGCGCCGATCTGGCGGGACACCCCCGCCCCGTACGGCCCGGTGTTCGTGCTGCTCGCCGGGGCCGCCGCCGCGCTCGGCGGCGGCCTGGTCGGCACGCTCGTGCTGCTGCGACTGGCCGCCGTGGCGGGCGTGCTGGTCGCCGCCGCCTGCCTGCCCGGCCTGGCCCGTGCCGCCGGGGTGCCCCCGCGGCGGGCGGTCTGGCTGGTGCTGGCCTGCCCGCTGGTCGGCGTGCACCTGGTCGCCGGCGCGCACAACGACGCGGTGATGGTGGGACTGCTGCTGGCCGGGCTGCTGCTGGTGGTCCGCCACCCCGGCCAGCGCCCCCGGCTGCTGCTCGGCGGGGTGCTGCTCGGGCTGGCCGTGGCGGTGAAGGCCACCGCCGTGGTGGTGCTGCCGTTCGCCGCGCTCGCCGCCGTGGCCGGCATCTTCACGGTACGGGCCCTGCTGCGCGACGCCGGCTGGGTGCTGGCCGGCGCGGCGGCCGGACTGCTGGCCACCTCGGCGCTGTCCGGGCTCGGCCTGGGCTGGATCGGCGGGCTGACCCGCAGCGGCGACTCCGAACAGTGGACCTCCCCGCCGACCGCCGTCGGGTTCACCGTCGACTACCTCGGCAGGCTGGTCGGCCGGGATCCGAACGCGGTCCCGGTGACCCGGGCGGTGGCGGTGCTGCTGCTGGCCGTCCTGCTGGTGGTGCTCTGGGTGCGGGCCTGGTCCGGGCTGCGTCGGCTCAGCGGCGTCCGGCAGCGGGTGGCCCGGCTGGCCGGGGCCCGCCCCCGGGCGGCGCTGACCGGGGCCGGACTGGCGTTGGCCGCCACCGTCGCCCTGGCCCCGGTCTTCCACCCCTGGTACGCGGTCTGGCCCCTCGCCGTGCTGGCGACCTGCGCCACCCGGACCACCTGGTTCCGGGTACCCGTCGCGGTGGCGTCGTTCCTCACCCTGCCCGACGGCACCAATCTGGCCCGGTTCAGCAAGGCCCCCGGCGCGCTCCTGATGACCGCCGGTGTCCTCTGGCTGCTGGTCAGGACGGTGTCCCGGGCGGCGCGGGGGGCTCCGCCCGACGTCCGGCCCTGAGGTGCCCGAGGACGACCTCACCGAGGCGGCGGGGCAGGCCGGGGGAGAAGAACCCGTGCCCCATACCGAGGATCACCCACGAGCACGTCGACCAGTTCGTCCGGCCAGCCGATGCCCTGGGTCGACGTACCCATGACCAGCAGTACGGGCTCCGGCGACGGCGGCCCGATCCGCTCGGTCCACAGCCGCAGCCCTCGGATTCGGCAATTACCTCAGCAGTTTTCGACATGCGCTGACCGTACGCGTTCGGATATCGGCTGCGATGCATGTCTAATTGCATTTTCGATCCGTTGCACGACGACAGCGCCGACGCCGCGCTCCGCCGGGTCCACGACACGGCCGGGCCCTACCTGGCGTCGCTGGCCGACCGGCCGGTGCACGACGTGCTTCGCGAACTGCTCGCGGCCCTGCCCACCGACTGACGACCGCCGCCCGCCCGGGATGCACCCCCACCCCCACCCGGCCCACCCGGCCCCCGTCCCCGGCATCTACCCCGTGTTGACCATGAAGTTGTTGTCACCTGGCTCGGCGTGTCGGGACAACAACTTCATGATCAACGCGGGGGCGCGGGGAGGGAGGGTGGGGGAGAGAGCACGGGGAAGCCCCGGAAGCGGTGCTTCCGGGGCTCCCTCGGTCGGGTTCGACGGTCAGCAGTCGAAGTACATGGCGAACTCGTGCGGGGTCGGGCGCAGGCGCACCGGGTCGACCTCGTTGGCCCGCTTCCAGTCGATCCAGGTGGAGATCAGGTCCGGCGTGAAGACCCCACCGTCGAGCAGGTAGTCGTGGTCGGCCTCGAGGGAGTCGAGCACGGCCGGCAGCGAGCCCGGCACCTGCTTGACGTCGCCCCACTCCTCCGGCGGCAGGTCGTACAGGTCCTTGTCGATCGGCGCCGGCGGCTCGATCTTGCTCTTGATGCCGTCCAGGCCGGCCATCATCATCGCCGAGAAGGCCAGGTAGACGTTGGCCGACGGGTCCGGCACCCGGAACTCGACGCGCTTGGCCTTCGGGTTGCTGCCGGTGACCGGGATCCGGGTGCAGGCGGAGCGGTTACGCTGCGAGTAGACCAGGTTGACCGGCGCCTCGAAGCCCGGCACCAGCCGGCGGTACGAGTTGACCGTCGGGTTGGTGAAGGCCAGCAGCGACGGCGCGTGGTGCAGCAGACCACCGATGTACCAGCGGGCGGTGTCCGACAGCCCGGCGTAGCCGGTCTCGTCGTAGAACAGCGGCTCGCCGTTGAGCCAGAGGCTCTGGTGGGTGTGCATGCCGGAGCCGTTGTCACCGAAGAGCGGCTTCGGCATGAACGTCGCGGTCTTGCCGTTCGCCCAGGTCTCGTTCTTCACGATGTACTTGAAGAGCTGGAGCTGGTCGGCGGCGTGCAGCAGCGTCGAGAACCGGTAGTTGATCTCCGACTGGCCGGCGGTGCCGACCTCGTGGTGCGAACGCTCCACGGTGAAGCCGGCGTCGACCAGGCGACGGACGATCGAGTCCCGCAGGTCGGCGTAGTGGTCCACCGGCGGCACCGGGAAGTAGCCGCCCTTGAAGGCGGTCTTGTAGCCGCGGTTGCCGCCGGCCTCCTCACGCCCGGTGTTCCACGCGCCCTCGATCGAGTCGATGTAGTAGAACGACTGGTGCGCGGAGGTCTCGTGGCGGATCGAGTCGAAGATGTAGAACTCGGCCTCGGCGCCGAAGTAGGCGGTGTCGGCGATGCCGCTCGCCGCCAGGTACGCCTCGGCCTTCTTCGCCACGTTGCGCGGGTCCCGGGAGTACGCCTCGCGGGTGAACGGGTCGTGGATGAAGAAGTTCAGCGCGAGGGTCTTCTGGGCGCGGAAGGGGTCGATGAAGGCGGTGGCGACGTCCGGGAGCAGGAGCATGTCCGACTCGTGGATCGCCTGGAAGCCCCGGATCGACGACCCGTCGAAGGCGAGGCCCTCGGTGAAGAAGGCGTCGTCCACGGACTCGACCGGCAGGTTGAAGTGCTGCATCACACCGGGCAGGTCACAGAACCGTACGTCGACGAACTTCACGTCCTCGTTCTTGAGGTATCGCAGGAGTTCCTCGGGATTGGCGAACACACGTCCTCCTGGCACGTCCACGGGTGGCTGGCTGCTGGCGACGCTATGGCCGGGCGGTTGCTCGGCCATGTCCTCACTGTTTCTGCCGTGTTACGACCCGCTCTGGCTGGCTGTTCACGCCGGTGAGGACGGCCGGACAGGTCGGGTCCGGCGGACAGGACGCGCCGTTGGGCCGGCCGCTGGTCTCCGTTCGGACGATACCGCCCCGGGCCGGGCGGCGCTGATCAACCGCGCCCGCCGGCCCGTTCGGAGGGTACCGTCCCGGGTCGGGCGGGGCCGGTCGACCGCCTCTGCCGGCCCGATCGGAGGCCCGGCTAGCCTTGGCTGCTGTGAGCATGCCGCCTGACCCGGTGCCGCCCGCCGCCGACCCCACCTTCGTACCGCCGAGCCTGGGCCGCCGGTTCGGCGCGCTCGTCGTCGACTGGGTGCTCTGCCTGCTGGTGTCGAACTTCTTCGCCGACCCGGTCCGCGACGGCTGGGCCCCGGTGCTGGTCCTGATCATCGAGTACGGCTTCTTCCTCGGCCTGTTCTCGCAGACCCCGGGCATGTACATCACCCGGATCCGCTGCCTCTCCTGGGTCGACGGCGGCCGGATCGGCGTCCCCCGCGCTCTGCTGCGCGGCCTGCTGCTGGCGCTGGTCGTGCCGGCCCTGATCATGGACGAGCACCGCCGGGGCATGCACGACCGCCTCGCGGGCGCGGTCATCGTCCCTGCCCCGGCCCGCTGACCGGATCGTCCCTGTCCAGGTCCGCTGGGCCCCGTCCAGGTCCGGTGGCCGGAGACGCCGACGGCGTCCCGGCGAGGGTCGACCTCGTGACGGGACGCCGTCGGTGGAGCGGGCGGGTCGGGGTCAGCGACCCCGGGTCTGGCGGAACTGGCCCTTGGCCGGGCGCATGTTCTTCGGGATGGCGCCCTTGGGCAGCTGCGGGCGGGCGGTGAGCGCCTTGAGCCGCTTGTCGAGCGCGTTGACGTCCTTGCCGCTCAGGTTGCGCGGCAGCCGCATCAGGGTCATCCGCAGCTTGCGGACCGGCAGTTCACCCTCGTCGGTGCCGATCACGTAGTCGTAGAGCGGAGCCGAGCCGATCACCTTCGCCAGCCGGCGCTTCTCCTGGCCGAGCAGCCCGCGTACCCGCTGCGGGTTGCCCTCGGCGAGCAGGATCACGCCGGGGCGGCCGATCACCAGGTGCACCATGTCCATCTGGGTGGTGGAGCTGACCGCCGGGGTGACCCGCCAGTCGCCGCGCATGCTCTCCATGATCGAGGCCGCCGCGCCGGGCTGCCCCTCGGCGGCGTTCATCATCGCCCGGTTCGACCGCAGGTTGAGCACGATCAGCACGGCGAGCAGGGTGAACAGGATGCCCAGCGGCAGCCAGAGCCAACCCCAGTTGAGGACCGCGACCACGGTCAGCGCGAGCGGGATCAGCACTGCCGCGGCGGTCAGTGGCGCGAACCACCGGTCCTGCTTGGCGGTGAACTTGAACACCATCCCGATCTGCTTCAGCCGCTGGCCGAACGAGACCTTCTCCTGGGGCTTCGCCATGCTGCGAAGTGTAGTGGTCGGGTACGCCGACCGATCATCCGCGCCCGGCCCCCGACCAGCGGAGGATCATCGGCGGGGTACCACCGGGGCGGCCCGGCCCGTCCCGTGCTGCCCGGACCCCTTCTCCTCGTGGTATTCCTCCTCGACGTTGACCGCCCAGACGTCGTGGCCGGTGCCGTCGAGGATGTTCTCCGCGGCGAGCATCGCGGTGAGCATCGAGTGGTCCTGGTTGTTGTACCGGTGCATGCCGTTGCGGCCCACCGGGTGCACGTTCGGCACCGCCTCGGCCAGCCAGCCTCGGACGATCTCGACGGCCTGCTCGTACCCCTCGTCGTAGACCGGGTACGCCTTCGGCATCCGGACCACGTACCCGGCCCGGACCGCGCCCGGCCGGACCAGGCCGAGCCGCTCCAGCTCGGCGGTGCCCAGGGCCACCAGGTCGTCGTCGCTCGACTCCCACAGGTCGTCGCCGACGTTGACGAAGTACTCCAGGCCCAGGCAGGTGGAGCCGTCCTGGACCAGGTACGGCGACCAGGAGCCGAAGTTCTGGATCCGGCCGACCCGTACCCCCGGGGTGTGCACGTAGATCCAGTTGTCCGGGAAGCCGGCCTCGGCCGGCACCACCAGCGCCACGGTGAGGAAGTCCCGGTGCCGCAGCGCGTCGGCGGCGGCCCGGACGTGCTCGGGGGCCGGCGGGTCCATCGCCCGCACCAGGTCACCGATCGGCATGCTGGACACCACGTGGTCGGTGTCGATCCGGCGCTCGCCGTCCGGGTCGGCGACGGTCACCGCCACCGCCCGGCCGTCGGCCCGGTGCACCGTACGGGCCCAGGTGTTCGTGGTGACCACGCCGCCGCCCTTGGCGACCAGTTCGGCGCAGCGTTCCCACATCATCCCCGGCCCGTACTTCGGGTACTGGAACTCCTCGATCAGGCTGGTGATGTCGGTCTGGTTGCGTTTCGGCAGCAGCGCGTTGCGGACCGCCCCGGCCAGCGACAGGTTCTTGATCCGCTGGGCCGCCCAGTCGGCCTGCAACTCGGTGGCCGGCATGCCCCACACCTTCTCGGTGTAGGTCTTGAAGAACATCCGGTACAGCCGGGTGCCGAACCGGGCGGAGACCCAGCCCTCGAAGTGGCTCTGGTCCTTCGGCGGGCGCAGCCGCCCCCAGACGTACGACCCGACGCAGCGCACCGCCTCGACCACACCCAGGTTGCCCAGCGCGTTGCCGGCCCGCAGCGGGTAGTCGAAGAGTTTGCCCCGGTAGTAGATCCGGCTCATCCGGGGCCGGAGCAGGAAGTCGCTGTCCGGCAGGATCTCGTGCCAGAACTCCTCGACCCGGGGCACCTTCGTGAAGAACCGGTGACCGCCGATGTCGAAGCGCCAGCCGTCCCGCTCGACGGTTCGACTGATCCCGCCCACGACATCGTCGGCCTCGAACACGTCGACCGAGGCGTTTCGCCTGGTCAGCTCGTAGGCGGCGGTGAGCCCGGCGGGTCCGGCTCCGATGACGACGGTGTGCGGCGGCGTGGCCATGTTATAAATTCATCACCTTCGACATCTGCTGGCAACCGTCGAATCGAAGGGTGGGACGGCACAGGCGTGATCGGGACGCGCGGAATCTAACACTGTCGCGCAACGTGAGCATCCCGACACGCAGACGTGCGGGACTGTGCCGGGAGCGGCGGAGCCGGTGGATCGCCGGGTGCGGCGGGTCGGTAGACCGAGCCGGGCCGCCCGGCCCGGCGGAACCGCCGCCGACCCCCGCCGATCCGAGCCGCCCGGCGACGGGTGCCGCGCCGGCTCGGGGTCAGCCGACCGGGCTGGCCTCGCGGGCCTCCAGCGCCTGCCGGTAGAGCCGCCCCGCCCGGTACGACGAACGCACCAGCGGCCCGCTCATCACCCCGGCGAAGCCGATCTCCTCGGCCTCTTCGCGCAGCTCCACGAACTCCTCCGGCTTCACCCAACGCTCGACCGGGTGGTGCCGGGGGGTCGGGCGGAGGTACTGGGTGATGGTGATCAGCTCGCAGCCCGCCCCGTGCAGGTCCCGCAGCGCCTGGGACACCTCGGCCCGCTCCTCGCCCATGCCCAGGATCAGGTTGCTCTTGGTGACCAGCCCGGCCGCGCGGGCCTGCCGGATCACGTCCAGCGAGCGGTCGTACCGGAACGCCGGCCGGATCCGCTTGAAGATCCGGGGCACCGTCTCGACGTTGTGCGCGAGCACCTCCGGCCGGGACCCGAACACCTCGGCCAGCTGCTCCGGCACCGCGTTGAAGTCGGGGATCAGCAGCTCCACGCCGCAGTCGGCCTGGAGGGCGTGGATCTGGCGGACCGTCTCGGCGTACAGCCACGCGCCGCCGTCGGGCAGGTCGTCGCGGGCCACCCCGGTGATCGTCGCGTACCGCAGCCCCATCGCCGCCACCGACTCGGCCACCCGGCGCGGCTCGTCGGCGTCGAACTCGGCCGGCTTGCCGGTGTCGATCTGGCAGAAGTCGCACCGCCGGGTGCACTGGTCACCGCCGATGAGGAAGGTGGCCTCCCGGTCCTCCCAGCACTCGTAGATGTTCGGGCAGCCGGCCTCCTGGCAGACGGTGTGCAGCCCCTCCCGCGAGACCAGCCCGCGCAACTGGGTGTACTCCGGCCCCATCTTGGCCTTGACCTTGATCCACGGGGGTTTGCGCTCGATCGGGGTCTCCGCGTTGCGCGCTTCGATCCGCAGCATGCGCCGCCCCTCCGGGGCGACGGCGGTGCTACGCGGAGCCTGGGCGGTGGTCGGCGCGGACTGCTCGATCGTCACGAAACCGAGCCTACGCCCGTCGGTGCCGGTCGATGCACGTCAGGCGACCGGCGTCACGCCCAAAGTGCGTGAGCCCACTCACCTTCGTACCGGAAAAGCGCTGTCCGGGCGACGGACCCGGCGGTAGCGTGCCCACCACGAGCGACGACGGAGCCGATTAGCGCGCCGCCCGGGTCAGTGCAGAGAGCCGCCGATCTGCTGCGAGGCGGTCTGACCCCGGCGCGTGAAGACCCTCCCGAGCTGCGGGAAGAAACGGGCCCCCGGATGACCGGACCGGGCCCGGAGTAGAACCCGCCCGGCTGGCCCCGGTCACCAGGCGACGAACGAGGCACCCGCCGACGGCGGGGGCGAAGGTGTGGTGGCACCGCGAGGACCCGCTCGCCCACACCTCCCGGGGCAGAGCTGATGCTCGCCGCCTGACGGCGGCGGAGGCGTTGCGAGCCGACGAGGAGGTCCCACCATGCAACGCACCCTGTCCGTCCAGCTTTCCACCCGTACCGACCGCACCGTCCGGATCGCCGGCTGGGTGCACCGCCGCCGACTGCTCAAGTCGGTGGCGTTCCTGGTCGTCCGGGACGCCACCGGCCTGGCGCAGGTGGTGGTCACCGACCCGGCCGTCCGGGCCACCGTCGAGGCGCTCACCGAGGAGACCGTGGTCGAGGTCACCGGCACGGTCACCGCGAACGCGTCCGCCCCCGCCGGGGTCGAGCTGACCGGCCCGGTGGTACGACCGCTCGGCCCGAACGCCGTCCCGTCCCCGTTCGACCTGTTCCGGCCGGAGCTGACCGCGACCCTGCCCACCCAGCTCGACCATGCCCCGCTCGCGCTGCGCCACCCGCGCCGGTCGGCGGCGCTGCGGGTCTCGGCGGCGGCGGTCGCCGGGTTCCGGGCCACCCTGGACGCCCGGGGCTTCACCGAGATCCACACCCCGAAGATCGTCGGCTCGGCCACCGAGAGCGGGGCGAACGTCTTCGCGCTCGACTACTTCGGGCGTCCGGCGTACCTGGCCCAGTCACCGCAGTTCTACAAGCAGCTCATGGTCGGGGCGCTGGAACGCGTCTACGAGGTCGGGCCGGTGTTCCGGGCCGAGCCGCACGACACCGCCCGCCACCTGGCCCAGTACACCTCGCTCGACGCCGAACTGGGCTTCGTCACCGACCACCGGGACGTGATGGCGGTGCTGCGGGACACCCTCGCCGGCCTGCTCGGCACGGTCGTGGACCGGGCCGGGCCGGCGCTGCGTACCCTCGGCGTGACCGTCCCCGGGGTGCCGGCGGAGATCCCCGCCGTGTCCTTCCCCGAGGCGCTCGGCATCGCCGGCGCCCCGCCGGACGAACCTGACCTCGCCCCGGCCCACGAGCGCGCGCTGGGGGAGTGGGCCCGCCGTGAACACGGCTCCGAGTTCGTGTACGTCACCGGGTACCCGATGGCGAAACGCCCCTTCTACACCCACCCCGACCCGGCCCGGCCGGGGTACTCCAACGGCTTCGACCTGCTGTTCCGGGGCGTCGAGCTGGTCACCGGCGGGCAGCGGCTGCACCGGCACGCCGACTACCTGGCCGCGCTGGCCGCCCGGGG
The DNA here is from genome assembly GCF_028993575.1 of Micromonospora cathayae. NCBI lineage: Bacteria > Bacillati > Actinomycetota > Actinomycetes > Micromonosporales > Micromonosporaceae > Micromonospora > Micromonospora cathayae. The sequence continues at coordinate 6,650,793 of NZ_CP118615.1, read as the reverse complement.
CGAGCCGGTCGGGCCGTACGCGGACTACCTGGCCGCCTTCCGGCACGGCCTGCCCCCGCACGGCGGCTTCGCGATCGGCCTGGAACGCCTCGTCGCCCGGCTGACCGGGGCGAGCAACGTCCGGGAGGTGACGGCCTTCCCCCGCGACCTGCACCGCCTCACCCCCTGAGGGGAGGGGTCAGCCGAGCAGGGTCGGCAGGTGCCGCTCGACCACCGGGAGCGCGTCGGCGACGGTGACCGGGCGGCCCAGCTCGGCGCTGAGCGAGGTGACGCCGGCGTCCCGGATGCCACACGGCACGATCCGGTCGAAGTACGTCAGGTCGCAGTCGCAGTTCAGCGAGAAGCCGTGCTGGGTGACGCCCCGGGAGACCCGGATGCCGATCGCGGCGACCTTGCGGGCCGGCCCCCGGTCGTCCGCCGGCACCCAGACGCCGCTGCGCCCGTCCACCCGGTCGGCGACCAGCCCGAACTCGGCACAGACGTCGATCAGGAGCTGCTCGGTCCGGCGGACGTAGGCGACCACGTCCACCGGGTCGGGCAGCCGGAGGATCGGGTACCCGACGAGCTGCCCCGGACCGTGCCAGGTGATCTTGCCGCCCCGGTCGACGTCGACCACGGGCGTACCGTCCAGCGGGCGGTCCCACGGCTCGGTGCGCTTGCCGGCGGTGTAGACGCTCGGGTGCTCCAGCAGCAGTACGGTGTCCGGGCTTTCGCCGGCCACCACCGCCTCGTGCAGCCGGCGCTGCTCGTCCCAGGCGGCCTGGTAGTCGATGCGGCCGGCGCGGACCGTGGTCAGGCGGGACGTCGTCGAGGTCACGCCGTCCAGCCTAGTCCGGTTCGGGCTGCCTGAAGCCGGTGAGCCGCCTCACCACCCGGCGGCACGGGCCGGGCCGGGGGACGGCCGGCGCAGGTCAGGGCCGGGCGGTTCGGGGCCGGGGTGTGTGCAGGGTGGGCCGGGGCCGGGCGGGTCAGGCCGGCGGGATCCGCCACAGCCACACGTCGCGGACCCGCTGCGGGGGGCCGAGCAGCTCGGTGGCGGTCCGCAGCAGGGCGGCCTCGTCGATCTCGTACTTCGCGCCGTGCACCTCGTCGGCCAGGACCACCGCCTCCACCCGCCAGTACGCCAGGTCGGCCCGGACCAGCTCGCGGGTGCCGTCGGTGACGATCGGGACCCGTCCGGTCCGGCCGGCCTGGTCCATCAGCGAGTCGAAGGTACGCGGCACCGGGCCGATCCGGCCCCGCCCGTCCGGGCCGCCCGGCCCGAGGAAGAACCCGGCCGGCAGGGCGAACTCACCCTGCCGGTGGGCCAGGGCGTACGCCTGCCAGCGCTGCCCGTCCGGGGTGACGTCCACGGTCAGCGGGACCGGGGTCAGCACCCCGCCGGGGGAGACGTGCTCCCGCCACGCCCCGGAGGTGATGAACTCCGGGACCGGTTCGCGGGCGATGGTCAGCAGCGGGGTGGGCAGCAGCGGGAGCAGCGCCACCGCGTACCCGACCGCCCAGGCCAGCCGGGTGGTGCCGTGCCGGGGCGGGTCGGCGCGCAACCGGTCGACGGTGTACGCCAGCAGCAGCCCGATCACCGGGGCGACCACCAGCGCCAGCCGGGCCGGCAGCGCCGCGTTGATCACCGGCAGCCGGCCGATCCACTCGAACGGCAGGGCGACCCCGGTCCGCTCCCCGTCCACGACCGCCTGCGGCCCCCAGGACAGCACGGTGAACACCACGGCGGTCACCCCGAGCGCGAGGAGGGTGGCCCGCCGGGTCGGGGCGGCCCGCCGCCACAGGAAGCCGAAGCAGAACACGGCGAGCAGCAGCAGCGGTACCCCGAAGAAGGAGTTCTCCTCGGTCGGGTTGGGGGCCAGCGAGGTGCCCAGTCCCGCCTCGCCGGCCACCGAGCGGCGCGGGTACGCCAGGTACGCGGCCAGGTCCTCGGAGTGCACCACCGGGTCGAAGCCGGTGCCGTGGAACCGCTGCGGTCCGGCGAAGTGCAGCCACAGCGGGTACGCCAGCAGGACCCCGGCGACCACGGCGGTCACCGCGACGCCGCGCAGGAAGGACGGCAGCGCGGCCCGTACCGCCGCCCGGTTCGCCGGATGGGCGGCCCAGACGGCGAGGAAGACGGCCAGCGCCAGCGCGGTGAAGAACAGCCCTTCGGCGGCGATCGAGAAGGCGACCGCCACCAGCACCCCGAAGATCACCCCGTTGCGCAGCCAGCGTCCGGGCTCGCGCAGCGCGAACAGCCGCCAGACCAGCAGCGGCACCAGCCAGCCGGCGGTCCAGTTCAGGTGGGCGTTGGCGTGCGACACCATGCCGGGGGAGAAGGCGATCACCAGCGCGCCGACCCCGGCCGCCAGCCGGGAGCTGACCAGGTGCCGGGAGAGCAGCCAGTACCAGGCCAGCGCGGTGGCGGCCAGGTTGAGGGTGAGGATCACGGCGAAGGTGGCCGGCGGCCCGATCAGGTACGTCAGCGGGGCGAACAGCGCGGCGTACACGGTGACCGAGGTGTTGACCGCGAGGTTGACCCCGTCGGGGACGTTGAGCAGGTACGTGAACAGCGGGTTGTCGCCGTGGGTGAGCGCGTGCGCCCCGAAGGCCAGCAGCCATTCGAACAGCGCCTGGTCGCTGGAGTTGACCGTGATGGCCCGTCCGTTCGGGTCCCACCACAGCCCGCTGGTCACCCAGACCGCCAGGGCGAGTGATGCCAGCGCCATCAGCACGTCGGCCCGACGGTTCGTGGTGGTGGCCGGCGGCGCGGTGACCTGGGACGGGGAAGTCGGCACGGAGCGGACGTTACCAACCGGGACGGGAGCAACCGGCTCGACACCGCACCTCGGTCGGTACGTCTGATCGTCACCGGCGACCTGCACCACTACGCCCGCTTGTCGCCCGCCCGGAGCCACACGTCGATGGTGACAAATATGTGAACGTGGCCCATGTCACGACTTCGACATCTCGGCGTAACGTCGCGGCAATTCCAGTGACTCAGTTCACATGTGGAGGCCCGCCGTGCGTCGACCCCCGTCCATCCTCACCCGGCTGGCCGCCGCGCTGGCCGGGGCCACCCTCGCCGTCACCGCGGCCGTCGCGGTCGCCGCGCCCGCGCAGGCCGCCAGCCTCACCCCCGTCGCCAGCTTCGGCTCCAACCCCGGCAACCTGGGCATGTACGCGTACCGGCCGGACGGCCTGCCCGGCAACGCCCCGGCCGTGGTGCTGCTGCACGGCTGCGCGCAGAACGCCACCGCCTACTTCACCAACTCCGGCTGGCGCAAGTACGCCGACCAGTGGAAGTTCACCCTGATCCTGGCCGAGCAGAAGTCCGGCAACAACTCCAGCTCCTGCTTCAACTGGTTCGAGACCGGCGACACCGCCCGCGGCCAGGGCGAGGCGCTGTCGGTCAAGCAGATGGTCGACCACGCCAGGGCCAACTTCGGCACCGACCCGGCCCGGGTGTACGTCAGCGGCCTCTCCGCCGGCGGCGCGATGACCGCCGCCATGCTCGCCGCGTACCCGGACGTCTTCGCCGGTGGCTCGATCGTCGCCGGTGTGCCGTACCGCTGCGCCACCAGCATGGTCAGCGCGTTCTCCTGCATGAACCCCGGCGTCGACAAGTCCCCGGCCGCCTGGGGTGACCTGGTCCGCAACGCGTACCCCGGGTACGCCGGCACCCGGCCGAAGGTGGCGATCTGGCACGGCACCGCCGACTACACGGTGGCCACGGCCAACGCCACCGAGTCCCGCGACCAGTGGACCAACGTGGCCGGCGTGTCGCAGACCCCGACCGGCACCACCACCCTGCCCGCCGGCACCACCCAGGAGACGTACGGCAACGACCGGGTCCGGGTCTACCGGGTCTCCGGCATGGGCCACGGCACCCCGGTCGACCCGGGCAGCGGCCCCGACCAGTGCGGCACGGCGGCGGCGTACTTCCTGGACACCATCTGCTCGGCGTACCGGGACGCGCTCTGGTTCGGCCTGGACGGCGGCTCCACCACCCCCGGCCCCACCCCGACCACCGGGCCCACCCCGACCGCCAGCCCGACGCCCGGACCGTCGCCGACGGTCGCCCCCACCTGCGTCACCGCCAGCAACTACGCGCACGTCACCGCCGGCCGTGCCTACCAGTCCGGCGGGTACGCCTACGCGGTCGGCTCGAACCAGCGGATGGGCCTCTACAACGTCTTCGCCAGCACCACCCTCAAGCAGACCGCCCCCGCCCACTGGGTGATCGGCTGCTGAGACGTGGCAGGACGGTGCCCCTGCTCTGCGGCGGGGGCACCGTCGTTTCTCCCGTGGCTCAATCGTGCAGGGCGGCGTGCAGGGCACCCGGCAGGTCGGGGTGCCGGTAGCCGAAACCGGCCCGGTTCAGCACCCCCGGCAGCACCCGGGTACTGGTCAACGCCTCCTGGGCGAAACCACCCAGCGCGATCTTCAACGCCAGCGCCGGGATCGGCATGATCGCCGGGCGGTGCAGGGCACGGGCGAACTCCCGGGTGAACTCGGCGTTCGTCACCGGGTTCGGACCGACCAGGTTCACCGGGCCGGCCAGGTCGGGCCGGTCGAGCAGGAACACCACCGCGTCCAGCCAGTCCACCATCGAGATCCACGGCACCCACTGCCGGCCGCTGCCCAGCTTCCCGCCGACACCCAGCCGGAACGGCAGGAGCTGCGGCTTGAGCAGCCCGCCGTCGCGGTGCAGCGGCAGGCCGGTCCGCAGCCGGACCACGCGTACCCCGGCGTCCTCGGCGGGTCGGGTCGCCGCCTCCCACACCCGGGCCACGTCGGCCAGGAACCCTTCGCCGGCCGGGGCCTCCTCGGTCACCGTACGGTCGCCGGTGTCGCCGTACCAGCCGATCGCCGAGGAGTTCAGCAGCACCTGCGGCCGGTCCCCGGCGGGCAGCCCGGCCATGGTGACGGCCAGCGTGCCGGTGGTGTCCGTCCGGCTGGTCCGGATCAGCGCCTTGTACTCGTCGTTCCAGCGTTTGTCCCCGACCCCGGCCCCGGCCAGGTTGACCACCGCGTCCGCCCCGGCCAGCACCGCCGGGTCGAGCTGCCCGGCGGCCGGGTTCCACCGCACCTCGCCGGGGTCCTTCGGTGGCCGGCGGACCAGCCGGGTGAGCTGGTGGCCGTCGGCGGCGAGCCGGGCGGCCAGCCGAGTACCCAGGAAACCGGACGCACCGGCCATCAGGATCCGCATGCCCTATCTTTGCCCAGAACCGGGTCGGCGGATGCAGGTCAGTCGGGTTCCCGGTCGGCGCTGACCGTCGGGCGGAGCCGGGCCCAGCCGAGGAAGCGGGCGAAGAGCTGCGGCGGCTCGGGCGCCCGGTCCGGGTTGAGCCGGTAGAGGTCGGCCACCGCCTGGTGGAGCTGACTCGACAGGTACAGGCACAGGCCGATCCGGTCGTCGGCGTACTCGCGGTTCAGGGTGAGGCGGGCGGTCCCGCACGGCCACGGTCGGGCGCAGGCCCGGCAGAGCCAGATCGGGCGTACCGGAGTGTGCGGTCGGGTCGGTGTCACCAGTGACCGCCGTTACGGGGCCGGGGTGCGCGGGCCGGCGGCTCGGTGCGGACCGGGAGCCGGCGGTCCGGGCAGGTGGCCCAGCGCAGGCCGCAGGAACACCAGCGCCGCCAGCCACGCCAGGTCGGCCGGTGCCGGGGAGCCAGCGGTACGGGTTCAGGTGGTCGGGACGGCGGCATCGGTTCCTCCCGGTACGGGGGGCGGCGGGGCACCCGGCCGGTCCACGGGGGAGGTCGACCGGCCGGGCGCGTCCTGCAGGACGACCGGCTCCGGGTTTGCAGACCAGGGAGCCAGCCGCCACGAACTTTGTCAGACTAGACTGACAAAGTCAACGGACTACCTCGTACTTGTCTCGCAAAGTTTGTTGTGATCAAATGGCGGTGCAGACCAGGGAGTCACCATGCCCGCCAAGCCCAAGTGGGCGCAGCTCGCGGAACTTATCCGTGGGCAGATCGCGTCCGGAGAACTCGCCCCCGGCGACAAGCTGCCGTCCACCGCTCAGCTCCGGCAGGAGCACGGTGTGTCGGCCGGTGTCGTGCGTCAGGCCATCCTCGTGCTTCAGACCCAGGGGCTCGTCGAGGGCGTGCACGGGCTCGGGGTGTTCGTCACCGACAACCCGCCGACCGGGTCGACGTAACGGTCAACGCGCGGGGCGGTGGACGCTGGTGACCTCGTACAGCTTCGGGTCGCTGGCCTCGACCAGCGCGCCGATGGCGGCCAGGTGCGGGCGGGCCTCCGGCATCCGGAGCATGGCCTGGAAGTGTGCGGCGCTGGCCCACTGGGCGTAGTTCACCACCCGGGTGCCGTCCTGGCTGGCGTGCACGTTCGCCGACCGGAAGCCCGGCACGGTGGCGAAGAACTCCCTGGTCGTACGGTCGAGTGCCGCGACCAGCGCGGCCTGGCGTTCCGGGGCCACCGTGAACACGTTGATCAACGTGACCAGGTCGGCGCCGGTGTCGATGACGGTCTGCGGGGTGGTCGACATGGGTGCGTCCTGTCTGGCCGGGGATGTCGTTCGGACCGGGACGCCCGGCAACGCTGATGACACCCTAGCCGGTGCTCTGCCGCCCTGGCCGACGTCTCCAGCCGTCCTCCAGCCGCACTGGATCGCCGTTCATGGCAGGGAAGAATCCCGATGGGGCGAATGATCAACACGAGATGCGGCATCCCGGGCCGTCATCTCGTGCCGAGACGCCAAGATGCCGCACATTGTGTCGGGCGGCGGGCGGCGGGTGGCGTGCGGCGTGCGGCGTGCGAGCAGACGGGACAGCGGAGGGGCACCCCGCTCGGCGGGGTGCCCCTTCGACGTGCGCTACAGGTCAGAGACCCAGCTCGGCCTCGAAGTTGCCGGCCTCCAGGCGCTCCTTGACCGCGACCAGGAAGCGGGCCGCGTCCGCGCCGTCGATCAGCCGGTGGTCGTACGACAGGGCCAGGTAGACCATCGACCGGACCGCGATCACCTCGCCCAGCTCCGGGTCGTTGACCACGACCGGACGCTTGACGACCGCACCGGTACCGAGCATCGCCGACTGCGGCGACGGCACGATCGGGGTGTCGAACAGCGCGCCCCGGCTGCCGGTGTTGGTCAGGGTGAAGGTCGCCCCGGCGATCTCGTCCGGGTTGATCTTGTTGGTCCGGGTCCGCTCGGCCAGGTCGGCGATCCGCTTGGCGACGCCACCCAGGTTCAGGTCACCGGCGTCGTGGATGACCGGCACCATCAGGCCCCGCTCGGTGTCCACCGCGATGCCCAGGTTCTCCGACTTCGGGTACGTGATCGTACCGGCGTCGAGGTCCATGCTGGCGTTGACGATCGGGTACGCCTGGAGCGCCTCGACGGCCGCGAGGGCGAAGAACGGCAGGAAGGACAGCTTCACGCCGTGCCGGGCCAGGAAGGCGTCCTTGGCCCGCGCCCGCAGCTTCGCGACCTTGGTGACGTCCACCTCGACCACCGTGGTCAGCTGCGCCATCTCGTGCAGCGACTCCTGCATCCGCTTGGCGATGACCGCGCGGATCCGGGGCAGCTTCTCGGTGCTGCCGCGCTTGGCGCTCGGCTGCGGCTTCGGCTTGGCCTCGGCGGCGGGAGCGGCCGGGGCGGCTGCGGCCGGAGCCGGCTGGGCCTTGGCGGCCTTCGCCTTCTCGGCGGCGTCCAGCACGTCCTGCTTGCGGATCCGGCCACCGACCCCGGTGCCCTTGATCGCGGCCAGGTCCACGCCGTGCTCGCTGGCGAGCTTGCGGACCAGCGGGGTGACGTACCCGGCGGCCTCCTCGCCGCCACCGGCCGCCGGGGCGGACGGCCGCTGCGGGGTCGGCGTGGGAGCGGCCGGCGCCGACTTCTGCTCGGCCTGCGCCGGCTGGGCGGCGGTCTCGGCCTCCGCGGCCGGCTCGTTGTACGACATGCCCGGGGTGGGCTCCTCGGCCTTCGCCTCCTGCTTCGGCTCCGGCTTGGCGGCCGGCTCCTCCGCCTTCGGCTCCGGCTTCGCCTCGGCCTTGGGCTCCTCGGCCTTCGGCTCCGGCTTGGCCTCGGCGGGGGCGGCACCGGCCGCGCCGACCACGGCCAGGGTCGCGCCGACCGGGGCGGTCTCGTCCTCGGCGACCTTGATCTCCAGCAGGGTGCCGGCGACCGGGGACGGGATCTCGGTGTCGACCTTGTCGGTGGAGACCTCCAGCAGCGGCTCGTCCACCTCGACGGTGTCGCCGACCTGCTTGAGCCAGCGGGTGACCGTACCCTCGGTGACGCTCTCGCCGAGTGCCGGCAGCGTCACCGGGGTGCCCTCGCCCGACGGCGCGGCCTTCGGCTCCTCGGCGGCCGGCGCGGCCTCCGCCTTCGGCTGCTCCGGCTCCGCACCGGTGCCCTCGGCGGCGGCGGTCGGCTCGGCGGCGGGCTCGGCCTCCTCGGCCGGAGCCTCCTGCTGCTGCGCGGGTGCGCCGCCGCCGGTCTCCTCGCCCTCACCGGCGATCACCGCCAGCTCGCTGCCGACCTCGGCGGTCTCGTCCTCGCCCACCACGATCCGGCTCAGCACACCCGCCGCCGGGGACGGGATCTCGGTGTCGACCTTGTCGGTCGACACCTCGAGCAGCGGCTCGTCGACCTCGACGGTGTCGCCCTCCTGCTTGAGCCAGCGCGTGACGGTGCCCTCGGTGACGCTCTCGCCGAGCCGGGGCATGGTGACCGATACCGGCATCTTCTAAGACTCCTTCGTGGCCTGGTGCGGATCCTCGCCCGCTTGCCGCCGGACGTCGCGGATTGGGTGTGATCAGGCGTGTGCGTGCAGCGGCTTGCCGGCCAGGGCGAGGTGCGCCTCGCCGAGCGCCTCGTTCTGCGTCGGGTGGGCGTGCACGAGCTGCGCCACCTCGGCCGGGTACGCCTCCCAGTTGTAGATGAGCTGAGCCTCGCCGATCAGTTCACCGACCCGGGCGCCGACCATGTGCACGCCGACCACCGGACCGTCCTCGACCCGGACCAGCTTGACGAAGCCGGTCGTCTTGAGGATCTGGCTCTTGCCGTTGCCACCCAGGTTGTAGTTGTACGTCTTGACCTTGTCGGCGCCGTACTTCTCCTTGGCCTTGGCCTCGGTGAGGCCGACCGACGCCAGCTCCGGGTCGGAGTAGGTGACCCGCGGGATGCCGGCCTCGTCGATGACCGCCGGGTTCCGGCCGGCGATCTCCTCGGCGACGAAGATGCCCTGCTGGAAGCCGCGGTGGGCGAGCTGGAGACCGGGCACGATGTCACCGACCGCGTAGAGGTTCGGCACGCCGGTGCGCAGCCGCTCGTCGGTCAGCACGTACCCCCGGTCGAGCCTGACGCCCTGCTCCTCGTACCCGAGGTCGGCGGTGACCGGGCCACGACCGACGGCGACCAGCAGCAGCTCGGCCTCGACGGTCTCGCCGCCGGCGATGGTGACCTTCACGCCGTTCTCGGTCTTCTCGACCTTCTCGAACGGCTTGCCCACCTTGAAGTTGATCTTCCGCTTGCGGAACGCCCGCTCCAGGGCCTTCGACGACTCCTCGTCCTCGGCGGCGACCAGCCGGGGCAGCGCCTCGATGATGGTCACGTCCACCCCGAAGGACTTCCACACGCTGGCGAACTCGACGCCGATCACGCCGCCGCCGAGCACGATCGCCGACTGCGGCACCCGGTCCAGGGTGAGCGCGTGGTCGCTGGTGATGACCCGCTCGCCGTCGACCTCCAGGCCGGGCAGGCTACGCGCGTACGAGCCGGTCGCCAGGATCACGTTACGGCCGGTGTACCGCTTGCCGTCGGCCTCGACCACGTTCGGGCCGACCAGTTTGCCGGCGGCCGCGACGAAGGTGATGTTCTTCGCGCCGCCCACCAGGCCCTGGAGGCCCTTGTACAGGCGGGAGACCACGCCGTCCTTGTACGAGTTGACCCCGGCCATGTCGATGCCGACCAGCTCGGCCTTGACCCCGAACTGCTCCGACTCGCGGGTGTTGTCGGCGATCTCCGCCGCGTGCAGCAGGGCCTTGGTCGGAATGCAGCCGTTGTGCAGGCACGTCCCGCCCAGCTTGCCCTTCTCGATCAGCGCGACCGACAGGTCGAGTTGGGCGGCGCGCAGCGCTGCCGCGTAGCCGCCGCTGCCTCCTCCGAGGATGACAACGTCGAAGGTCGCGTCGTTCGGCTCGCTCACACTCAACTCCCAGGTCGCGTCGCTGCTACGAGGGTCATGCCAGGAAACGGGCATACTCGCCTCGGTCATCTTGTCACTTGCCGGATCAGAGCGCGTAGTGAGGTGCTCAATGACACGTCGAGGACACGTACTCTTGGCGGTGCCTTCTCGAGACGGCAGGTGGAGGGGATGGCCGGTGGCCCTGTTCCGACGACGTAAGACCAGTGGCGGCGCGTCCCCCGGACGCCCCGCCAACCGTGCCGATCTGGAGCATCTGGAGAACTTCGTCCGCACCCGGCCGGGCGTCGAGGCGTTCATCGAACCGCAGACCACCGTCACCGAGACCACGGTCATCCTGATCGCCGACGACGGCGAGTGGACCCGCCGGCGTATCGACTCGCCGGAGAACGCCCGCCGGTTCGCCCACCGGCTCGCCATCCCGATCTACGACGTGCGGCTGGTCGGGTACCCGCAGCGGATGCGCGACTTCAACGAGCGCCGCAAGCGCCGCCCCGAGCTGTACTGAGATCCACGTCTGCCGGTGCCCGCGCCGGTACCGGGCGGGCCCCCGCTGGACGCGCGCAGCGTCAGCAGGGGCCCTTCCTGACACCTCAGCCCTCGGCGGCGATGTCCTCGACGAGCTGGACGAGGGTCCGCACCGGGACCCCGGTGCCGCCCTTGGTCCAGTAGCCGGTCGCCTCACCCGAGTGGTAGCTCGGCCCGGCGATGTCGATGTGCGCCCAGGGCACCTCGTCGGCGACGAACTCGCGCAGGAACGTGCCGCCCTGGAGCATGTGGCCGGCCCGGTCCATCCCCGCGTTGACCTGCGAGATGTCGGCGACGTCGGAGTCCATGCCCTTGCGCACGTCGTCCGGCAGCGGCATCGGCCAGGCCGGCTCGCCGACGCTGTCGCCGACCGCCCGGACCCGCTCGCACAGCTCGGGCGTACCCATCACCCCGGCGACCCGCTTGCCCAGCGAGATCACCTGACCGCCGGTCAGGGTGGAGGTCTCCAGCAGGTAGTCACAGCCGTCCTGGCAGGCCCGCGCCATCGCGTCGGCCAGGATCAGCCGGCCCTCGGCGTCGGTGTTGAGCACCTCGACCCGCTTGCCGTCGAACATGGTGATCACGTCACCCGGCCGGTACGACGTGCCCGACGGCATGTTCTCCGCCATCGGCAGGTACGCGTTCACCGTCACCGCCGGCTTGAGCGCCGCCACGGCCAGCATCGCCGCGCCGACCGCCGCCGCCCCGGCCATGTCCGACTTCATCTCCCACATGCCCTGCGGCGGCTTGATGGAGATACCGCCGGTGTCGAAGGTGATGCCCTTGCCGACCAGCGCGACCCGCTTGCCGGTCGCCCCGCCCTCCGGCGTGTAGGTCAGCTTGACCAGGCGCGGCGGGGCCTCCGAACCCTGGCCGACGGCGATGATGCCGCCGTACCCGCCGGCGGCCAGCGCCGCCTCGTCGAGCACCTCGACCTCGAGCCCGGCCGCCCGCGCGGCCTCGGCCACCGCGTCGGCGAACACCGGCGGGCGCAGCTCGTTCGGTGCGGTGTTCACCCAGTCCCGGCTGAGCCGTACCGCCCCGGCCACCGTCTGCGCCCGGACGATCTCGGCCTGCGCGCCGGCGTCCCCGGCGTCCGGCACCGCCACCAGCACCTCGGCCACCGGCTCCCGCCGGGCCGGCTGCGGCCGGGTCTTGTAACCGGCGAACCGGTAGCCGCCGAGCAGCGCGCCCTCGGCGACCGCCCGCAGGGCGGCCGGCGCGTCGGCGTCGTCGGGCAGCGGCAGGCTCAACGCCACCCGCCGGGCCCCGGCCAGCGCCCGGACGACCGCCCCGGCGGCGCGGCGCAGCACCTCCGGCGCGGGAGCGGCACCGGTCGGTTCGGGACCGAGCCCGACCGCGGCGACGAGCGGGGCGGTGATCGTACCCAGCGTGGCGAGCTTGATCACCTCACCGGCGCCGCCGGTCGCGCCGAGGAGCGCGAGCGTCTCGGTCAGCTTGCCGTCGAACGCCGCGGCGATGCTCTCCGCACCGCTGCCCAGGAGCAGGGACCCGGCGGGGCCGCTGGTGGCGTCCTGCTCTCCGGTCTGACTGTGCACGCCGATCACGATGGCGTCGACGGCAAGCTCGGCGGGGTCGGTGTCGACCAGGCTCAGGGTGGTGCTGGGCGATGTCACTGAAGCTACTCCGGGCGGGCCGGGCCGGCCGCTGATCGCGTACCGGCGGTGGAGGTCTACGGCGGCAACCTACCCGCCGCTGACCGGGCTGTCCCGCCGGTCGTGTTGGCGGGTCCCGCCGATGCTAACCACCAGCACGATCTTCGGTAAGTTCCCACCCTTGACAATCCTCCCCGCCCTAAAGGACAGGGGTTCCCTGGGTCACCCCAGGGGGTTCCTGCTTCGTCGACGGCTGCCCGGTGCGGGCGTGCGCCCGTTGGGGTCTTATGCCGTCTCCACAGGCGGTCACGGAGAGCCCCTCCGCGAGAAGGTTGCGGGCCGCGTTGACGTCGCGGTCGTGGGTGTGCCCGCATCGGCAGGTCCACGTCCGCACGTGTAGAGGTACCCGCTCCGCGAGAGCCCCGCAGGCCGAGCACAGCTTGGACGACGGGAACCAGCGGTCCACGACGACAAGGTTCCGGCCGTACCAGTGGGCTTTGTACTTGAGCATGGTGCGGAACTGCCGCCACGCCGCGTCGCTGATCGCGCGGGCCAGGCGGTGGTTGGCGACCATGCCGCGTACGGTCAGGTCCTCGATCACGATCGTTTGATTCTCACGAACGAGTCGAGTGGTCAGTTTGTGGAGATGGTCACGGCGACGGTCGACGATGCGAGCGTGCACCCGGGCGACCGCGAGGCGGGCTTTGGTCCGGTTGTGGGAGCCTTCCTGTTTGCGGGCCAGGTTCCGCTGGGCGCGCACCAGCCGCTCACGGTCCCGGCGTTCGTACCGGGGGTTGGTGATCTTCTCGCCGGTTGAGAGGGTGAGCAGGCTGTCGAGTCCGGCGTCCACGCCGACCATGCCCGACGCGGAGACCTGTTCGATCACGTCGTCGCAGAGCAGGGACACGAACCAGCGTCCGGCCGGGTCCTGAGACACGGTCACCGTGGACGGTGTCGCATCCTGGGGCAGCGGCCGGGACCACACGATGTCGAGGGGTTCGGTCATCTTCGCGAGGGTGAGGTAACCGTCGCGGTAGCGGAAGGCGCTTGTGGTGTACTCCGCCGACCGGCGGGACTTCTTCTTGTTCTTGAACGTCGGGTACTTCGCGCGTTTCGCCCAGAAGTTGGTGAAGGCGGCCTGCAGGTGTCGCAACGTTTGCTGCAACGGAACCGAAGAGACCTCATTGAGGAACGCCAGATCCTCGGTCTTCTTCCAGGCGGTCAGCATCGCCGATGTGGTGGCGTAGGTGACCCGTTCCTGACGGAGCGTCCACGCCTCGGTCCGGGCGGCCAAGGCCATGTTGTAGACCAGCCGGACACACCCGAACGTCCGGGTAAGCTCGGCGGCCTGCGCATCGCTCGGGTAGAAGCGGTACCTGAACGCCCGCTTCACCGTCCTGGACACACCTCACAAGCTAGCAAGCCAGCCGGTGAGCCTCGCGGTGGGGTGCGGGCGGACGCCGGTCCGCCTTGGCAGCGGATCGATTCGCCGGCACCGCTGCGCAGGGGTTCCGCTTCCTCTCCGGCCTGACTGCCGCAGTATCCACGGAAGGAAACTGATGACCGACGTAACCCCCGACGCCGCCGCGCCCCGGCTGCGCCGTTCCCCGCTGCACGAGCGGCACGCCGCTCTCGGTGCGAAGTTCGCCCCTTTCGGGGGCTGGGAGATGCCGCTGGAGTACGCCGGGGGCGGGGTGCTCCGGGAGCACACCGCCGTCCGCGAGGCCGTCGGCGTCTTCGACGTCTCCCACCTCGGCAAGGCCCGGGTGACCGGCCCCGGCGCGGCCGACCTCGTCAACGCCTGCCTCAGCAACGACCTGCGCCGGATCGGCCCCGGCCGGGCGCAGTACACGCTGTGCTGCGACGACGCCACCGGCGGGGTGGTCGACGACGTCATCGCCTACCTGCACTCCGACGAGCACGTGTTCCTCATCCCGAACGCGGCGAACACCGCCGAGGTGGTACGCCGGCTGCGCGCCGCCGCGCCGTCGTCGGTCACCGTCAGCGACGAACACGAGGCGTACGCGGTGCTGGCCGTGCAGGGTCCCCGCTCGGCGGCCCTGCTCGAGGCCCTCGGCCTGCCCACCGCCCACGACTACATGAGCTTCTCCACCGCCGCCCTGAACGGCGTCGAGCTGACCGTCTGCCGGACCGGCTACACCGGTGAACTGGGGTACGAGCTGGTGGTGCCGGCGGCGGACGCGGTGGCCGTGTGGGACGCGCTGCACGCCGCCGACCCCGAGCTGCGGGCCTGCGGCCTGGCCGCCCGGGACACCCTGCGCACCGAGATGGGGTACCCGCTGCACGGGCAGGACCTGTCGCTGGAGATCACCCCGGTGCAGGCCCGCGCCGGCTGGGCGGTCGGCTGGGACAAGCCGGCCTTCTGGGGCCGGGACGCGCTGCTCGCCGAGAAGGCCGCCGGCCCGCGCCGGACGCTGCGCGGCCTGGTCGCGGTGGACCGGGGCATCCCGCGTCCCGGCATGACCGTGTACGTCGGCGACACGGCGGTCGGCACCGTCACCAGCGGCACCTTCTCGCCGACCCGCAAGCAGGGCATCGCCCTGGCGCTGCTCGACACGACGGCGAACCTGGCCGACGGCGACGAGGTCGAGGTCGACGTCCGGGGCCGCCGCGCACCCATGACCGTCACCCGCCCGCCCTTCATCCACCCCTCCGTCCGCTAACCCACCCCACCCCGCCCCCGGCGGCCCCCCGGTGGCTCGCCTCGTTGATCATGAAGTTAGGTACTCGGACACGCCGAGCCGGAAGCAATAACTTCATGATCAACGAGGAGGGCGAGCGAGAGCGCGGGGGGACGGGAGGGAGGAGGGCGGCGGGGTGGGGGGAGGCGGGAGCTAGGGGGGTGGGGGGTGGGTGGGGTCGCCGGAGTCCAGGACGGCCTGGGTCCAGCCACCCTCGAGGACACCGGCGGGGCCGAGCAGGGCCCAGTCGACCACGTCGCTGCTCTCCACCACGACCGGGGAGCCGATCCGCACCTCCGGGTCGGTGGTGGCGTCGCTGGAACTGGTGCCGGTGATCCGGTCCGCCACCTCCCAGGAGGTCACCGCCGCCCAGACGTACTCCGGGCCGTCGTCGCCGGGGATGCCGTACTTCACCACCAGCTGCGTCTCGTCAGGTAGCGCGCCGGCCAGGAACCGGGCCCGGACGTCCGGCAGCGCCTCGCGGGCGGTGGCGACCGCCTTCGTCATCGCGTCACCCCGGCGGGCGTACCGCACGTCGGGCTGGATCCCGGAGAAGAGCATCCCGCACGCCGAGGCGAAGTAGCGACCGGGCGGCCCGGGATGCCCGGCCGGCGGGTGCAGGCTGAGGAACGAGTCCGCGTCCGGATCCGTCGCCGGGTCCAGTTCCAGCCGCAGCAGCACCGGAGCGGTCGCCCCGTGCTGGTCCGGGTTGCCGTACGCGACCGCGATGTCGTGGCCGGTCACCGCGGTCAGCACCGGCAGCTGGACGAACGCCGGCACCTCCTCGCCG